>NZ_JAXHDE010000004.1:0-151405 GCF_037072005.1 Pseudogracilibacillus sp. SO10305 | reverse complement strand
AAATAAATCTACGAAGACTCCTGCGGGACAAGCCGTGTCCGAAAACGAAAGAGAAAGTGAATTTCTTTCTCTATCGGTTGAGGCCGGCCCGCGGAAAGCGTAGTAGATTTATGGAGCGACATAGTCGATCAAATAAAAAGAAAAGGTAATTCCAGTAAAATAAATCTACTGAAATTACCTTTTTATTTCACTGAGTTTTGTCCCATCCTCGTAATGGAATAAAAATTTTAAAATAAAATCCATTCAAGTTTCTATTGTTGTTTGTTATACTTTAAACATACAAAAGTGAATGACTATTAGGAAGTATGAAGGAAGGATCAATAGCTATGACAATACATGAATTAGTTTTATTAGAAACGAGTGACATACATGGAAATGTGTTTCCAATTCAATATGGAACGAATGGACATGCAGACTTAGGCATTGCAAAAATTGCAACAATCATTCAAGAAGAAAGAAAAAAACATGAAGCTTTATTATTGATTGATAATGGCGATTTAATTCAGGGGACACCTTTAACATATCATTATGCAAAATATGAGCAACATTTACGAAACCCAATGATTCAAGTGACGAATGAATTAAACTATGATGCCAATATTTTAGGGAACCATGAATTCAATTATGGAAAAGATTTATTACAACGGGCAATTGATGAATCGAATTATCCTTGGCTTTCTGCAAATATTGTGGATGAAAAAACGAAGGAACCATATTATGGGAATCCTTATATGGTAAAAGAAGTGGCAGATGGAATTCGTGTTGGTATTTTAGGATTAACGACAGATTATATTCCGAATTGGGAGAAAGAAGAACATATTTCTGGAATGCAATTTTTAAATCCAGTTGACGTAGCGAAAAAATGGGTGTCTTATTTAAAAGAGGTAGAACGGGTGCATATTGTCGTCGTAGCTTATCATGGCGGGTTTGAACGTGATTTACAAACAGGAGAACCGACAGAAACATTAACCGGGGAAAATAGAGGGTACGAATTATGTATGGAGTTACCTGAAATAGATGTGTTATTAACCGGTCATCAACATCGTGAAATTGAAAATGAATTTGTGAATGGTGTACTAGTAGTACAACCGGGTTCACAAGGAAAAGCTTTAGGAAAAGTAATATTACAAATTGAGAAAAATGGTTCGGATTATGCTGTCGTACAAAAAGAGTCCAGCTTGCTTTTTGTTGATGGTGTCGAGGCAGATGATCGTATATTAGAACTTATTACGCCGTATGAAAATAGTACTCAAGAATGGTTAGATCAACCGATTGGACATATTGAGGGCGATATGCTAGTTCATGATCCGATGCAAATACGGTTAAAAGATAGTCCTTTGATTGATTTTTTAAATAGAGTACAAATGGATGTTGCTGATGTGGATGTGTCTTGCACGGCTTTATTTGATAATTTAGCACCAGGATTTCCAAAAGATGTGACGATGCGAAGTGTTGTCAGTAACTATATTTATCCAAATACGTTAGTCGTCATAGAAGCAACCGGGAAAGTTATAAAGGAAGCATTAGAATTATCAGCTACTTATTTTACCAAAAACGATGCCGGAGATATTGTCGTGAATGATCGCTTCTTATATCCAAAACCTCAACATTTTAATTATGATATGTGGGATGGGATTGAATATGAAATAGATGTATCGAAAGAAGAAGGAAAACGGATTACAAAGTTATTATATAAAGATCATCCATTACAAGCTGACGATAAATTGCATGTTGTAATGAATAATTATCGTGCGAGTGGTGGTGGGGATTATATGATGTTTAAATCTTGTCCAGTTGTGAAGGAAATTCCGATTGATGTATCGGAAATTATTGCAAATTATATTTTACGATATAAAGTAATCGAAGTGACTGTCAATCATAATTGGCATGTTATTGGTTAATTATTTAAATGATTGGTCATAAATAGTTTTTATTTATAAAAAATCGGTCCTGTTTATTACTAAAAGATAAACAGGACCGATTTTCATTCTCTTTTATAGTTCACTTAGTTTAATATGTTTATTTTGAATGTAATAGAGGAATATAAAGAATGATCCTAGTATATAAGGAGTGGTGACCCATTGAAGTGAAATTGAAACGAATTTATGATGATGCGACAAAGGATGATGGTGTACGCATATTAGTTGATCGTGTATGGCCACGTGGTGTTTCAAAGGAGAAGGCGAATTTGGATGAATGGATGAAAGAAATCGGTCCCTCAAAAGAATTACGCAAATGGTTCAACCATGAAGTAGATAAATTTGCTATATTTAAGAAAAAGTACGAAAAAGAGTTACAATCTGGAGCACAAAAAGCTAATTATGACCAATTGAAACAAATGCAAAAAGAGAATAAGACGATCACATTACTGTTTGGTGCAAAGGATGAAACACACAACCAAGCGGTTGTCATAAAGGAAATGTTAGAAAAACATACGTAAAAGGAGTGGAATGAATTGGTAAAATGGAATATTGATGGAAGCCATACGAGTGTAGGTTTTGAAGTGAAACATATGATGGTGTCAAAAGTACGTGGACGTTTTGGGGAATTTACCGGAACGATTGATGGAGACCCAGCAGATTTAGCGAATTGTACTATTACGTTTGACATAGATGTCAGGTCAATTGACACATCAAATGAGGACCGTGATAACCATTTACGGTCTCCAGACTTTTTTGAAGTAGATAAATATCCAAAAATAAATTTTGCCTCGAAAAAAATCGTGCAAACAGCCGAGGATGAATTCGATATTATCGGTGATATTACGATGAAGGGTGTTACAAAGGAAATAACATTTGCAGCAGAATTTGAAGGAAAAGCAGTAGACCCATGGGGTCAAGAAGTTGCTGGATTTGCTGTTAGAGGAGCCTTAAATCGAAAAGACTTTGGTCTTACATGGAACCAAGCGTTAGAAGCTGGTGGGGTACTCGTTGGTGATAAAATCAAAATTTCTATCGATGTCGAGGCAAATCCTGCAAAAGAGGCATAAAATATAGGTCGGATAAACGTACGGACCCTTTGAGGGTTCGTGCTTTTTTTATGGATTTTTGTCAAATCAACACAATAAAATGTAATATAACTCTCTTTTTAAAGGGGTGAAAGTTTTGATCTCCATACAAAAATAAACTGAAATGAAACTTTCCACCAGTTATCCACTATTTCCTCATTGACCTTTTCATAAAAATTGTTTATAATTTAATTAATGAACATATGAACAATTTATCATATATTCAAATAAATATGAAATGAGGATGTATATGGAGCACGAACAAATAGAAATGTTAGATGAACTTTTAGAAGAAGATGTCGTTAATTTTTTCAAAGCTATCGCCAATAAAGGGCGAATTAAAATATTATATGCTTTAAAACAACATTCGTTAACAGTAACAGAGATTAGTGAACATGTTGGGATGAGTCAAAGTGCTGTATCACACCATTTAAAAGATTTAAAAATGGCTAGACTTGTTTCGAACAAGAAAGAAGGGAGAAAAGTTATTTATCATTTAGATGATGATCACGTACATGATTTATTTGATACAGCAATAGAACACGTAAAGGAGATATACAATTATGAGTAATTGCGGGCATGACCATGATCATAGTCATGGTGGAAATAAAGAAGTTATCTTATTTTTTGTTGGGCTCGTTGCTTTTTTTGTTGCCCTATTTGTAAGTCCGGTCATTTTTAAAAATAGTTTATTTGTCGTCTCGATTATATTATCTGGTTACCATATTATTATGGAAGGATTTATTGATACGTATAAGCAATCAATAAAAAAGAAAAAATTCATACCAAATGTCCATATTTTAATGACATTGGCAGCAATTGGAGCAGTCATTATCGGTGACTTTATGGAAGCCGCATTGCTTATATTAATTTTTGCTGGGGCGCATTTTTTAGAACATTATGCAGAAAGTAAAAGTAATAAAGAAATTACGAATTTATTGCAATTAAACCCGACGAATGCCCGACGCATAAAGCCAGATGGTGAAATAGAAATCGTTGATGTGGCAGATTTAACTATAGGAGATCAATTATCTATTTTAAATGGAGATCAAATCCCAACAGATGGTGTTGTAGTTTCAGGGGAAAGTGCTGTGGATCAAGCGGCGATAACTGGTGAGAGTATTCCTGTCGAGAAAAAAGCAGGCGATACATTGTTTGGTAGTACGATAAACGGAACAGGCACGATGATCATGGAAGTGACGAAGGATAGTTCTGAAACAGTCATTTCACAAATTATCGAAATGGTAAGCCAAGCACAAACGAATATCTCTCGTACAGCTGCTTTAATTAAGCGTATTGAACCAGTTTATGTATCCATTGTACTCGTATTAACACCGTTATTTTATTTATTAGGTTTTTACGTATTTGGTTGGTCGAGTTATGAGAGTTTTTATCGTACAATGGTATTTTTAATTGCAACATCGCCATGTGCACTTGCGGTAACAGATATTCCAGCAACATTATCGGCGATTAGTAATTTAGCAAAACGTGGAGTTTTATTTAAAGGTGGTTCTTATTTATCGAATTTATCAGATTTAAATGCAGTAGCATTTGATAAAACAGGGACATTAACGACAGGAAAACCTGTTGTAACGGAAACATATTTCTCCACTGAAATAATCGAAGCAGACCGAAATACATTTGAACGTGTCATTGTATCAATGGAAAGTAAATCCAACCACCCGTTAGCACAGGCAATAATAGAGTATTATGACACAATTACTCCAGATGAAATGGAAGTAGAAAATGTAATCGGCATTGGACTTGTCGGAACACTAAATGGACAAACGTACAAAATAGGAAAACCGACATCTTATCATGTTATCCCAACAGATATTCAACAACAAACAGAGCAATTTGAACATGAAGGAAAAACTGTTGTATACTTTGGTACAGATGACAAAGTATTAGGGTTAATTGCCATTCAAGATGTACCGAAAGAAACGTCGAAAGCAGCGATTGATTATTTTAAATCTGAAGGTATTCATACTGTGATGTTAACTGGTGATGCGAAACGTACGGGTGAGGCAATTGGACGGAAGCTAGGCTTAGATGAAGTTCGTGGAAATATTATGCCAGAGGAAAAGGCGGCAATGATTACAGATTTGAAAAAAGATTATCCAGTAATGGCGATGGTCGGAGATGGTGTAAATGATGCACCGGCACTTGTGACAGCAGATATTGGCGTCGCGATGGGAGAAGGTACAGATATTGCCATTGATGTAGCGGATGCCGTTTTAATGAAAAATGATTTAACACGTTTTTCATATACACATAAACTTGCGAAAAAGTTACGGAAAATTGTTTGGCAAAATATTTTTATGGCACTCGCCATCGTCGTATTGCTCGTTATTTTAAATATTACAGGAAATATGAACATGACATTTGCGGTCATTATTCATGAAGGGAGCACATTGCTCGTTATTTTCAATGGCCTTCGTATGTTGGCAGGTGTTAGAGAATATCCGAAAAGTGAATAAAAATTCCTGAAACATAAACGGTACACGCCGTTATTGCAACCTTATGAGATGTATCTCAAGGTTGCTTTTTTTATTTATTTAAATGTACATATTCTTTTATTGCGAAAGCTTGTCATGGTTGAAAGAAATCTTTCCATCATTTAAAAGACGTGTAGCATAATTTTTTGCTGAATAGGACATGGTATATATAGGAGGAGTGTAACGATGAAAAAAGATGAACAAACGGCGTATTGGCTTCAGTCGGTAGCTATTCCGACATATCCGACTTTAACGAAAAATATGGAAACAGATGTATGTGTCGTAGGTGCTGGAATTACAGGGATAACGACAGCATATTTACTTGCAAAGGAAGGGTTATCCGTTGTGTTAGTGGAAGCGAATGATGTTTTACATGGGACGACAGGACATACGTCGGCAAAAGTAACTGCGCAACATGGATTAATTTACAATAAACTACTGAAATCAATTGGTAAAAATGAAGCCCGTCTATATTATGAAGCAAATAAAAATGCGGTAAAGTGGATGCGGAAAATAGTGGAAGAAGAAAATATAAATTGTGAATGGCGTGATGAAACAGCTTATCTTTATGCGATGACAGAAAAAGGAGAAAAGGATATTGAAGATGAATATGTCGCATATGAACAGTTGCATATAAAAGGAGAGCTGACGACAGATATTCCGATATCACTTCCAATTAAAAATGCTTTAAAATTATCTGGTCAAGGGCAATTTCATCCGGTAAAATATTGTTTGCATTTGTTGAAGGCTTTTGAAAAGCTTGGCGGTAAAATTTTTCAGCAAGTAACGGCTGTCAACATAACGTCAGGTGTGCGGGCTGTTTTACAGACGAAAAATGAAAAAGAAATTGGTGCAAAATATATTGTTTGTGCAACACATTATCCGTTTTATGAAGGACTTGGCATGTATGCAATGAGAATGTATGCGGAGCGTTCCTATGTAGTTGCTGCAACATTAAAAGAAAAATATGCTGGAGGTATGTATATTAATGCGGAAAAACCCGCTCGTTCCATTCGTCAAACGACGATAGATGGAAAACAAGCAATACTTCTTATTGGTGATGAACATCGTACGGGGGAAGCTGAAGATACATCCGCGCATTATCGTCATTTACATACATTCGGTATGGAACATTTTCATCTTGAGAAAGAAGTCGCGAAATGGTCGGCACAAGACTTAACGACTTTAGATGAAATTCCATATGTCGGGAGTATTACACCAAATGAGGAAAACATTTTAATTGCGACAGGTTTTAGAAAATGGGGTATGACAAACGGAACGGCTGCCGCTCATCTAATAAAAGATATTGTCCTTGGAAAGGAAAACAGATTTCGTTCGTTGTATCAGCCATCTCGATTTCATGCGACTGCAAGTGTGAAAAATTTCTTAAAGCAAAATGTCAATGTCGTTGGGCATTTACTCAAAGGAAAGCTAGAAGTGTTATCGAGTGATATTGAACATTTAGAACTGGATCAAGCGACAGTTATTCGGGAGGGGATGGACAGAAAAGGGGTTTATAAAGATCCTTCCGGGAAGGTGCATATTGTCGATACAACTTGTACACATATTGGTTGTGAAGTTGCATGGAATGATGCAGAAAAAAGTTGGGATTGCCCTTGTCATGGATCCCGTTTTACTTATACAGGAGAAGTATTGGAAGGACCAGCCGAAAAACCACTTCAAACATATGATTACAAAATGATCGACAACATAACGAGTGACGATTCAGGGTATTAACTTGAATCGTCTATTTTTATTCGATAAAAATGAACTTTACATATATCGGAAGACAGAAAACATGAATGATTTGCACGTTCGTTGATATACTGAATAAGGACATTATTTAGTAGGAAGTGTAAAAATGGATTTTTCGCGCAGGAAATTTTCGATTGAACCAGCTGCACCAGCTATTGTCATGGCATTTGGTATATTTTTCATCGGTGCATTTGACTATTTTTCTTTTTTAAACCGTAATGATACTTTTTTTGTTTTATTGTACAGTGTCATTACTATCATTGTTTTGTTCATGGTTATTTTTACATATAGTGAAGTGAGTAAAATGAAGGAATTAATGAAGCAACCGGTTCGTTCGTTTGCTTTAGGTACTTGGATAGCAGCATTATCTGTTTTTTGTATCGTCATAAAAATGTACACCGAAAATGTTCTTCCGTGGTTACAATTTTTGACAATCGTAAATATAGTGTTTCTTTCATGTTTTCTTTTCATGTATGTACGTTCGTTTATTTATTTATGTACGACACATAAAACGATGAAAGTAGATGGCATTGTTTTATTATCGACGGTAAGCATTCAATCAGGTGTCTTAATGTTATATCATATGTTTGGCTCATTTATATTTCCGATATTTCCATGGGTGATTGGTTTAGGCTTGGTTTGTTATATGGTTGGTTTCGTATTGATCATTCGTTCTTATACAAAAATGAATTGGACATTGGCAGATGATTGGGCAAATACGAACTGTATTATCCATGGGGCCTTATCGATTACTGGTTTAGCAATGGTGTTGACAAATGCATTCTCTTTTCACATAACGTTCATCGTCTGGGGAGTTACGGTAATATTTTTCTTATTTATTGAAGGGATGGAATGTGTTCGTGCATGGAAACGGTATAAACGTTATCATTTACGTCACGGCTTGTTTAGTTATCATGTGACACAATGGTCGCGTAATTTTACATTCGGTATGTTTTTTGCTTTTACATATACGATGTATGAAAGGGGTTATTTTCATTCATATGATTCAGTAGCGAATTTTATTGCTGTTTTTTTAAAAATTTGGGCTGTTGTCGTTCTTTGTTTGTTAATCACTCAAACATTATTGTTCCTACATGGAAAAAGCTTTACATTTTTGAAGAGAAAAGTGCTGCAATGGATGAAGTAATCCTATAAATCATCGACTAAACATTAGCAGTAGAGGTTATATCAGAAGTACAGATAATATAAAAGGGCTGAAAACGGAGCTTTTTGAAACCATCTAATTGAATGTTGTTTTTCTCTTATGTTAGGGTATATAAGTAAGTGTGTTAATTATCCTTAGATGGAAAGTTGGTTTTACATGTCTAATATAGAATCATTTAATTGGAAGAAAAACCTTCCGTTATTTATTGTGTTAATGTCTGGAGCGTTTATTACAATATTGAACCAAACTTTATTAGGAACAGCACTTCCACCAATTATAGAAGATTTACAACTTAGTGAAAGTACGGCACAATGGCTCCAGTCAGTATTTATGCTCGTCAATGGAATTATGATTCCAATTACCGCATTTTTAATTGATAAGTTTACGAATCGTGGTCTTTTTATGACAGCGATGGGTTTATTTACATTTGGTACATTGCTCTGTGCCATTGCACCACAATTTTCGATATTACTTATAGGACGTATTTTTCAAGCATCAGGTGCAGGAATTATGATGCCATTAATGCAGACGATTTTATTTTTACTTTTCCCAATTGAAAGACGTGGGACAGCGATGGGATTATTCGGTTTAATTATCGCATTTGCTCCTGCAGTTGGACCGAGTCTATCTGGTTGGTTAGTCGATCAATTCCCATGGAGAAGTGTGTTTTATGTCGTCTTGCCAATTGCTGTTTTAAACTTAATTACAGCATATTTCTTACTGAAAAATATGACAGAACAAAAAAATCCAAAATTAGACCTCGTTTCGATTATATTATCAACGATCGGTTTCGGTGGAATTTTATATGGATTTAGTGTCGCGGGTGACCTCGGTTGGACGAATATCCAAGTAATAGGAACGATTATTATTGGAGGTATTTCTCTTTATATCTTTATCAAACGTCAATTACGATTAGAACAGCCGATATTAGAATTTCGCGTGTTTTCTTATAAAACGTTCACGCTTGCAACTATTTTAGGGATGATTGTATTTGCAGCGATGATAGGTACGAATGTTATTTTACCGTTATATATGCAAAATATGTTAGGGTATTCGGCACTACATTCTGGATTAGTATTACTTCCAGGTGCGATTATTATGGGAATTATGAACCCGATAACTGGTTACTTATTCGACCATTTTAATGGGAAATGGCTAGGTGTGATTGGATTATTTTTATTAACTGTCACAACATTTGCGTTCGGATTTTTATCTGAGGAAACGACGTTCGCTTATCTTGCAACGATGAATGCAATTCGAATGGTGTCGATTGCGATGGTGATGATGCCGATGACGACATTAGCATTGAATCAATTACCTGATCATTTAATTCCGCACGGTACGGCGATGAACAATACATTTCGCCAGTCAGCCGGTGCGATTGGTACAGCTGTGTTCGTTACAGTAATGGCAACAGCTGCAATTCCTGAAAAAGCGGTGGAAGGAATGATTCACGGAGTCAACGTATCCTTTATGTTTGCGGGGATTTTAGCAGCAATTGGCTTTATTTTATCCTTCCGCATTAAAGATGATCGAAAAGGGATTGGAAACCATTAGTTTAGAGAGAAAGGACACCATTTGGTAAACAAAAGGTGATACGTCCCAAAAACTAGAAATGAAATTCAATGATCGAGACATTTAATAATGATACCTGTATTTTAAAGGCTCTACAATACATGACTTCGGTGAAAAATCCGCTGGCACCTTTTTTGGTATAAAAATAGAAAACAAATTGTAAACAACTAAATGAAACGTAGGAAATGTACGTGGACTCCTGCCGGATGAAAAGCCACGCCTAGACACCGCACGGATAGGCCAAGGTGGCTTAGCAGCGCCAGCAGAAAGCGTAGTACATTTCCGAAGTGATGAATTTACACTATATTATTTATAAATGACTCTAAACATTTCAATACTAAGTGACTTTAATTGGGCAACCAATACTCTTGAACAAAGAGCCATTTAAAAAGATAGGCATAGTCGCAAAGTAAAACGGCTATGCCTTTTGTTGTGCTCTTTTTGTTACATTTTTTCTATTATGGGTATACATATAGCACAAGGAGGGATGACGATGCGAAAAAAGAAAGCAATGTCCTCACTTATCATCGCATTCATTTTTATTTTAGCTGCTTGTACAACAAATGACACAAATGAACATACTGATCCACTTGAAACGAAAAAAGAAGCGGCAATTCAAATAGCTGAAAAATTTGTTAAAAAAATGTATACGATTTCTTATGATGCCATCGATTTAGATGCTCCTGAAAAACTAGTAGAACACCAAGAATTATTGAGTACATATGTGACAGAAGAAGCATATGCTGATTTAATGCCAAATGAAATGAAGTATCCAGTTGCCATCGTCGATGAAAATGAAGCAGATATAACCGTGGATGATTTTCAAGTAAAAGAAATAAACGGAAATGAAAATGAGTTACATATAGAATTTACATTTGTAGTTCAAATGGATGATGGAAAAGAAGAAGAGATGGAAGAAATTAAAGGGGAAGTTACCGTTGTATCAATAGGAGACGACCGATTAGAAATAAGCCGATATTATGACCAGTTTAAATTTTATTTTTGAGTCTAATGAATCACTTTTGAAATGTAGCATATAATTATTAGGCATATAGGTTACAAGTTATGTATAATTGCGGTAACATGTTTTACATTTCTTGTCATACAATGGAAATGTAATTGAGATAAAGAGGGGGTACTTCAATGAGTGAGACAGTAGAAAACAGTCCGAAAAAGAGTTCAAAAGGACTTATTATTGGAATTATTATTGCTATTATCGTTATTGCTGGTGGAGTAGCAGCATATACAATGGTGAAAACGTCATCTCCAAAGGCACAATATTTTTTAGCAGAAAAAGCTTCATTTGACGGAGCGCGTGATTTCTTTGAAGAGCGTTATAGTCTAGAAAAAGATTGGTATGAATTCCAACAAGAAAATGCAGTTGGGGTCGATATGGATATTAGTGGAAACTATACAGATCCAGGTGCTTACGGTTTTTCAGAGATAGAAGAGATCGTGAATAATATTAATCTAGTATTAGAAACAGAGACAGATATGAAAGAGAAAGAAATGGTAACACATATAAGTGCAAATGCAATGGGAATGAAGATTGAAGATTTTAGTGTTGCATTAACAGAGAATGACTTATTTATCGTTTTGCCATTTTTAGATGAAGTGTTAAAAATTAATGATGAAGATGTAGGGGATTTATTAAAGGAAATTGATCCATACACATTTGATGACGATGATACGGAATATGATTTCGGTCAGTTTTTTGATCAACAGAAACTATTTACAGAAGATGAGCAAAAATATTTAGAAGATGAATATGCTAAATTTGTTTTTGATGAATTACCAGAAGATTCATTTACAAGTGAAAGTGAAAAAGTAAAAGTATTAGGTGATGAGGTCAAGACTGAAAAAATTACGATGAAGTTAGATGAAGATCAAATTAAAGAAATTGCAGATAAAGTATTATCAAAAATGAAAGAAGACGACAAATTAAAAGAAATTGTTGCAGATAAATTAGAAGTAGCTGTTGGAGCTGGAAATGCAGTAATGGTTTCAGATATGATGGATGATTTTGATGACGCTATTGAAGAAGTGCAAGAATCATTTGAAGATGGCGTATTTAAAGAGGGGCTTACATCAACTATTTGGGTCGATAAAGATACAATCGTAAAAAGAGACTTTGCCTTTAATGCAGGAGAAGGTTCTAATGAAGGAACTTTAAAAATTAAAGGAGATCAAAAAGTTTCTAAAGAAGAAGTAGCTTTCGCATACGAGTTCGGTTTCGAAGATGAATATGATGATGTTGTGTTCAACTTAGATGGTTCATTAACATGGAAAGATGATCAAGCAGAAGACGAGGTCACTTTAACATTTGCAGACGATTATGATGAATTTAACATCGTATATCGTGGGGAAGAATCTGTAGAAAAATCGAAAAAAGACTTTGAACGTGAATTTGGTGTGGAATCAGATTACTTCAATTTTGCGATTAACTGGGATGGTTCTGGTACGTATGATAAAGATAACATGACATCAGAAAACACGTTTTCTACAGATTTATCAGACTTTTATGCTGGTCAAATTGAATTAAATGTCGATGTTGACGGTGAAAAGATTAAGTCTGTTGAAATGCCAGATACGAGCAAAGAAAAAGACATTGGTAAAATGTCAGAATCTGAGTTAATGAAATATGTAGAAGAAGTTATCGAACCGAATTTTGAAAAGTGGATGATGGGTTACTTCATGGAAATGTCAGCTTTTTAATGGTAGTAATTTAAGAAAAAGAGTGTGAGAGATTAATTTTTTTAAAAAAGCAATAAGGTGAAAACATGCAAACATTGAAACATTATTTCATGTTCCTACAAATTTATGTAAAGCAAAGTAAGAGGAAATGGCTCACATTCCCTCTTATTTTGCTTTCTCCAATTATTATGATTGGAGCGACATTATTTTTATCTGTTCAAGCGTTACAAACGGAAGAGGCAGAACCAATTCGTATTGGAATTGTAAATGATGATCAATCGGAAGAAATTACGATGTTAATAGATGTATTAATGGAAGCAAAAGAAGCTTTTGAACAATATGTCCATATGGAAGTGTTAGATGAAACGAGTGCACAGGAACAAATTGATGAGAATACATTGAGTGCATATGTTGTTTTTCCCGCCAATTTTATAGAAGATTTATTTTACGGCCAAGAAGTGTTATTAGAAATGGTCGGTAATAAACATAAACAAGTAGAGAGTATCGTCGTCAAAGAAATTGTTGATAGTGTCATGCGGCATATCAATACATCGCAAGCGAATATTTTGCTCATTAATCATTACGCCAAAAAATTCATCGATGATAAGGAAGTACGCAATGAATTTCTCTTTGAGCAATTTATGTCATTTTTTATGTATGCATTAAGTAAAGATAAAATTGTGTCAACAGATGAAGTGAGTAATATTGCGACATCATCCCTGTATTTATATTACGGATTATCCGCATTCTTTATTTTATCGACGATTTGGTTGTGGATTGTTTATCTTTTTTTATATCGCGAAGAGGCAGATAGAATGAGTGTCCGAATCAGGTTATATGGAGTAACATTGACACAGCAGTTGTTAGCGAAACTAACCATTGTTTTAGGCATCCATTTCATTTTGGCATTTGGATTGTTCTTCCTTTTTAAGCATGTTTTTGATTTACCTTTAGATGGGGAAGATTATGGGCGAATTGCGATTGTTTTTGTATTGTATAGTGTCATCGTTGTTGCGATTTTAGCGATGATCGAAATGCTCGTTACCTCGTTAAAAGGAAGATTATTGCTACAACTGATTACGGTATTGTTATTTTTAATTAGTAGTGGTGCCATAGTTCCGACGATTTATTTCCCGCTTTATGTGCAAGATTGGCTTCCTTACATTTTTTCTTATGAGACATTGTTTTGGTTGCAAGAAATTTTGTTAAATGGTCGTTTATATGCGGCGTATGAACCACTTACATGGATGGCTATTATAGCAACTCTCCTCATGCTAGCTATTGCTTTTGTGAAAGGGAGGAGAACGATATGAAAGATTTATTATATATGCGTTGGCTTCATATGAAACGACAATTATTTAGTATACTTTTTTGGCTTTTTATCCCATTCATTGCGACGATTGTGCTCGTTCAATTGTTAGATGTCGTAAAAGATGACACGTCGATTCCGGTCGGTTTTGTTTTACAGGAAGAGACTCCATTAGCATTGGAACTCGCTGAAAA
Source organism: Pseudogracilibacillus sp. SO10305 (assembly GCF_037072005.1). Classification (NCBI taxonomy): domain Bacteria; kingdom Bacillati; phylum Bacillota; class Bacilli; order Caryophanales; family Bacillaceae; genus Pseudogracilibacillus; species Pseudogracilibacillus sp. SO10305. Next base: position 137,208 of record NZ_JAXHDE010000004.1, on the reverse strand, counting down.
ATTAGAGGAAGAGTCTTTTTTTACGATCCATTTATTAAGTGAAAAAGAAGCATTAAATCAATTAGAAAAACATGAATTAGATAGTGTATTTATTGTCCGTGAAGGATATGATGAAAAGATGGAAAAAGGTAATCGACATAAATTAATTCATGGCTATGAATCAGATATGTCTTTTGCATACGTTTCTACAATTGAAACGATTCAATCGCTCGTGCAACAACAAGCAAGTCGATATAAGGCGGCAAATGAAGTAGAGAAATTGTATCGACAGTTTGATATGCCGATTGATGTATCAGAAGAGGAATTAATTGAACGAAGTAAGGAAATTGAAGCAGAGCGTACATTGCTTCATACGTCGATGAAATACAAAGGAGATGAGCAACGTACGTCTGATGCGGCATCCATTTTCTCCCCGATGTTTATTTGGGTATTTATTAGTTTTTTAACGACGTTTTTCTTATTTGATTGGGTCATAAAAGAAAAGAATGCTCACGTGGCTACGCGTTTTTTATTTACGAGAAAAAGTGTCACAACTTATTTATTCGAACATTTTATCTTGTATACGATAGGGCTTTTTATAATAGACGTTATCGCATTTTTCATATTTCATCTTTTATATAATGAACAGATTTCCTGGAAGTTTTTCATTACATTATTCATCTGTCGTTATGTATGGAATAGTAGTGCCTTTTTAATTAGTTTATGGATCAAACGACCATTTATCTTTTATTTAATCGGTTTATCTATCACTTTTGTAGCAATTGTGACGTATGTTATTGGGATTGCGGCACATTCAAAACTATTTACTTTCCTACATCCGATGGAAATATTGTTACAGGGAAATTATATGAATGTATGGTTTTTATTAAATAGTGTACTACTCATTATTATATTCATTCGAAAGGAGGATTCGTATGTTGCACGTACATAATGTTACGAAGAAATTCGGAAAAAAAACTATCTTACAAGATGTGTCTTTCACCGTGAAACCTGGTCAAATTATCGGACTTGTCGGTGAAAATGGAGCAGGGAAATCGACTTTATTAAATGTGCTTGCATCGATACAACCTCTGACGAGTGGAGAAGTAGTAATGGAGGAAAAAGCATATAATCGTAAAAATATAAAAAAGCTACGTCAAAAAATTGGGTATGTCCCACAAGATATTGCCATTTGGGAAGAATTTACGGTCGCTGAAAACATGCAATTTTTTGAAAAGTTATCACCGATAAAGCGTGATAATAGTGCATTAAAACAATTATGTGAGGATGTGCATTTAAATCGGTGGCATGACCGTGTGTCAACATTGTCAGGCGGAATGAAGCGGAAGTTAAATATTGCCATATCTTTAATCCATGAACCGATTTATTTGTTTTTAGATGAACCAACTGTTGGGATTGACTTAAAGTCAAAAGTTGAAATAAGTCATTTTTTAAAAAGTTTAGCGAAGGAACGAGAAATGGCTATCGTTTATATATCACACGATATGGATGAAATTATTCAATTATGTGATGAAATTTATCATTTAGGGGCTGACCCATTTTACAAAGAGTTATTAACAGAACGAGGAAAAATTGTGACAACATTATAAAGATGTTTGCTGTCCCTCCATTAGTGGTATATATTATATATCATTCTTATGGGGGGATTTTTCATGTCAGAAACGTTTAGAGCTTATACTGGAGATGCCATTGAAGTTCGATATGATAAAAATCGATGTTTACATGCAGCAGAATGTGTAAAAGGACTACCAGAAGTATTTGATGTGCAAAAACGCCCTTGGATACAGCCAGAACACGCCACGGCAGATCGTATTGCAGAAGTTGTGGAGCGTTGTCCGACAGGCGCATTAGAATATACAAGAAAAGACGGAGGGGCGAAAGAAATAGCACCATCGTCAACGACTATTGTACAACAGGAAAATGGGCGTTTATATATGCGTGGAAATATTCAAATTACGGATGGGGAAGAAGCGATACAAGCAACACGTGCAACATTATGTGGTTGTGGCTACTCACAAAATAAACCATTTTGTGATAACAGTGAAGAATGTAAACCATAAAAGTTTAATTTGTAAAGTAGGATATAGATTGAATGATAATTTAAAAGGAGGAACGTAAGATGAATGAAATTAAGCAAGGAGAAAACCGATTTTATATTGGGGAGTCGGAAGAGGAAAGAATCGCAGAAATTCATTTTGTTCCAACAGGTGCTACGCAAATTATTGTGGACCATACAGAAGTATCAGATCAATTAAAAGGAACAGGTGCGGGAAAAAAGCTCGTTGAAAGAATCGTTCAATATGCACGAGAAGAAAATAAAAAGGTCGTTCCATTATGTCCATTTGCAAAAGCACAAATTGAAAAAAATGAAGCATGGCATGATGTGTTAAAATAATGGGTAACGAAAAGGTTGAGCAACAGTATTGCACAACCTTTTTTTCATAGAAATGTATTAGGAGGATGAGGAAATGAATTATGTCATTATCGGTGGCGATGCAGCTGGAATGAGTGCTGCGATGCAAATTTTTAAATATGATGAACGTGCGAATATAACAATCATTGAACGTGGAGAAATTTATTCTTATGCACAATGTGGTCTTCCGTATGTGTTGAGTGGGGATATAACTGACATAGAAAATTTAATCGTACGTACTCCTTCCATGTACCAAAAGAAGTTTGGAATGAATGCATTAACGAAACATGAAGCAACAGCAATCGATGAAACGAAAAAAGTTGTGACAGGAATCAATCATCATACAGGAGAGGCTTTTTCGATTGATTATGATAAATTGCTTATTGCGACAGGAGCAAATCCGAATCGACCGAGTTGGGAAGGAATTAATTTAGCAAATGTATTTTTATTAAAAGATATTCCAGATTTAGAAGCGATCATGGAAAAGGTTGATGATGGAATAGAGCGAGTCACTATAATTGGTGGTGGCTATGTTGGTTTAGAAGTGGCGGAAAGTTTTTGTAAGTTAGGCAAGCATGTTACATTAATCAATCGTGGACAATATGTCGGCAAAATTTTTGATGAAGATATGGCTACATATATTCATGAAGAAGCGAAAAAACATAGTATCCATTTTGTTTTTGAAGAAAATACAGAGAAATTTGCTGGAACAGTTAGAGCGACACATGTCATAACAGATCAAACAGAGCACGAAACAGATTTAGTCATCGTATCGATAGGGGTTCATCCGAACACGGAATTTCTTCATTCGATTCAGAAAACAAAAAAAGGTGCTATCATCGTCAATGAACGGATGGAAACAAATGTTCGTGATGTTTATGCTGCGGGAGACTGTGCGACTCAATTCCATCGTGTGAAAAAAGCGGATGATTATATTCCACTTGGGACGAATGCGAATAAACAAGGAAGAATTGCAGGTATGAATATGGTTGGGGTGGACCGTACATTTAAAGGGATTGTTGGAAGTTCGGTGCTCAAATTTATGGATCTTACATTAGGGAAAACCGGTTTAACGGAAAAAGATGCGACAGCTGCGGGTTTTGAGCATGAAGCGGTTATGTATAAAGGAAAACATATAGCTGCTTATTTTCCAGGCGCAGAAGATTTGTATATGAAACTAGTTTATGAGAAAAATACGAATCTTTTACTAGGTGGTCAAGTCATCGGGAAAGCTGGTGTAGATAAACGTATTGATGTGCTAGCGACAGCTTTATATAATGAGATGACAATGGACGAATTAGAAGAACTTGATTTATCCTATGCACCACCATACAACGGTGTTTGGGACCCAATTCAAAAAGCTGCGAGAAAGGCAAAATAATGTGGCGAGTATAGAAGCCTTTAACGAATTTGTTAGCGAAATGTAATCCGTATTCCATCCGTTCTATGTTAAAATAAGTAAAATGAACAAAAATCGAGGGGTACCATTGGATAAGAAAAAACAGATTTTAATAGTAGAAGACGAAGAAAAAATTGCACGTTTATTAGAAATTGAATTATCATATGAAGGATATGAAACAACGAAAGTTTATGATGGGTTTGAAGGTTTTCAAACATTTATCGATGGAGATTGGGATTTAGTTTTATTAGATATTATGTTACCAGGCATTAGTGGCATTGAAATATTACGGCGAATTCGCTCGACGAATAAGGATGTTCCTGTTATTTTATTGACGGCGAAAGATGCGATTGAAGATAAAGTTGCCGGGCTTGATCTTGGGGCAAATGATTATGTAACAAAACCATTCCAAATGGAAGAACTACTTGCAAGAGTTCGTGCGCATTTACGATTACGTGAACAAGAAAAGAAATCCGATGTAGTCGAAGAAGAGGAGGATGTGCTTCGTTTCGAGGAATTGACATTAAATGAACAAACGAGAGAAGTATATCGGAAAGAAGATTCTATTGAACTAACACCACGTGAATTTGATTTATTAGCTTATTTATTAAAAAATGAAAAAATCGTCCTTAATCGGGAACAGCTATTAAATAATGTATGGGGCTACGATTATTTTGGGGATACGAATGTTGTTGATGTGTATATTCGCTATTTGCGAAATAAAATGGATAAACCTTATGATAAACAATATATACATACTGTTAGAGGAGTCGGCTATGTGCTGAAAGATGAACAATGAAATTAAGAGCGAAAATTAATATATATACCGCATTTACATTTATCGTCTTATTAATCGTCATTAATGTGGCGATTTATTTTACGTTTAATAAAATGATGTATCAAAATGAAGTCGAGCGGTCACATCAAGAGGCAATAAAAACTGTAAATGGTATGAAAGATGCTTCCGAACAAGTACAGCAGAGTGATTTATTACGCGCCTATTTACCGATTAATGGGATGCTCCGAATAGTCGGTGCAAATGAAGAAGTAGATGTAACGATAACTACGCCAGAACAACAAGTATTACGCGATTTTCCGGTGCAGTTTTATGATCATGAAACTGCGAAACTTGTCAATGTGAATGATGTATATCATACATTCGTCTCCATTCCGATTATTGATGATGATGGAAAAGTCGGCAATTTACAAATGATGGAAAACTTGGAAGATGTAACAAATATTTTAAATATGTTAAAGATAATATTGACGATTGTCACATTAATTGCGATGATTCCAGTCATTGTTTCGGCGCAAATTCTGAGTAGAGTTATTTCAAAGCCTATTTTAAATATGATTGAAACGATGACTAAAATTCAACAAAGTGGACGCCATACAAAAATTGATTTACCAAAAAAGTCCAAGGATGAATTGTATCAAATGGGGCAAACATTTAATACGATGATTGAACGTTTAGAAGAGAACTATGAAAAACAAGAAGAGTTTGTAATGAATGCGTCTCATGAATTAAAAACTCCATTAACGATCATTGAATCATATAGTGATTTATTGAAAAGACGTGGAAAAGAACGTCCAGAATTAGTGGAGGAATCTTTAGATGCAATCCATTCTGAAGCAATTCGGATGCGTGAATTAACAGAACAATTATTGTTTTTAGCTAAAAATGAGTCGAAATGGCAATTAGATTTTGAAGAAATTGAAGTAATTCATTTAGTGAAGGAAATTATCCAACATTTCCACTCTGCCTTCAATACAAAAGTTGCTCTCCATGTTGACGAGGCAATCACCGTATTTGCAGATCGGAAACGTTTGAAACAACTTATTTATGTATTTGTAGAAAACGCATATAAATATAGTGAAGGAAATATATCGATTGCGATTGGAAAGACCGATGAAAAACATGGCCTTATTGAAGTAATTGATGATGGAGTAGGGATTCCAGCAGAAGATGTCGATAAAATTTTCGAACGTTTTTACCGTGTAGATAAAGCACGGGCACGAAAAACAGGTGGTTCAGGTCTCGGACTTGCGATTGCGAAAGAAATTGCAGCGGTCATAGGTGCGAATGTGAGTATTGAAAGTGAAGAAGGGAAAGGAACGAAAGCAAAAATCATCATTTCCTTAGTAGATTATCATTAAATTCTCATAATTACTTCGTATACTGTAAGTAATAGAATTTAGTTGGAGTGAGCAAAATGGATAAAAAGATGACATTGCGCGTCGTTATTGCAACAGCATTGATATTAGTAATCGGCACGGTTGGTTGGCAAGTATTTATTACCCCAAACAGTAAGCAACTAGCTATTTCAAAAGTAGAAGCACAAGAAATTGCTGGGGAACGATATGATGGAGAAATCGTTGGGACTGAAGAATTATCAGAACAGTTTATTATAACAATCCAATCGGACTTAGGGGAATATGAAATAAAGATTTCTCGAGCGACAGGTGAAGTCGAAAGTGTAGAACAAATAAAAGCGACTGAACAACCGAAACAATTAAGTGAACAAGAAGTAGAAGAAATTGTCTTAAAAAATGCACCAGGAGAAATTAAAGAAATGTCTAAATCGACAGAAGATAAGGTAGAATATTATGATGCTGTCGTAAAAGATGCAGATGAAAAAACAATGATTGTAAAAGTGCATAGTGAGACAGGAGAAGTTGTCGAAAAAACAGAACAAAAGCCGGCGCAAACTGACAAGAAGCAACAAAATAATTCATCAAATGATAAAACAGTAGCTAAACAAGAGAAGAAAGATCAGAAGAAAGCTGAAAATCAAGAGAACAAGGAACAAAAGAAAGAGCAAAAGCAGGAAAAAAAGGAACCTGAAAAAGAAAAGAAAAAAAATATATCTGAAGCTGAAGCAATTCAAATTGCTTTAAATAGAGTAGCGGGAGAAGTAGATGATGTGGATCTCGAAAGCTCAAACGGACAATTATATTATTTTGTAGAAATTGAAACAGCAGATGATTTAGAAGCGGAAATTCAAATTCATGCAATTTCAGGAAAAATTGTAAGTATTGAATGGGATGATTGATTTTAACTTCATAATATACGATGAAAAGACTATGATGTTTTGTGTATTGGAAACATCATAGTTTTTTTGATTTTTGATCCCAATAATATAGTGGATTTGGTTCTTTTTGAAGCACCAGAAATAATAGATAATGATGATATAAGTAAAAGATATATTATTTAATGTAATGAAATGATCGATCCTATGTAAACGATAACATCCGTTATTTGATTACATAGGATATTGTGTTAGAAAGGGAGAAGTAAATGGCAATAAAAGAAACAGTACAATCAATGGAACAACATAATAATGAAGAAGGTTCAGCGTTAACGCGAACTCGACTAACTTTATTAGAAGGAATTGCTTTAATTGTCGGAACAAATATTGGAGCAGGTGTGTTAAGTTTAGCTTTCGGCACGAAGAATGCTGGCTGGCCTGTCTTATTGTTTTGGGTTATTTTAACCGGAACATTAACGACTATTATGATGTTATATGTTGCAGAAACCACTTTACGTACAAAAAAGGACTTACAGTTAAGTGGGCTTACCGAGAAGTATGTTGGAAAAATAGGTGCCTGGATTATGTTTATTTCTGTTGCGATTAACGCACTGGGTGCAATGACTGCCTATGCATCAGGGAGTGGGGAAGTATTATCAGAATTATTTCATATTCCAAATTTTGTCGGTAGTTTAATCTTTTTTATACCGGCTGCATTAGTAATTTGGTTAGGTTTAAAAACAGCGGGGGTCGCTGGAAGAGTTGTGACGATTGGAATGTTAATTTTAATTGGGATTTTAATCATTGCTTCTATTATAGGTCCGAAGTTAAAATCGGAATTTATTTTTTATACTAATTATACATATGCTATTCCAGTATTTAGTCTCGTTGTATTTTCATTTTTAGCTCAATATATTGTGCCTGAGCTTGCTAGAGGATATTCAAGTAATGGAAACAAGGATATTAAAAATTTGCCGCGTGCCATTATAATAGGAATGTTAATTACTGCTGTCCTTCTTGCTTTAGTACCACTTGCGTCCTTAGGAGTTGTTGGTCCAGATAATATTACAGAAGTAGTAACAATAGCATGGGCAGATGCGCTTGGACATTGGGCATTCTTTATAGCGAATGGATTTGCGTTAATGGCGATGTTAACATCATTTTGGGGAATTGGACAAAGCTTTATGACGAATATTGTAGATCATTTTAAGTTTCCATCAGAATGGGATAAAAAATATCGCTTAATCTCTGTAAGTATTGTGACGATTACACCGTTTGTTATCGCATATAGTGGATTAGTCGGTTTTGTAGATGCACTATCGATTGCCGGTTCATTTGCAGGGGTAGTAATGTCTATTATTCCAGTTGTTATGATAAATAAAGCAAGAAAATTAAATGAACAAGAACCAGCATGGAATTGTGGAAAATTAGCACATCCACTCATACAAGGATTAACGATTATAATTTTTATTGGTGCAGCAGCATATTCCTTATTAGGTTTACTCAATTTGCTACCAAAAGGATGGTAAATCGATATTAAAAACATTAGCTTTTAACTATAAAGTTGAAAGCTAATGTTTTTTTGTTTGTATTCTATCACGGACTTCTCATCAATCTATCATATTCCTTTCGCTATCTTCTCATTTCGATTTCGTATGATATAAATAATCCAATATTAGAGAAAGCGAGGTAACAATGATGGCACTCGAAATATTTCGTCGAAGAGAACAAAAATATTTAATAACGAGACAACAATATGAAGCACTTATTGTAGAATTATTGCCATATATGCGTTCAGATAAAAATGGTTATGAGGGTAAATATACTGTAACCTCGTTATATTTTGAAAGCCCAGATAAGACAATTTATTATGAAACGAAGAACAAATTACAATATCGTCAAAAATTGCGATTACGTGTATACGATGATGCAGATGAAAATGGCACGGCGTTTTTTGAAGTAAAACAAAAACATAAAAAGGTCGTTAACAAAAGACGCTTAACGATGAAAGTCTATGAAGCAAATCGTTATTTACATGCAAATCTTGATGAACCTTTAGGTACATATGACACATCGAATGAACAAGTAATGCGGGAAATTCATTATTTTAGGCAATTGTACCGTTTGCGACCAGAAATGATTGTAAGCTATGACAGGCATGCATTACATGGTATAGATGATCCTGATTTACGTATGACATTTGATTTTAATTTACGTAGTAGAAAGGAAGATTTATTTGTACAAAATGGTTCATATGGAGATTTCTTCATAGATCCGAATTTAGTAGTGTTAGAAGTGAAAGTGAATGATAGTGTTCCTTTATGGTTAACGAGAATCATTCAAAAAGTAAATTGTGAACAACGAAGCGCATCGAAGTTTTGCACAAGCATGGAAATGTTAGAAACAAAGAGTTTAAATATGTCAGATTTATATGATGAAGTATCAATGGTAGGAGGAGTTTAAAATGGATGTTGTAAATAATATGTTGACATCGAACGGTGCTGTAGAGGACCCGACGATAGGTAGTGTGTTTTTAGCGATGATTTTAGCGTTAGGTTTAAGTTTAATTATTACAAAGGTATACCAACTAACATTTGATGGAGAAAGATATTCTCAATCATTTGTACATACGATTATTATTATGAGTGTAGTCGTATCGGTTGTAATGAATGTCATTAGTGGGAATTCTGGTGTAGCTTTCGGATTATTTGCGATATTTTCATTAATTCGATTCAGAAGTGCTGTCACGAATGCGAAAGATATTTCCTATATATTTTTCGGATTGTCAGTTGGGATGACTTGTGGATTGTTTAAATATGATTTAGCTATTATTTTAACTGTAGTTGGTAGTGTCATTTTTTATTTACTATTTTACTTAAATTATGGTAAAGGAAAAGATACACAAATTTTAAAAGTAACAGTGCCTGAAAATTTAAACCACGAACAGTTATTAGATGATATTTTTAAACGATATACAGAAAAACATGAGTTAAGACAAGTCGAAACGACGAATTTAGGAACGATGATTTTATATACGTATGCTATTCGAAATCGTCCATCCACAAAGGATAAAGAATTACTCGATGCGATTCGTGAGCGCAACGCGAATTTAAAAGTGTCGTTAACATATATGGAAAGTGCCGACTAATGAAAGGGATGTCGATTGGATGAGGTGCCAACCGATAAAACTTCACCACCTCCACTTTCAAGAAAGCTAGAAGAGAGCTTAACTAGTTTCTAATGAAAAAAATCGGTCATGTTTATCACGAAAAGATAAACATGACCGATTTTTATTCTAATTTCGTTGAAATGATAAGAGCATCTCATAAGTTATTGTGTAGTAACTTAAAAAATGCCCTTGTTGAGCCACAAACTTAAAGGAGTTGCAGTAAAAGTTATGTACTGCAACTCCTTTTTATGTTCAAATGTTTTCTAGATTAGTTGTCTTCGATTTCTTGACGGTTTTTCTTCGTTAATTTTGATAACATTTCATACACAATTGGTACGATAATTAATGTTAATAATGTCGAACTCGTTAAACCACCGATAACCGTTACAGCTAAATCTTTCGAAATTAGACCGCCACCACCATTTCCAAGTGCAAGTGGAATTAATGCACCAATCGTCGCAATAGCTGTCATTAAAATTGGACGTAAACGTGTCATTCCACCTTCTAAAATGGCTTCGCGCATGTTCATTCCGTCTTTTTCCATTCGAATGATTCGGTCGACTAGAACGATGGCGTTCGTCACGACAATCCCGATTAACATAAGTAATCCCATTAATACAGTAACAGAAATAGTTTCACCGACAATTAATAACCCGACGAATGAACCAATTACTGTAAATGGTAATGAGAATAATACTGCAAATGGTGCTGTACCTTCTCCAAACGTAACGACGAGAATGAAATATACGATTAAAATGGCTGCAAGCATCGCCATAATTAATTGGCTAAATGTTTCTTCCATGTCTGCTGCAACACCACCGATATCATAAGTAACCCCTTTAGGAACATCTAATGATTCGATTTTTTTATCCGCATTTGAAGTTACTTTCGTAATATCGTCATTTGTAATCGTTCCACTTACAGTCCCGTAATATTCTCCTTTACTACGAGACAATGTGTTTAAAGTAGAATCCTCACGAACTTCTACAATTTCACTTAAAGGAACTGTTTCTCCCATTGCTGTTTCTACTTCTGTATCTAACAATTCATCTAACGATGTAGGATCGATATTTTTCTCAGACTGTACAAGAACCTCTAACGTATTTCCATCTGTTTGTAATGTTGTTAAAACATCTTTCGACTGATGATTGTTTAAAAGCATTGCGATTTGACCAGTCGTTAATCCAAGTTGCATTAATTCATTTTGATCTGTTTCAAGGACGTGTTCGACAAACACATCTTCTGCTGTCGTTGATACATCTTTTACATCGTCCACTTCTTGTAAAGCGTCTTCTGCTAATTGTAACGTATCATTTAATTTTGTTAAATCTTCACTGTAAAACGAATACGTAATTTCGTCTGAAGAAAATCCGCCAGATGAGAAGTCTTGGTTGATCCATTCACCAGACTGATCAATTTCAGAAACATACGCTTCAATCTCATCTCGTTGTTCTGCGAAATCTTCTGTATCCGGGTCAAAAATGACGAACATTAATCCACCATTTGTACCGCCACCCATCATCATCGACATAGGATCTGCATCGTTGTTAACAGATAGCTGGACAATATCGATATCTTCTTTTTCTAGTAAATATTGTTCTACCTCTTCAATATTTTTTAATGTTTCTTCTTCTAGCTCTCCAGTTTCAGGTGTGTAAGTTAAGTACATTACTTTTTCTTCTTCACTACCTAAGAAACTAAATCCAATTAATGGTGTTAGAGCAATACTACCAGCTAATAATAAAATAGCTATCGTAGAAGAGATGAACTTATGATTTAATGTCCAATTTAACATGTTCCGATAAGTTTTCGTGATTTTTCCATGTTCTTTATGTTTTTGCTCCGTTTTTTCAGCATACAATTTTTTCTTGAATAATGTATGGGATAGAGCAGGTACAATCGTAACTGCGACGAGTAAGGAAGCACCTAATGCAAATGCCATCGTCAAAGCAAATGGAATAAATAATTCTCCAACCATTCCACCAACGAAAATTAGTGGTGCGAATACTGCAATCGTTACAATCGTTGATGATGCAATTGGTTTAAACATTTCTAAAGTCGCTTCACGGATAAGTGCTAATCCGTTTAATTTTTCTTCTTTTAAATGAAGTCTACGATAAATATTTTCGACAACGACAATCGAGTCATCGATGACACGTCCGATTGCAACAGTAATTGCACCGAGTGTCATTAAGTTTAACGTAATCCCCATCCAATGTAGAAGTAAAAGTGCCATGAAAATAGACACTGGAATAGAAATGACACTTATGATCGTTGATTTAATATCACGTAAAAAGAGTAAAATGATGAAAACGGCAATTAATGCACCAAATACTGCTTTTTCAATCATCGTCATGACAGATTCTTCGATTGGTTCACCTTGGTCAAGGGAAACATCGATTACAAGTCCATCAATATTTTCCGTTTCTTCGTCAATTAATTCTTTCACTTCATTAACGACATCAACTGTATTTGCCTGCTGTCCTTTCATTACTTGAACAGAAATAGAATCTGCACCATTTGTACGTGAAACAGATTGTACTTTACCGACTTTTTCAAGTTTGGCAATATCACCAAGCTCGACGAAAGGAGATGGATTAGATTCAGAAGGCGTTACAGGGATAAGCATTTTTTCTAAATCTTTTACAGAATCTGCTTCCCCATCGATTGCGACAGCCTGTTCACTATCATCAAATTCATATAATCCTAGGGAAAGAGACATGTCACTAGCTTGAACAATATCTTTTACATCTTCTTCACTTAATTCGTATTGTTCTAATTTTTTCTCATCATATGTGACATACACCTCTTCAATATGTTGTCCTGTAATCGTTGCAGAAGAAACACCGTCTAATTTTTGGATTTTTGGTAAAACAATTTCTTCAACTGTGGATGTTAATTCAACGATGTCTTCTGTATCACTACTTATACTTAAAGCGACGACAGGCATCATATTCATATTTATTTCAGTTACAGTTGGTTTTTCTGCATCTTCCGGTAAATCAACATCATCTAGTGCAGAACGTAATGTACGTTTCGCTTCATCCATATCGATACCATAATCATATTCGATTTGGATACTCGACATATTTGCGTAAGAATTTGAATAGACCGCTTTTACATGATCTAAATTTTCCGCAGCTTTTTCAAGTGGGATGGATACATCATCCATGACCTGTTCTGGTGTTGCACCAGGGTATACATCACTTACCATTAAAAATGGTACTGTTATATCTGGAATCGTTTCTGTTTTCATCTTCGTCCCAGAATACATTCCGAAAAATACGATAATAAGCGTCATTAACCAGACGGCTAATTTATTTCTCGTTACAAAATTTATAAAACCTCTCAACTCGACACATCCTTTTATTGACTAATTTCTCACTGTTTCCTATAATAATGACTGACTGGTCATTTGTCAATGAAGAAGGAGCTATATAAATGGGGAAACAACAATTAATTATGGATAAAGCGTTAGAGTTATTTGGAAAACAAGGAATTAACGATACGACGGTTCAACAAATAACGAATGATTGTAATATGTCAAAGGGTGCATTTTATTTAGCGTTTAAATCAAAAGATGAACTAATTACAGCGTTAATTGACCGATTTATGATTGAATACACATCAGATGTTGACCAAATGGTCAGAAATGAAGAAAAAGAAGTATTGTTGCGACAGTTTTTCGTCTATAGCTACCATTTTTCCTTAAGACATCAACCTTTTTCAAATCTTTATATTAAAGAACAAATTCATAAATTAAACGAACAATTAATTGAAAAAATGAAATACTATAACCAATTATTAAACGAATCCTTATTTCGTTTAGTAGACCGACTATATAAACAAAAATCAGATTATGAAAAATATGAATTAGTATGGATTATTAAAGCATTCATGCAAATATATCAAAAGTTCTCTTTTGAAGAAAATGGAGAAATTGATATGGAATTATTCGTAACTTCATGTGTAGAGAAAATTGATTTAATTGCGACACATAGTGAAACTACTTTTGTAACGGAAGATTTAATGTTACAAATTAAATGGGATTACATAAAAGTGGATGAACAAATGTTAACATCGAAAATAATGGAATCGATGGAAGAAATAGAAAATCCAATTTTAGTACAATCTTTGCAATTACTACATGAACATTTAGAGAAGAAAAATTTACCTGATGCGGTCATACATGGTTTATTACAAAACATCCAGCATTCTATCGTATGTAAAGAAGTTAGGTATTTATATCAAATATATATTGACCGAGAGGGGAATAGTGGAGTTTCCTGATAATAGAAGGAAGTAAAAAAGCAGTTCACCAGACAATTTTCTAGTGAACTGCTCTTACATGTGAAGTTATGATACATATGTTTCTTTTTCTTCGATTTTCATTGTTTCAGATACTTTTTCCTTTTTCGGAATCATATTAAAGACAATATTTAATATGATTGCTGTGAAGCTCCCAGCTACAATACCATTGCTCGTTAAAATTTGGATACTTGACGGGAATTGTGCAAATAATTCTGGCGCTACTGTTACACCTAGTCCCATTCCAACAGAACATGCGATAATCATCGCATTTTCGCTTGATTCTACAATGACTCCACTTAACATTTTAATCCCTTGAGCAACAACCATACCGAACATTGCTAACATTGCTCCACCTAAAACAGCCGTCGGGATAATTGTTGTAATTGCTGCTAATTTTGGAACGAATCCTAGTACAACTAGCATTACCCCAGTAATGAAAATAACTTTACGTGATTTTACCCCAGTTATTTGCATTAAACCAACATTTTGTGAAAATGCAGTGTATGGGAAAGCGTTAAAGATTCCCCCAAATACAATGGCAATTCCTTCTGCACGATACCCACGTGTTAAATCATTTTTCTTTAAATCTCTTTCTGTCATATCACCTAATGCAAAATATACTCCAGTAGACTCTACTAATGAAACAATCGCTACTAAAATCATCGTAATAATAGCTGACCAATGGAAAGTAGGAACACCGAAATAAAATGGTACGACCATATGAACATAGGAAGCATCTTTTACATTTTGGAAATCAACTAGTCCAAAGAACGAAGCGACGATCGTTCCGATAATTAGGCCGATTAAAATCGAGATGGCACGCATAAATCCTGTTGAAAAGCGATAAATTGCAATAATCATAAACAAAGTTCCAAAAGATAATGCGATATTTGTAAATGAGCCGAAGTCAGGTGCACCTTCTCCGCCACCCATATTGTTGATCGCAACTGGAATTAATGTGATTCCGATAATCGTAACAACGCAACCAGTGACAACTGGTGGGAAAAAGCGAACGAGCTTACCAAAAAATCCACTAATTAAAATAACAAAAAGACCAGAAGTGATAATCGCACCGTACACAGCAGAAATTCCATATTCACCAGCGATATGAATAATAGGTCCGACTGCCGTAAACGTACATCCTAAAACGACTGGCAATCCTATTCCAAAAACACGGTTTTGCATTACTTGCAAAATTGTCGCAACTCCACACATTAAAATATCAATAGCAACTAAATATGTTAGTTGTTCCGCGTTTAACCCGATACTACCACCGACGATTAAGGGTACTAAAATTGCGCCAGCGTACATTGCCAGCAAATGTTGAATACTTAACGTAAATGATTTCATCGTTTATTTTACCTCTTCCGTTCTTAAAGTGACTGTTTCATTTTCTAAGGAGTCGATAACCGCTAAAGATTCGACGCGATATCCTCTTTCTTTTAGCAATTGTCCACCATCTTGGAATCCTTTTTCAATTACAATTCCAATCCCGGCAAGTGTTGCACCAGTTTGTTCTGTTAAAGAAGCTAATCCAAGTGCTGCCTGTCCATTTGCTAAGAAATCGTCGATTACTAATACAACATCATTCTCACCGATATAATCTTTTGAGATGGAAATATCGTTAGATGTTTGTTTTGTATACGAATAAACCGTAGCTGTATACAAGTTTTCTACTAATGTTAAAGATTTTCTTTTACGTGCAAAAACAACCGGTATACCAAGTTCTAACCCTGCCATAACAGAAGGTGCAATTCCGGATGATTCCAATGTTAAAACTTTTGTAATACCAGCATCTTTGAAACGTGTCGCAAATTCCTTTCCAATCGCTAACATTAACTCTGGATCGATTTGGTGATTTAAAAATGAATCTACCTTTAATACATTCCCTGGTAATACGTGTCCGTGTTCCAAAATTTTCTTATGCAAAATATCCATCGTACAAAAATCCCTCCTGAAAATATAAAAAAAGCTCAAAAACAAGCTGTACAATAGGTACAAAGAAGAGCTTGTTTTTGAACTTTATCGTCCAAACAACATATAAATGGCACGAATGAATAATCATAATCGCACTCATTTATCTTCTCTTCTCATAGTCGACTTATTTACGGCAAGTCGGTAGAAACTTGTAGGCCATATCCCTACGATTATATGAAAAAATAGAAGTTGATTGTCTTATTTTATCATTTTTAAATAGAAAGACAAGTGTTCCGACTCCTTTAAACTAAAGGAAAAATTGGCTATATAAATGACAACGGTTTCTTTATTTTTACATTTTTTAGGTAGGAATCCTATGCTATAATGAAAGGGCTATAAAGATCTAAAAAAACCATCATAAGGAGATCATGGAATGAGTAAAAGGAATTATATGTTTTTGTTTGTGTTCATCATTATGGTACTATTCCCTAAACCTGGGTCTAGTACGATACATGCTGAAGCAGCAAACTTGATAGATTCAGAAGTAAACCTCGACACATCCAGTATCTCCTTAGATGGAGACTGGTATATGTTCCAGGAACAATTATTGTCACCGGAACAAATAAAACAACGTTTAGATCGATTAGAGGGAAAAATTGTTACCATCCCCAATTCATTTGATACACATTTTGACAAAGTGAATAGCTTTGCTACATATACTAAAAGAATTGATATTCCAGAAGAGTATATTGGACGAACATTTGGGATCCATGTGCCATTCCAATATAGTGCCTATCGTTTATATGTTGATGAAAAATTAGTTGCAAGAAATGGAACGGTTGGAACAAATAGTGAGGAACATCGTGCTGAAATGGGGCCTGATACTGGATATTTTGTAGTGAACAGTCCTACAGTTTATGTTACGATGCAAGTTTCGAGTTTTGATCATATTCGTGGTGGATTTGAAAATTCTATTACGTTTGGACTTGCCTCTGTCATCAATAAAGAGTTTTATAGAACAGTTACTTGGACACTATTTTTAAATGGATCGATTTTTATTACTGGGCTATTTATGTTCATTCTTTCCATTTATCGTAGAGAAGAAAAAGCATATTTTATATTTGGTTTGTTTGCGATGTTAATTTCCGTTCGTTCGCTTTTTGCTGTTCCATTTATTTATACGTTAATGTTTTTAAATATTGATTGGGTATGGGGAACACGGTTAGAATACATATTAACATTATTAACATCGGCCTTATATGTTATTTTTCTTTGGAAATTCCACGAAAAATATTTCAATAAAAATGTCATGTATTTTATTGTTAGTGTTCATGCTGTATTAGTTTTTGTGACATTATTCACACAACCAATATTGTTCCAAGATTTATATTTTAAAGGAATGCTTTTTTCCATTCCATATTTCATTTACGTGCTCTATGTCATAATCATCAGTATTAAAAACCAATTGACGTATGCGAAATTAAATGTAGTAGGAATTATTATTATATTTATCGGTTTTTTTAATGATTATGCAGTCGGACAAAATTTGTATCAATTTTACAATTTAATGTTACCGGCAGTGATGCTTTATATTTTAATCCATGTGTATATTATGGGGCGTGATTTTGCGAAGTATAAAAACGACACATTAATATTAAATGAGCAGTTGTTAACATTGAATGCATCGCTCGACAGGAAAGTATATAAGCGAACGAAGGAATTGGAAAAAGCGAATGCACAATTAGCGAAATTAGCGTATATAGATGGATTAACAAAAGTACCAAATCGTCATGCATTGAATAGGCAAATTGAGAAAATGAAACTAGATAGTGACAATCGTTGCCTACCTATTTCTGTCATGATGTTCGATGTCGATTATTTTAAGCAATATAATGATCACTACGGCCATATAGCAGGAGATGAAGTGTTACGGCAAGTCGCTCAAGCAATGGAAAGTGCATTACCGAAGGATTGCTTTTTTGCAAGATATGGAGGAGAGGAATTCGTCATTATATTAAAAAATGCTTCTCTTGATCGCGCTATATTATTAGCGGAAAAAGTTCGCAAAAAGATTGAACGTGAACAAATTGCACATGTAAAGAGTGAGTATGAGATACTTACTATTAGTGTTGGAGTAACGACATCAACAGCACCTTTAGAAGAAACAGATGTGAATGAACTGATTCAAGAAGCTGATGAATTATTATATGTTTCTAAACGTAATGGCCGTAATCAAGTCGTTTATTAAAAGTATTTTTTATTAAGTGCATGTGGTAGCATGAATTAGTTGAAAAAAAGCGTTATGTTGCCTATGATGATGGTATGTTCATTCATGTTAAAATAAAGATGTAAATGAAATAGATGAAACCATTGTACATAATGTGTTTTTTTCCATTATGCAATGGTTTTTTATTTTCTATAAAAGGAGGAAAAATATGTTTTTTATGGAAGCGAAACGAATTGCTGTCGTTATTTTAGGTTCTTTTTTATTAGCAATTTCATTAAACTTTTTCTTAATTGAGGCAAATGTATATGCAAGTGGTTTCAGTGGGTTAGCTCAATTATTGTCGAGTATTTTCAACGACTTTTTATCGATTAATATCGGTACAGGGGTACTCTTATTAATTTTAAACGTTCCAGTCCTTATTATCGGTTGGTTTAAAATCGGAAAAGGATTTACGATATATAGTATTTTGTCAGTAATTTTTTCAACAATATTTTTAGAATTGTTGCCAATCATTTCTTTATCTGATGACATTATTTTAAATGCTGTGGCAGGTGGTGTCATCGGTGGTGCAGGTGTTGGAATATCGTTAAAACGTGGGGCGTCAACAGGTGGAATGGACATTGTTGCGATGATTTTATCTCGTTTGCAAGATAAACCAATCGGGATTTATTTTTTAATTTTAAATTCTGTCATTATTTTTGTTGCGGGAATTTTATATGAACCGGAAAACGCATTATATACAATGCTTGCGCTATATGTGACGACACTCGTTATCGATGCTATTCATACACGTCACGAAAAAGTTACTGTATTAATTGTGACACATAAGGCTGAAGAGTTGCAACGAGCGATACATAAGCAAATGGTTCGGGGGATTACGATTATACCTGCGAAAGGGGCATATTCAAAAGAAGATAAAAGCTTATTATATCTAGTTGTAACGAGATATGAATTATATGATTTAGAAAATATTATTACAGAAACAGACCCACATGCGTTTACGAATATTATTCAAACAGCTGGAATATTTGGGTTCTTCCGAAAAGAAGGGGAAACTGTAAATGATATTCAACAGACGAAATAGAAAGTAGGTACCCATTTTGAAAAAAGGAATAATAGCTCTGTTCATTGCACTAGGTGTTGGTGTAATCGTATATTTTATATATATGCAATCCTTTCAACCTAAATATCCTGGTACATGGGAACTCGTTGAAGGGGAGGATACATGTTTTGTATCTGTTGAATTTTCATCTGGACCGAAGGATTATAAAGGGACGAGTTTAAAACAGGTGGATGGAAACGAGGAAATAGCTTATCTAGGTGGATATAAAATGGTTGACGACAAGATGGTCGTAGACATTTTTAATATGGACGATATTGCACCAATTGAATTAGGGCATGAAAAAGAAGCGAGAAAATTGCTGTTAACATATGAGTGGAAAGGTACTAATTTGCAATGTACATATGAAAAACAGTCTCAATGAATAAGTTCGGAAAAAATGGCATGTATTCAACCTTAGACGAAGGAATTAATGTAAAATCAAAAAGGTTAGGACAGAGTATCCTTTCATACACGAGTTTAAAAGAGGTGGAGTATCTCGTCACGCAATTTATATTTCGTGTTACAAAAGCTGTCCTAACCTTTATATTATTTCTTCGGTAAATCTTCTACGCTGTCGATGTCCATATAGCTCGGTACAACAAACCCTTGTTGTGCACCTTCAAGGCTCGGTCCTAAATCATCAATTTGGTCATCATATTGTTCTTTGTATGAAGCGGCACCAACAGGAAGCCAAGCAATTAACATTCCATCAATTTCTCCACTTGCTACAGATTCAAATGCAATTCCCATATCTAATGGAGTTAATGTGACATCAAATCCTAAGTCTTCTAACACTAACGCAACAACATTCGTAGACGATAATTCCGTATCCCAATTGACATAAGCTAGTTCGATTTCTTCTCCATCTACTTTTTCTAACCCATCTGTCCATGCTGCAACTTTCTCTGGATGGTCTTCGATCCATTCTGCTGCTGCATCACGTGGTTCCACGTTATCATCTTCCGCAAACTTAGACATCACTTCGTTCATATCATCTACTTCCCAATAAAAATTATTTAATAATTTATATGCAGTTGGGTTCTCTTTGTCTAGTCCAAGTCTAACCATCGTATGAATATTTTCTTCTTCACCTAACGTCTTTTTAGGGTCTTCTAAAAATTTTAAATCATATTTTGTAAACATCCAATGTGGTTGCCATAATGTAACGACAATTGGTTCTTCGTTTTTAATAGCTGTTTCAAGCTCTGTTAACATGGCTGGTTCTGAACTTGGAGTTAGTGAAACATCTAAATCATAAGCATCGATGGTTTCTTGAGCGATCGTCATAGTTCCTGAACCAGGTTCAATTCCGACAATCTCTTTTATGTTTACAGCTGATTCTTCATTGCTATTTTCATTATTAGAGCAAGCAGTAAGGATCAATAACAAACACGAGAAACAAACGAACATTACTTTTTTCCATTTCATCATAAAATCCATCCTTTACTATTAGAGATAAAAATTTACGTACTGTATCATAACTGAATCGTAATAAGATAGCAATTTTACAAAAAATGCCATTCTAAACAATTAACAGTTTCTTAAAGAAAAACAAACTTTAAAAAATGAAAACATTTATACAAGTGAACATCCGTTTGTTTTATCTGTTTGAAACCTTTTTTGCTTTATTTTTTACTCTTGGAAAAACAAAAATTCTGAAAACTCAATCGATTCTTTTGACTCCGATAAAAATAAAGTCTATACTTTATTTTATAAATAATGAAGGAGAAACTTCTTTATGGTGAAGCAAAATATCGAGAAACATTTTAATCGTTTGACAAAAAAGCAGCGAATTGTTGCCAATTATGTATTACATCATCCTTCTTTCGTCAGTACACATGCAGCGAAGAAAGTTGGAGAGCGAATAGGGACGAGTGAAACGACGGTATTACGATTTTGTACGGAGATTGGATTGGAAGGATATGCACATTTGCAAAAAGAATTAACAATGTATTTATTTGAACAATCATCCAGTGCGAGTACATTAGGTAAATATTTGTCACAAGGTTTGCAAGCACAACCGACAGATAACTTATGGCAAAAGACGATTCAAAAAGATATAGAACGAATGGAAAAGATGGCCCAATTCATTTCCGCTGAAAAATTTAGCGAAGCGACAAGAAAACTTCATGAAGCAAAAGATATTTACATTATTGGAACAGATGCTTCCAAATATGCGGCGAGTTGGCTAGCGTTTATTTTGAATTTAATTCGCCCTAATGTATTTGAAATGCCATTAGAAACACATGCCAAAATTCGTACATTACAGAAGATGGATGAAAAGTCTCTCGTCATTATCATTTCACAACATCGTTACGCGAAAGAGACATTACAAATGGCCGAATGGTTACAAGGACAAAATGTTGATATGCTTGGGATTACGGATTCTAATGTGGCACCATTACATGAATTTGTTCCATTTACATTCGTATTAGAACAAGTGGAACAATCGACGATAGATTTAATGCCACTATTAACTATCTTTTTAAATGCATTAGTGTCAGGTATGACCACATATGATCCAGCATATTATGAAGCGCGAAAAATCAATTTTGATAAAATAGAACAACAATTTATTTTAAATAAATGGAGTTGAAAGAAGATGGAACAAAGTTTAGATACGTTTTTACAACCGATATTTATACATTTACATACACACCCAGAAATAAGTTGGGAAGAAAAAGAGACGACCAATTATTTAGTGAAAACATTGAAGGAAATAGGATTACAACCTATTCTTTTTGAAGGAATGACAGGCTTATATGTAGATATCGGTGAAGGGGAACCAAAAGTTGGGTTTCGAACAGATATTGATGCATTATGGCAAGAAGTAGATGGCGAATTCAAAGCAAACCATTCTTGTGGACATGATGGACATATGACAGTTGCACTCGGAATTGCAAAATTATTAAAAGAAATGGAAAAAGAATTAGATGGTGCAATTCGCATTATTTTTCAACCAGCAGAAGAAACGGGCGCTGGGGCGAAAGCCGTTATTGAAACAGAAATTATTGAACCGTTGCAATATTTATTTGGGATGCATGTTCGCCCATTAGTTGAATTAGAAAGAGGTACATGTTCGGCTTCCATTTTGCACGGTGCTGCACGATTAATCAAAGGAGAAATCAACGGTGTAGAAGCACATGGTGCAAGACCTGAGCAGGGAACGAATGCGATTGAAGTTGCTGCGGCACTCGTTACAGGAATGAAATCAATCTGGATTAGTCCGACAGAATCTGCATCTATTAAAATGACACAATTAGAAGCAGGTGGGAAATCAGCTAATATTATACCTGGAAATGCGACATTTAGTTTAGATGTAAGAGCACAAAAAAATAGTGTGATGGAAGAATTACTTCAAGCACTTGAAAGAGTCTTAAAGAGTGTCGAAGCAATGTATGAAGTGAAAATAGATATCGACATCCAATCCCAAATTGTTGCAGCAGAAGTGGATAAAGAAGCGGAACGTATTCTATATGAAGCGATACAAGCTAATGTAGGAAAAGAACATGCAGTACAACGATTAGTAACGCCGGGTGGTGAAGATTTCCATTACTATACGTATGCATACCCAAATTTGAAAGCGACGATGTTAGGGCTTGGCTGTGGAGTGACGCCGGGACTGCATCATCCTCATATGACATTTGACACTGCCTATTTAAAAACAGGGGTAATGATTATGAAAGATGCGTTAGTACGTGCGCTAGGAGAAGTGAATAAAGATGAATGATTTTGAGCTTGAATATCGGCCATTGACGACAATGGAAGAGATGGCACTCGTAAAAGAATTAGACCGAAAAATATGGGATATGGATCCAGTACCTGAACACCAAACAATTACAGCGATAAAAAATGGTGGCATTATGTTAGGAGTTTTCCATGAAGGAACCCTTATCGGTTTCAGCTATAGTTTTCCAGGATTTGAACACGGCAAAGTGTATTTATGTTCCCATATGCTAGGGATTGATCCTTTATATCAATCAAAAGGCATTGGAGAAAAAATGAAGTGGAAACAACGTGATATCGCAAAAGAAAAAGGATATGACGTGATGAAATGGACATATGATCCATTAGAGACGAAAAACGGTAAATTAAACTTAACGAAATTAAATGCTATTTGCCATACGTACGTTGAAAATTGCTACGGAAATATGACAGATAAACTAAATAAAGGATTGCCTTCTGATCGTTTTGAAGTAGAGTGGCATTTAAATAGTAATTATGTAACAGAAAAAGAGCAAATCGAAGTAAAGAATGCAACACCATTAAATGCGATTAGTTGGAATGAGGCGAATCAAGCAGTTTGTCAACCATTAAATGATGTAACAGAAACGGTAGAGATGTACAGTCTCCATGTACCGAAGGATTTTCAGTCCTTGAAGAAGCATGATAAGGAACTGGCACTTGAATGGCGATTAAAAACGAGGCATCTATTTCAAACATTATTTGCCAATGGATATACTGCAGTAGATATTGAAGTGAAAGAACAAATGAGCACTTATTATTTTGTGAAAAAAGTTCAATTACAAATAGAAGGAGTATAAACGATGATGAATATTTCAGAAATTACAATTAGACATGTACAAATGGAGATGAAGTCCCCTTTTACAACAAGCTTTGGGACATTTAAAATGCGTGATTTTCTCTTATTAGAGGCAAAAGATCAAGATGGTACGATTGGTTGGGGAGAATCTGTTGCATTCCATTCTCCTTGGTATAACGAAGAAACATTAAAAACGAATTGGCATATGTTGGAGGATTATTTAATTCCATTAATTTTGCACAAAGATATAGAACATCCAGATGAAGTGAGTGAAATTTTTTCTCATATTCGTAAAAATAACATGGCTAAATCGACGATCGAAGGGGCAATTTGGGATATTTATGCCCAAAAAACAAATCAATCCCTTGCTAATGCATTAGGTGGAGATAAAGAAAAAATTGAGGTCGGTATAAGCATTGGTATTCAAAATTCTATTGAAGAACTCGTAGACTTGGTAGATGGTTATGTGAAAGAAGGATATAAGCGAATTAAAGTAAAAATTAAGCCAGGTTGGGATGTAGAAGTGATGCGCACATTGCGTGAAACATTCCCAGATGTTCAAATAATGGCGGATGCTAACTCCGCATATACGCTGGACGATATAGACTTATTAAAACAATTAGATGCATTTGATTTAATGATGATTGAACAACCACTTGCATCAGATGATATCGTTGATCATGCGACATTACAACAACATCTTCAAACGCCTATTTGTTTAGATGAAAGTATTCATTCTTTAGAAGATACGCGTAAGGCAGTTGAATTAGGTAGCACGAAAATTATTAATATAAAAATTGGACGTGTTGGTGGATTAACAGAAGCAAAGAAAATTCATGATTACTGTATGGAAAAAGAAATCCCTGTTTGGTGTGGTGGCATGTTGGAGTCTGGAATTGGACGAGCGCATAATGTTGCGTTAACAACATTAGCAAATTTCACTCTGCCAGGAGATACAGCAGGTTCTAGTCGTTATTGGGAAAAAGATGTCATTAAGCCTGAAGTCGTTTCAGAAAATGGGTATATTCATGTTCCAAAAACAGCAGGAATCGGATACGAAATCGATCGTGAAGCAATTGATTCTTATACAGTCGATAAAAAGTCATATGTATAATCGTATACATAATTAGGAGGAACATGTGTGAAGAAGAGTATAGAGATAGGGAGTGCATTTGTCGGGTTAATTGTCGGTGCGGGATTTGCTTCTGGTCAGGAAGTAATGCAATATTTTACTAGTTTTGGTATGTGGGGAATCGCTGGAGGTCTTTTAGCAATGGCATTATTTATGTTTATGGGTTATTCCATTGCACAAATTGGGTCAGACCTCCAATCTGTTTCCCATAAAAGCGTCATATATCATATCGGAGGGAAGTATGTTGGCTTAATACTTGATGTACTTATAACCTTCTTTATGTTTGGTGTGGCGACCGTTATGTTTGCTGGAGCGAGTTCTACATTTGAACAAGCATTCGGTCTTAATGGTGTAATCGGTACAATAGTGATGATTATTTTAACGATTGGAACACTATTGTTAAATACACAAAAAATTATTCGTATTATTGCTGCGGTAACACCTTATTTAATTGCGATTATTTTCGTTATATTAATTTATTCTATTTTTACGATGGATATTACGATATCTGAAGCAGATACACTAGCGAAAGCACAACCTTCTGCTGCACCTAATTGGGTTGTCGGTGCATTTTTATATGTATCTTACAATTTAGCAGCTGGTGTCGCATTATTAATCGTCATGAGTGGTGCAACGAAAGATCGTAATGTCGCTGGTATGGGTGGTATTATTGGAGGATTTATTTCAGGTGTATTAATCATTTTAATCCATTTCGGAATGTTTGTAAAAGTGGATGCAATTCAAGGACTTGATATGCCGACGCTAGAAATTGCGAATCAAGTACATCCGTTTGTTGGTGTGTTACTAGCAATTGCCTTACTCGGTATGATGTACAATACAGCAGTTGGAATGCTTTATACGTTTACTGTTCGTTTTATTGAACCATCTAGTAAGTCGTTTAAAGTCGCAGTTACAATTGTTGGTTTACTAGGATTTGTCGCTAGCTTTGTTGGATTTACAACTTTAGTAGGAAAAGTGTATGCAACGATGGGGTACATCGGTTTTGCGTTAATGATTGCAATTGTGCTTACTTGGATCAAGGGACGTAAATCACAGCATGTTTCATAATTTTACTCTTCGGGTATAGCATAATATAGAAGGAGAGATGTACAAATGAGTGAAGAAGTAAACAAAAACAAAGTAGACGGAAAATTCGATCAAGTAAAAGGTGAAGCTAAAAAAGCCTATGGAAAAGTAACAGATGATACAGGAGCAAAAATTAAAGGTGAAGTAGACAAAGCAAAAGGAAAAGCGAAAGAAAAACTTGGCGATATTCAAGACAAGTTTAAAGATGAGAAATAAGTATCGTTTTCTTTACAAAGGAACCTTAGTAAATTAATTTTTACTAAGGTTCTTTTTGTTTGAGGGAAAAATATCAAAAAATTAACTAACTTATTATGTTGCAAATAAAACAATCAATTATATTAGATGTTATTTTATGTGTTTTAATAATGATGAAAAGTTATTGAATTTTTTTATCATTAGAATACTACACAAAAAATCTTTATTTTGTTGCTTTTACTTTTGTTTTTGTGGTATTATTACTGTATAGAAAATGGAAACGCTATCAGTTGGAGGGATGTAAATGAATCGAAAAGCTTTTAAAATGAAGGTTTATAAACAATATCATGAAGAATATAAAAAAAGACATGATGAATTATGGTCAGAAATGTTAAAAATGTTAAGAGATAAAGGACTTATTTCGTATTCGATTTTTTTAGATGAAGAAACTAGTGTGTTATTTGGATATGTAGAGTACAAAGATGAAATGCAATGGAATTCAATCCCTGATGAAGAAATAAATCGTAAATGGTGGGATTATATGGCAGATATAATGGATACGAATGACGATAATAGTCCTATAACAAAAGATTTATTAGAAGTATTTCACATAGAAGAGGAGTAAAGTTCATGTCAGAGCAACAGATACAGAAACGTTTTGCAGCCAAAAATGTAACGGGCTGGAAGGCAACAATTGCGGTAGCTATGGCGAACTATATTGAAGCAGGTTCAATTATTGCAGCTGCAAGTAGTTTAACTTTGTGGCAAGCATATTTAAACATTGATAGTGTCGGAGTGGGTTTATTAAGTGCATTAAGTGCTAATGCTTTAGGAGCTGCAATAGGGGCTTTGATTGGTGGACCATTAACTGATAAATATGGGCGTAAAGTGATATTTAGTTATGATTTAGTTGTTTATATGTTAGGTATATTATTCATTGTATTTGCATTTAATTTTCCTATGTTATTAATAGGGACGATTATAACGGGTGTAGCTGTTGGAGCTGGTGTTCCAGTTTCTTGGACGTATATTGCTGAGGAATCACCCGATAAAGAGCGTGCAAAGTTTGTTGGCTCTGCCCAATTAGCATGGTCAATTGGGCCAGCTGTAACTTTTGCCTTGGCAGTTTTAGTTTCACCCTTAGGGTTATTAGGATCGAGATTGATATTTGCGCACTTATTTATTATTGCTGGTATTGCACTATACATTAGAAGGGGTTTACCAGAGTCCAAAATATGGGAAGAGAGACAAAAAGAAAAAAAGATAAAACAAACTGAGAAAAAGTCATTAAAAGAGTTGTTGAAATTAAAACCAAATAGAGAAGCTATTATTTTACTGTTAGGAATATATTTATTCTGGAATTTAACAGCTGGTGCAACAGGTTATTTTATGCCTTACATTTATGAAAATGTAGGGGGGCTGACAAATCAACAAGCGAATTTATTGCAGTCGATTTTATGGGTTTTTACTGTATTAACAACATATTTTATCTTTATGAAATTAGGAGATAAAGTAAGTAGAAGATTATTATTCGTAATAGGCGGAATTGCTGGAACAGTTGGATGGATTATCTTAACATTTTTCCCAATGACATGGTGGACGCTCATTGCATTTGTATTTTTGTGGGGTTCTTCAGCAGGAATTGGTGCTCAAGCGTTTTATGCATTATGGACAAGTGAGTTGTTTTCAACAGACTATCGTGCATCAGCACAAGGCATTATGTATTTTACCGTAAGAACAGGTATTGCACTTTGGTCGCTTGTATTACCAACAATTATGCTTACATTAGGATTCAAAGTTGCTGGAACTGTGATGGTTGTATTTTTAGTAATTCATGTAATTATAGGATTTATAATGGCCCCCGATACACAAGGGAAATCTTTAAAAGAAATTGAAACAGAAAGATATGGTCAGATCTAGAGTATGATAAAGATAAAAATTGAGGGATGTATTTATGAAAAAAGTAGTATTATCAGTTGATATTGGTGCTTCCAGTGGGAGAGTAATCGTAAGTGATTTAAATAACAATAAAATTCAACTAGAAGAAATACATCGATTTGATAATGGTATTAGTTTGAAGGGAAATTATTACTGTTGGAATATTAAACGCATTTTTCAAGAGATTAAAATTGGGATGAAAAAAGCTTTTGATAGTGGTTATGAACCAATAAGTTTAGGAATTGATACATGGGCAGTAGATTTTGTGTTATTAGATGAGCATGATCTTCCAGTAACTGATTTTGTATCTTATCGAGATGGCAGAGTGTCTGGGATGTTTCAAAATGTTGAAAAAGTCATTTCAAAAGAAAAGCTATATAGTTTAACAGGAATTCAATTTCAGGAGTTTAATACGGTTTATCAATTATTAGCCTTGAAAGAGCAAGAGCCTGTTCAATGGCAAAAAGCCAAAACATTTTTAATGATTCCAGACTACCTACATTTTTTATTAACTGGTAAGAAAACAAATGAGTATACAAATGCTAGTTCCACACAACTATTAAATGCCCGTACTAGAAATTGGGATGATGAATTAATTGATAAACTTGGATTGAAACGCGAGTTATTTCAAGAGGTTTATCAACCAGGTTCTAATATAGGTACATTGAAAGATGAATTGGTTGAAGAATTAGGATTTGATGTTCAAGTTATATTACCTGCGACACATGATACGGGTTCAGCAATTGTTTCATTGCCGACAAATGAAGATACTATTTATATTAGTTCAGGTACATGGTCTTTAATAGGTGTAGAAAATAGTAGTTCAAACTGTACAAGGAAAGCTATGGAGTACAACTTTACTAATGAAGGTGGTGTATTTTCAACCTATCGTTTCTTGAAAAATGTAATGGGATTATGGATTATTCAAGAAGCAAAGAAGTTATTTGATGTTGATTATACCTTTGAGGATTTAGCTAATATGGCGAAAAAATCATCAATACAATCAGTTGTTGACGTAGATGATGTTAGGTTTTTAAATCCGGAAAATATGATAGAAGAAATTCAATCATATTGTAAGGAAACAAATCAAAAGATACCTGAAACGCCAGGAGAAATAGCTTATACAGTTTTTAGTAGTTTAACAAAAAGTTATTTGAAATCTATTGAGCAAATAGAAGAGTTGCAAAATAAGAAGTATTCTACCATCCACATAATTGGCGGGGGTTCGAAAAATAAATTATTAAACAAGATGTTAGCGGAAGAGTCAGAAAGGAAAGTTTTTGCTGGACCTTCTGAAGCCACTGCAATTGGGAATAGTATTATTCAGTTTTTATCATTAAATCAAATAGAAACATTACAAGAAGCTAGAGAAATAGTGAGAAGATCTATTGTATTAGAAGAATATTAACATGTATAAGGAGGAATAGGAATGTCAGTAAAACAGAATTATGAGGTAGCAAAGCAATTTTATGAAAAATGGGGAGTAGATGTTGACGGAGCTTTGGAACAATTAAAGAAAGTTCCTATTTCGATTCATTGTTGGCAAGGCGATGATATCGGTGGATTTGAAGTAGAAGAAAGAGAATTATCAGGTGGTATTGATGTAACAGGAAATTATCCTGGAAAAGCTGAAACACCTGAACAATTAAGAGAGGATTTAGAGAAGGCGCTTTCTTTAATACCGGGGAAACATCGCGTAAACTTACATGCAATTTATGCGGAAACGAATGGTGAAATAGTTGATCGCGACGAATTAAAACCGGAGCATTTTGAAAATTGGGTAGCATGGGCAAAAAAACATGAATTAGGATTAGACTTTAATCCGACATTTTTCTCACATCCGCTATCTGAGGAAGGATTAACATTAGCGCATCCGAATGAAGAAATACGTAATTTCTGGATTCGTCATGGTATTGCTTCAAGGGAAATAGGGGAGTATTTTGGGAGAGAATTAGGCACTTCAACATTAACAAATTTTTGGATGCCTGATGGATATAAAGACATTCCAAGTGATCGGTTAACACCTAGAATTCGATTGAAAGAATCATTAGATAAAATATTCGAAAAAGAAATAGATGCAAAGTACAATGTTGACGCAGTAGAGAGTAAGTTATTTGGAATTGGATCAGAGGCATTCGTTGTTGGGTCACATGAGTTTTATTTAGGATATGCATTAAAAAATAATAAGTTATGTTTACTAGATACAGGCCATTATCATCCAACGGAAGTAGTATCAAACAAAATTTCAGCTATGTTACTTTATTCTGATGAGTTAGCACTACATGTATCACGTCCAGTTCGTTGGGATAGTGATCATGTAATCACATTAGATGATGAATTAAAAGAAGTAGGATTAGAAATTGTGCGCAATAATGCATTAGATAAAGTGAGAATTGGCTTAGATTTCTTTGATGCAAGTATTAATAGAGTGGCAGCTTGGACAATTGGTACTAGGAATATGGTTAAATCTTTGTTAAATGCCTTATTATTACCACATGATCATTTAAAGAAATTACAGGATGAAGGTAATTTTACTGACCGTTTAGCATTGATGGAAGAATTTAAAACATATCCGTTTGGATTTATTTGGGATTATTACTGTGAAATCTCAGGTGTTCCAACTGGAGAGGATTGGTTAGAAGAAGTTAAGCAGTATGAAAAAGATGTTTTATGCAAACGTAATGGATAGTTTGAAAAGGAATAATAATATAATGAGAGAGGGAGAATAAAATATGGTGAAGAATTTATGGAATGAAAAAGATGCACAAGGACAAGAGGGATTAGAAGAATTAGTATATCGCTCTAATTTATTAGGAACAGATCGTGCTGTTTGTAACTGGGGTGGTGGTAATACTTCTATGAAGACAGTAGAAAAAGACTTTAAAGGTGATGAAGTCGAAGTTATGTGGGTCAAAGGAAGTGGATCAGACTTAGCAACAATGAAAGCAGAAAACTTCACTGGCTTACGTTTAAAAGATATTCAACCACTAAAAGATCGTCCGGATATGTCTGATGAAGAAATGACGGCATATTTACAACATTGTATGATTAATCATTCAAACCCTAAGTCATCGATTGAAACGTTGTTACATGCATTTTTGCCGTATCCGCATGTAGACCATACACACCCTGATGCAATCATTAGTTTATGTTGTGCTGACAATGGTAAACAATTAGCAGATGAAATTTTTGGTGATCGTTACGTATGGGTACCATATATTCGCCCAGGATTTTTACTTTCAAAAATGATTGCGGAAGCTGTTGAAAGTAATCCAAATTGTGAATTAGTTTTAATGGAAAAGCATGGTCTTGTTACTTGGGGAAATACGTCGGAAGAAAGTTATCATAAAACAATCGAAATTATTAATGAGGCAGAAAATTATATCGAAAATAAAGTAAATGAAGAAACTTTATTCGGTGGTCAAAAATATGAAACATTAGAAGAAAGTATTCGTGTGGATGTTCTATCCGAAATTATGCCACATGTACGAGGTCTAGTATCAGAGGATCAACGCGCTATTTTATCGTATTATGATGAAGCAGATATTATGCGTTTTATAAATAGTGTAGACGCACCAGAATTATCACAAGTAGGTGCTGCATGTCCAGATCACTTAGTACATACGAAACGTACACCTTTATATATCGATTGGTCTGGAAATGCAGAAGATATTGATAGTTTAAAAGAAGCAATCTCAAATGGGGTTGCAGAATATCGAAATAAATATGTAGCATATTTCGAACGTAATAAACATGAAGGAGACGTATTGCGTGATGCTTCACCACGTATTATTTTAGTGCCAGGTGTTGGTTTAATTTCTACAGGAAAAAACAAAGCAATGGCTGATAATAGTGCTGGATTATATAAGCGTGCGATTTCAGTTATGCGAGGTTCAACGTCATTAGGAGCATTTACTTCTTTAACAGAAAATGAGTCTTATAATGTTGAGTATTGGCCATTAGAATTATATAAATTAACATTAGCACCACCTGAAGCGGAATTTTCACGTAAAGTTGCTTTAGTCACTGGTGGAGCTGGTGGAATTGGTAGTGCAGTTTGCCGCCGTTTAGCGTCAGAAGGAGCTCAAATTGTAGTAGCTGATTTAAATGTGGAAGGTGCTCTAAAAATCGTTGAAGAGCTAAATGAAACGTATGGAGATAAAACAGCTATTGCGGTAAAAATGGATGTAACGAAAGAGGAAGAAGTAAAACAAGCATATATAGATGCAACACTATACTTTGGTGGTGTTGATATAATTGTAAATAATGCGGGGTTAGCGACTTCAAGCCCATTTACAGAGACATCCATTGACGAGTGGAACCTAAATATGAATGTACTAGGAACAGGTTATTTCCTAGTTGCACGAGAAGCATTTAAAATTATGCAAAAACAAAATTTAGGTGGAAGCCAAGTGTTTATTGGTTCGAAAAACTCCATTTATGCGGGGAAAAATGCTTCTGCATATAGTACAGCGAAAGCAGCTGAAGTTCATTTAGCTCGTTGTATTGCAGCTGAAGGTGGAGAATATGGAATTCGTGTAAACTCTGTACTTCCAGATGCAGTGTTACAAGGTTCAGCTATTTGGGGTTCAAACTGGCGTAAAGAACGTGCAGATGCGTACGGTATTCATCCAGATGAGCTAGAAGAACATTACAAAAAACGTACAACTTTACTTGTGAATATTTTCCCAGATGATATCGCAGAAGCGGTTGCATTTTTTGCATCATCTAAATCTTCTAAGACAACTGGTAATATGGTTGCAGTTGACGGTGGAGTTCCAGCGGCGTTTACGAGATAATAACGAAGGAATAAATGGATGTGTCAGCTTTAGACATCATCCATTTATTTTTCTATAATAAAATAGTGATATAAAAAGAAAGGAGTGTTTTCGACATGAAAGTATCTCTTTTTGTTACTTGTTTAGGTGATTTATTTTTTGTTAATGCAAGTAAAGCGACAGTGGAATTGCTAGAACATTTAGGGTGTGAAGTAGAATTTCCAAAAGCTCAAACATGTTGTGGGCAACCTACATTCAATAGTGGATACCATGAACAAACACGAGAAGTAGCCAAACATATGATTGAAACTTTTGACCATGCGGAATATGTTGTTAGTCCTTCAGGGTCTTGTGCGTATATGTTCCATGCGTATGAAGATTTATTTGCAGAGGATGATGTATGGCGTGAGAAGGCGAGAAAATTAAAAGAAAAAACGTATGAATTAACACAATTTATTGTAGAAGTTCTACAATTGACAGACGTTGGAGCAACATTTGAAGGGACAGCAACATATCATTCCTCATGTCATATGACAAGATTACTTGGTGTAAAAGAGGCGCCATTCACTTTATTAAACAATGTACAAGGATTAAATATGATTGATTTACCGAACCGATCGGATTGTTGCGGATTCGGTGGTACTTTTGCTGTGAAGATGTCGAGTATTTCAGGGGAAATGGTAGAAGAAAAAGCGGAGCATATCGAATCTACGGAAGCACAATATTTAATAGGTGCAGATGGTGGATGCTTATTAAATATTGGTGGACGCTTGCACCATAATGGGTCAGAAGTAAAAGTACTTCATATAGCAGAAGTGCTAAATAATAGGGGGGTGAATAAATAATGGGAATGCATATTGGGGATAAACAGTTTGATAAACGTCGTGATGAAGGATTACATGATGGATTTATGCGCCAAGCTGTTCGTTCCGCACAAACCCGCTTACAAACAAATCGTTCCAAAGCTGCGGATGCTTTAGGTGATTGGGAGTCATGGCGTGAATTAGGAGAAGAGATTCGTACACATACGTTAGAAAATATTGATTATTATTTAGAGCAATTAAGTGATGAAGTAGCAAAACGTGGTGGCCATGTATTTTTTGCACAAACGAAGGAAGAGGCAAACGAATATATTCAAAATATAGCTAAAGAAAAAGAAGCAAAATATATCGCTAAATCGAAATCAATGGTAACCGAAGAAATTGGACTGAATGATGCATTAGAGCAAATTGGTTGTGATGTCGTAGAAACAGACTTGGGAGAGTATATTTTGCAAATAGATGACCATGATCCGCCATCACATATCGTGGCGCCAGCGCTTCATAAAAACAAAGCGCAAATTCGTGATGTGTTTAAAGAAAAATTAGGCTATAAACATACAGAAAAACCAGAAGAACTAACACTTTTTGCTCGTGAAAAATTACGTGAAAAATTTTTACAAGCGGATATTGGGATTACAGGTTGTAACTTTGCAGTTGCTGAATCTGGTTCATTTGCCTTAGTGACGAACGAAGGAAATGCACGAATGGTAACGACATTACCGAAAACGCAAGTGACCGTAATGGGGATGGAACGTATCGTACCAACGTGGGAAGATTTAGATATTATGGTTAGTCTTTTAACAAGAGCATCTGTCGGACAGAAGTTAACGAGCTATGTAACGGGATTAACCGGGCCAAAGTTAGAAGGAGAAGCGGATGGACCAGAGGAATTCCACTTAGTAATTGTAGATAATGGTCGTTCAGATATTTTAGGAACTGAATTTCAATCGATTTTACATTGTATTCGTTGTGCAGCATGTATTAATGTTTGCCCAGTATATCGTCATATTGGAGGACATGCGTACGGATCGATTTATCCTGGACCGGTAGGAGCTGTACTTACACC
Organism: Pseudogracilibacillus sp. SO10305; assembly: GCF_037072005.1. Lineage (NCBI taxonomy): Bacteria > Bacillati > Bacillota > Bacilli > Caryophanales > Bacillaceae > Pseudogracilibacillus > Pseudogracilibacillus sp. SO10305. The sequence continues at coordinate 102,082 of NZ_JAXHDE010000004.1, read as the reverse complement.
GTTATTAGGCGGATATGATGATTATGAAGAATTACCATTTGCATCATCTTTATGTGGTGCATGTACTGAAGTATGCCCGGTAAAAATTCCACTGCATGAACATTTAATTTCGCATCGTCGACATATTATAGAAGATGATAAACGTGGGACTTTTTCAGAAAATTTAATGATGAAAGGTTTCGGAACACTTGCAAAATCTTCAGGAAAATTCAATACAGCGACAAAATTTGCTTCTACAGGGGCGAAACCATTTGTGAAGCATGGGATGATTGAAAAAGGACCAGGCCCTTTAAAAGATTGGACGGTAAATCGTGATATGATGCCTCCACAAAAACAACGATTTAGGGACTGGTATAGGAAGCGGGAGGGAGAAAAATGAAAACAAATACAGGTAAAAATTTAATTCAACGTAGAGAAAGCTTTTTGAATGAGTTAAGTAAGAAACTTGGCCGAGAACGAAAGAAGGAAGTAACCCGACCAGCTTGGAAAGTGAATCCACAATTAGATGTGTTAAAAGATGTATCGCAAGATGAATTAACAATTGTGTTAGAAGAACAATGTGATGCAATCCATACGAAGTTTGTGAAGACGACAAAAGCAAATTTACCAAACACTATTTTAGAAACAATAAAATGGTATGAATCATCTTCGGTTATTACTTGGAAGGATGATCGTTTTGCTTCATTTGATCTCGATAGCTCTTTAGCAGATTGGGCTAGTAGAGACATAATAGAATATCATGTATGGAATTCCGAAAATAGGGAAGAAAGTGTTGCGATTGCAGAACGTGCGGATGTCGGTTTAACATTTAGTGATATAACACTCGCGGAATCGGCGACAGTTGTATTATTTAGTGACAAAGGTAAAGGAAGATCTGTTAGTCTACTACCGAAAACACATATAGTCATTATTCCAAAAAGTACAATCGTTCCTAGAATGACACAAGCAACGAAATTGATTCATGAAAAAGTAGCGAATGATGAAACGATAGCATCATGTATTAATTTCATTAGTGGACCGAGTAATAGTGCAGATATAGAAATGAATTTAGTAGTAGGGGTACATGGACCTTTACATGCGGCATATATCGTAGTGGATGATGCGTGATGTAATCGAAATAGAGGAAGTGTAAAGTTGATTGCAGCTGAAAGACGATTAAAAATAATTAATTATGTAAATATGTATAAAAAAATTCGCATTTCTGATTTAAGTAGGCTATGTGCTGTTTCTGAGGAAACTATAAGACGTGATTTAAAGAAGTTAGAGGAAGAAAACTATTTAATTAGAAAGCGTGGTTGTGCTGTAAGTTTAGAAGGAGATAATTCCTTATTATCTACACCTTCATTCGAATTAAATGAACAAAATAGATATTTACAACTCGCATTGAAAGCAATTCAATTAATAAGGGAAAATGATAAGGTTGTTTTAGATAATAGCAAAGAAGCGTACTATGTTGCAAAACATTTACCAAATATAACATTAACTGTCATTACTAATTCGCTCAAGGTAATTTTGCTGCTTTCAGAAAAAGATAAAATTACAACTATGTCAGTAGGTGGAGAATTACAAAAGGATACGTTAACTTATACTGGAGTGTTATCGAAAGGTATCTTTAATAAACTCTATTTTGATAAAGCCTTCATTGCTTGTGAAGGATTGGATATTAAAAAGGGGCTTACCGTTAACTGTGTTCATGAGGCTATATTAAAAAAAGAAATAATTCAAAATGTAAGCAAGGTGTATATATTACTTCAATCTAATAAAATAAATAAGATGTTATCAAATAAAATAAGTAATGTTACAGACATACATGGTATTATTACAAGTAACGATATGAATAAAGTAATCGAAAAATCCTTGAAATACCTAAAAATTAATTTGATTTATAGTCATTAAAAAACTAGCTATTTGTTATAACAAATAGCTAGTTTTTTATAAAATTTCTATAAGTCTAGTAGATTAGGTAAAAACAAACTTATAGATGGGACATAAGTAACTAGAACTAAAACAACAATAATTGCAAAGTAAAATGGAAGTAAAGGCCTAATGACTTGTTCTATTTTTACATTAGCTATGCTTGCACCAACGAATAAACCTGTACCAACAGGAGGTGTGATTGTTCCAATACTTAAGTTTAGAATGAAGAATGCTCCAAAATGAATAGGATCCATTCCAATTTCAGTTGCAATAGGTAAAAATATAGGTGTGAAGATTAATATTGCCGGACCAATATCCATTACTGTACCAACCAATAATAAAATAATGTTAATAACAAGTAATATAATAATTGGATTATCTGAAATACTTAAAACAAGATTACTTAATGCTGCTGGCATTCCTGTAAGTGCCATTGTAAACGTCATTAAGGCAGATGTTGCGATTAAGAACATAATAACTCCAGTTAATTCTATTGTTTGAATGAATACCTTTGGTAAATCTTTTATTTTTAGTGTTTTATAATACACTAAAGCTAAAAACAATGAATAAACTACTGCGATTGCAGAGGATTCTATTGCTGTAAATATTCCAGATAAAATACCACCGATTATAATAATTACTAGTAATAAACTTGGAATAGCATCGATGATAATCTTTAATGGCTTTATAGAATTATCTTTAGTAACTGTTGGATAATTTCTTTGTTTAGCAATAAAATATGAAACAACCATTATTGCGATAGCCCATAATAAACCTATTACCAATCCGCTCATAAATAAAGCGGAAATAGATGTACCACCACTTATCAATGAATAAATAATAAAGGCAGTACTGGGTGGAATAAGCATTCCAGTAGGTGCAGATGCTATATTGACTGCTGCTGCAAATTTTCGATCATATCCTTGTTTAATTTGCGAAGGGACCATTACCCCGCCTATAGCAGTTGATGCTGCAATTGCAGAGCTTGAAATAGATCCGAAAAGACTATTACCAATAATATTTGTATGTGCTAAAGAACCAGGTATTCTCCCGCCAAATAATTTTGCTAAATTGATTAATTTTTCAGCTATGCCACCATGATTCATAATAACACCAGATAACATGAAAAAAGGTACAGCTACTAAAGAAAAACTATCTATACTTGTTACTAACTTTTGTGCTGATGTAAACACCGCTATGTCAATAGGGAGAACGAGTAAAACAGTAAGTATAGAAGCGGTGGCAACACTTATTGCGATAGGAATTCCAACTGCGAGTAAGGTCGCAAATACAACGATTAATATAATACTTGCTTTTAAAATCATTTCACTCTACCCCATTTCGTCAATAGAATTTATTGTCCGTTTATCTTGAAAAATATTAATGATATTAATAATGCTATATATAATAATGAGCAATCCACTTACTGGAAGGGCTAAATAAACATATCCCATCGGTAAATTTAAAGAAGGAGAAATTTGTCCCATTGTTAATGAAACCGCTTTTAATCCACCATATATTAAAATGATGATTGCAAAAATTAAAAAAGAAAATTGTATAAATGCATCAATTATTTTTCTTTTTTGTGAGTTTAATGAGTCACTAAATAGCGTGATAGAAATATGACTCTTCTTTCCAACAACATACGCTGCTGCAAGCATAGATAACCAAATTAAACTAAACCGAATAAACTCTTCTGAAGTTGTACTAGGGTTCTTTAAAATATATCTACTAATTACTTGCCAAGTTGTAATTATTATCATCAAGCTAAATAAAAATACTGTAATAAATTCAACAATTTTATCTAAATAATATTTTATTTTGTTCAAAACAAATCCCTCACTTTATTCATCAGAGTTATCTCTAATTTGGTAATATAAATCTTTAAACATCGGATTTTCACTAAATTGTTTATGGATTGGTTGAACTGCTTCACGGAACGGCTCCTTATCTACTTCGTTAAATTGTACATTGTGTTTTTCAATTGCGATTTTTTTCTCATCTTCAACGGCTTGATGCCACAATTTTATTTGATATTCAGTAGATTCTTTAGCGGCTTCCATAATTGCTTGCTGGTGATCTTGGGATAAGTCACTATAAACATCATCATTAATAACAATGATATCCGGAACTCGCGTATGTTCATCATATGAATAGTATTTTGTTACTTCTCCATGTCCTGCTGTATCTAATACAAACTCATTGTTTTCCGCGCCATCCAGTATCCCTTGTTGTAAGGATGTATATACTTCATCACTACCAATTGGGGTAGGTGAACCTCCTAACAATTTAATCATTTGAATTGCTATATCACTTTGCATTACTCTTATTTTCATACCTTTTAAATCATCTGGAGAATGAATTGGTTTATCTTTCATATAAAAATTTCTTGCTCCAGAATCATAATAAGTTAATCCACGTAATCCAATATCAAGTGTAGACTCATATATTTCGGTCATAATACCCTCATTTTCCATTGTTTGGTAAAAATGTTCTTCACTGTCAAATAAATATGGAATTCCAAAAATAGAATATATGTTAGAAAAACTTTCTAAAGCTGCACCACTTACCTTTGTAATGCTAATTGCTCCAGTCTGTGTTAACTCTATTAATTCTCTTTCACCACCTAATTGTCCATCGGGATAATATTCCACAACAACCTCTCCATTTGTTTTTTCCTCTACTAATTTTCCAAATTTTTTCATTGATTCAACAACTGGAGGACTATTACTTGCATATCCAAATCTAAGGACTTCCTTGTCATTACTGCTATTACATCCAACTAATATAATGGTTAATGGAATCATGAAAAGAAAAAGTATTGTTCTCGTTCTCATAAAAAGGCTCCTTTCCAACAATTAAACTGAAAACGCTTACTACATTTTACACAAAGAAGAAGAAAAAGTCAAAAAAATAAAGAAAATCAAAATGATACAAAGATTAGTGGAGATTAAACAAAAGGAGAAATGAAAAAAATAGTAATAAAAAACTATTCTCTACAAAATTCTCCTTAAATTAAATAGGCTAGCTATATTATTTTATTCAAATAATTTCCAATTATCGTAGCAATATGTTAACTGCTGATCTAGGTTTTTAACATAGGTTAATTTATTTATTGAATCATAAACAATATCATTTTTATCGAATAATCGTATAATTGGATTCTTTTGGTGCATTAAATATATTGCTCTCACATGTGCGTAACTTGCTTTAATCCCACATGGTATAAAATCTTCATTAATGATAGCTTGTATACAAATATCTAGTTTTGCTAAATGATTTAATTCTGGATCAGCATAAGTGATTTTTGATCCGTCATTCATTGTAGCGATGATTGCATTATTTGATAAATCATTTGTATATGTTATAGTTGCTTTCTCACATTCAATTTCAAAAGTTGGGGCACTCTCTTGTTGCGTAGCATGTGAAGCAAAGAAAAATAACTCAGACTCTTTATTAGTAATTATTTTCGCACTACACGTATCAAATGATTCTATATTGTTTGCTCTATACAGAAAACTATGAACTTCTTTAATGGTTGAACTATCTTCTATTTGTTCACCACACAAATAGAACAAGTTGTGTAAGAAATGTGCAGTTGCGTTATTCGCAACACTATCTAAAATCAATTGTCCGTTAGGGTGGGTAAGCCTTCCAGCCCAAGATGATCGTGTAAAATACTCATTTGTTCTTGGCCATAGAGTGATACTTTTCGCACGTTTGATTTTTCCAAACTTCCCAGAAATTAAATCAGTTTTTAAATCTAAGATAGGTTTAGTAAATGACCAATTAAAACCAACTGCCATAAATTTACCAGTTGTCTTTTCTACACTTAATAATTTATCAACGTCATGAATATCAGCACATAAAGGTTTTTCACACAGTACATTACTACCATTTTCCATAGCAATAATAGCTTGATCTGTATGTAAATGAATAGGTGTAGCGATAATAGTTAAATCACAATAATTTTTTGTGAAAAAGTCCTCTAAATTTGAATAAATCGGAATGTTACGTTTTATAAGTTCGTTATAAAATTTAGACTTTTCAGGAAAAATATCAATAATTGCTTTCAAATTTATACATTGATTTTGTAACAAGTTCTGTAAATATATTTCGCCATAACCTGCTGCACCAACTAAAATTGTATCGACCTTCGTATTCATATCAATTCCCCTTTTAATAAAATAAAAATATCAATTGTTTGTATCATACATTTTAAAAGTTTGATTTTCAATGATATAACACAATAAATCTTTGTTTGCATTTATATTTCTTTACTTATGTTGACTTTAAAGGTTTGATAATTTAACATAAGATTTATGCTTATAGAAGATAAAAACGATCTTGAGGTGTTTCTAATGCATGAAAATAATAGACATTATTATCCACATAAACGTGAAACAGTAAAGATAGATGGATCCTTCTCTTTTAGTGTTATTGGTTTAGAGCATGATCATGTTTATGTAATGATTAAGGAATTAATAAATGCTGGTGCAAATTTTCATTCTGTTTACGATACAGGTATAAATAACATAGAAAAGATAAAAAAGTTCTACCCTGGTGTATTAGTATGCCAACATTCAGAAGAAATATATAACTTTACTGAAACGAATTTAATTATTGGTGCTACTATTCCTAAAAAACGGTTTAATATAGGAGTCAGAGCCTTAGAAAGTGGAAAACATTTCCTGTCACCAAAACCAGGGTTTGTTCATCTAAAGGAAATAGAAAAAGCAGAATCATTAAGTAAAAAGAAGGGTTTAAACTGGGGAATATTTTATAATGAAAGATTGTATTCTGAGAGTGCTATTTTTGCGAAAGATCTACTTGAACAGGATGCGATAGGAGATGTTGTTCAAATGATAGGAACAGGTCCTCATCGAATAAATTTAAATAGTAGACCTGATTGGTTTTTTGATAAACAAGAATTTGGTGGCATTATTTGTGATATCGGTGTACATCAAATTGAACAGTTTCTTTATTATACAAATGAAGATTCAGCACAACTTATGAAAAGCACAGTGGCTAATTACACACTTAAAAATCATCCTAACTTTGAGGATTTTGGCGATGCACAATTCATAACAGAAACCGGTAGAAATTTGTATTTCAGAGTCGATTGGTTAACACCTGCAGGATTATCCACATGGGGAGATGGACGTATTGTATTGTTAGGAACAAAAGGTTATATAGAATTGCGTAAATATATTGATGTGGCAAGAAATAAAGTTACGGACAATGTGTATTTAGTGAACGAGAATGGCGAAACTTACTTTAATGTCTCAGGGAAAATTGGATTAAATTTTTTTGCGGAATTTATAAATGATTGTTTACATAAGACAGATTTTTCATTTAATCAAACTCGTACATTTGAGGCTGCAAGACTTGCAATTCTTGCTCAACAAAATTCATTGAAAATAAGTTAGAAAGAAGTGTAGATGTTGTATACAAGTCGCTTGATAAAATCATATAGTCTTTTTATGCTCAGCTTAATTGTTATGGGATTAGGGATAAGTTTGGTGACCTTAGCATATCTTGGAACGACTCCGATTACTAGTCCCCCCTTTACAGCTAGTTTTTCGGTTCCAATCAGTTTTGGTATGCTAACAATGCTAATGAATTTTATATTCGTACTTATTCAAATTATACTTTTAGGTAAAGAGTTTAAAAGGGAACAGTATTTACAATTATTAGTTGGTCCGGTGTTAGGGGCTGCAATAGATGGATGGTCATTAATTATATCTCTTTATTTAACAGAGAATTATTTGGTTAAATTAGGAATGGTAATTTTAGGTTGTATTATTATCGCTTTAAGTACTATTATTCAATTGAAGGCAAATGTTGTAAACAATCCTGCAGAAGGTATAGTGAAGGCAATAGCTTATAAAACAAACAAAGAATTTGGCGACATAAAACTTTATTTTGATATTACATTGGTTATAATTGCATTGATAATTTCATTTGTAACATTAGGAGAAATACAGGGAGTAAGAGAGGGGACCATAATATCAGCAATAATTATAGGTCCGATGATTCGCAAATTTCAACAAGTATTTTTGTGACGAAAAGACTACTATTATAAAGTAGTCTTTTTTAGTTTAATTGTATTTCTGATACAATAAACAAAAATAAACAAAAATAAACAAAAATAATATTGCTATAAACAAAAGTATATGGTATATTATTTTTAAATAAATGTGAAAAGAGGGAATAATCTAAAAATTAATAGATCAGAGGTGAGGGAAGTGTCGGAGTGTCTGTTAGAACTCAGAAATATTGTAAAAGAATTCCCAGGCGTGAAAGCGCTTAATAATGTGAATTTTAAGTTGAGAAAGGGTGAAATTCATGCATTGATGGGAGAAAATGGTGCAGGTAAATCAACATTTATAAAAATAATAACAGGAGTCCATCAACCAAATGAAGGAGAAATTTATGTTAAGGGAGAAAAAGTTGTATTTAATGATCCGAAAGAAGCTATCTCACATAATATTTCTGCAATTTATCAACACGCAACGAATTATCCTAATTTAACCATTACAGAAAATGTATTTATGGAAAATGAAATAATACACAAAATTACTAGGAAAATTAACTGGAAAAAAATGCATGAGAAAACAAGGAGTCTTTTGCAAAACTTAGGATCGAATTTGGACCCAACAAGGGAAATAAGTTCTTTAAGCGTTGCAGAGCAACAAATAGTCGAAATTGCGAAAGCGCTTTCTCGAAATGCTGAAGTCATTATAATGGATGAACCAACTGCTGCATTAACACATCGTGAAAGTGAACAGTTATATCATATTGCTGAAAATTTAAGGGATGAAGGTGTAGGAATTATATTTATATCACATAGATTTGAAGATATGTTTCGGCTAGCTGATACAGTTACAGTTTTACGTGATGGTAATTACATAGTTAATTGGCCAATAGAAGAGGTAACACACGATAAACTTATACAAGCTATGGTGGGTAGAGAGATCAAACAGTTATATCCTGAGAAATATAATGAAATAGAAGAAGAAATTTTGCGTGTTGAGAACATAAGTAAGAAGGGGTTCTTTAAAGAAGTTTCCTTTCAGTTAAATAAAGGTGAAATATTAGGCCTAACTGGGCTAGTTGGTGCTGGTAGGACTGAAGTATGCCAAAGTATTTTTGGAATCAATCCAATAGATGAAGGAGCAATTTATATTCATGGGAAAAAAACTGAAATTAGTTCACCAATTAAAGCCATAAAGTTTGGTATACATTATTTACCTGAGGATAGGCAGGATCAGAGTCTAATCATGTCATGGGACATTTATAAAAATATAACATTATCTTCTTTAAAGGATTTTTCAAAATATGGATTGATAGATGAAAAACAGGAATTAGAGATATCAAAATCACTTAGTGAAAAATTAGAAGTTAAGACTCCTTCAGTATTTTATACAGCGGATTCATTGTCTGGAGGTAACCAACAAAAAGTATCGATTGCTAAGCTCTTAACTCATGATGTAGATATCTTAATATTCGATGAACCGACAAAAGGTGTCGATGTGGGTGCAAAGTCATCTATTTACAATATTATTGTTGAATTAGCGGATCAAGGGTATGGAATTATTTTAATTTCCTCAGAAATGACCGAAATCTTAGGTTTGAGTGATCGTATTATTGTAATGAAGGAAGGAAGATTGACAAAAGAATTTACACGTGAAGAAGCAACTCAAGAATTGATTTTAGAAGCGGCAATGTCAGAGTGAGGTGATAAGGATGATAGAGAATAAAGCCAAAGAAGGTTTATTGTTAAAAGTAGCGAAACATAGGGAATTTGGATTAATTGTTTTTATTATATTGCTATCCATTATCATTCAAGCGATAAATTCTAGCTTTTTAACATTTAGTAATTTAAATGATTTATTAACAAATACTTCTATATTAATTATTCTGTCTATAGGAATGCTAATGGTTTTGTTGACGAGAGGTATTGATTTATCTATTGCTGCTACACTTGCTTTATCGGGAATGATAACTGCACAAGTGTTAAAGGTGTTTCCGGATACACATCCAATCATTGCTATTTTATTAGGGATAGGTATTGGAATTATATGTGGATTGATATTAGGTATTTTAGTATCAAAAATTGGCATATTACCAATCATTGCATCTTTGGGGCTTATGTATGTTTACAGAGGTTTAACATTTATGGTTGCGAAAGGTGAGTGGGTAAACGCACACCAAATGCCAGCATCATTTAAAGCAATTGCTACTAGCAAAATATTAGGCATAAATACACTTATTTTTATTGCGATTATTATATTTCTATTCTTTTGGTACTTTATGACATACACGATAACGGGAAGAAGAATTTATGCTGTAGGAAGTAATCCAGAATCGGCAATTATATCAGGAATAAAAGTAGATAGGATTTTAATTTTAGTTTACTGTATGATGGGAGGACTTGCAGGTTTGTCTGGAGTGTTATGGGTTTCGCAATATGCTTCGGCACAAGGTAATACTGCAAGTGGATATGAATTAACTGTTATTGCAGCCTGTATTTTAGGTGGCGTAAGTATAAATGGAGGAATTGGAAAAATAACAGGGGTAATATTAGGTGCTATACTATTAGGAATATTAAATAATGCTCTACCTCTAATACATGTTTCACCATTTTGGCAAATGGCAATTGAAGGTGGAATAATTCTATTTGCAGTTATATTTAATGTCATTGTAAATAGACGATATGAAGAGAATCAGCTATTAAGGCGGGTGATATAAATGTCTACAGATAGCTTAGCATCCAAAAGAGTTATATCTAATAAAAGAGAATTTTCGTTGAAGAGTTTTTTTCTACAATGGGAATGGCTATTAATTTTAATTTTAGTATTTGTTATATTTTTTAACGGTGTTCTTTCTCCTTATTTTTTAAATGTAGATAGTATATTAGGATCAAGTATGACCTTTTTAGATAAGGCATTTATAGTGTTTCCTATGGTACTAATTATGATTATGAGAGAAATAGATATATCTGTTGGTTCGACAGTAGCCTTATCTGCTGTGATAATGTCTGTCTTGTATAATGCGGGCGTTCCAATGGCTGCCGCAATAATTATTTGTTTACTAGTCGGTGGTTTGTGCGGTATGATTAACGGTTTTTTAATTGTTAAATATCAACTATCCGCTGTAATAGTAACTTTGTCAACAATGATACTTTATAGAGGGTTGGCATATGTCATATTAGAAGATCAATCTGCAGGTGATTTTCCAAGTTGGTTTAGTTATTTTGGATGGGGATATGTAGGGAAAATACCATTTATATTAATTTTGTTTTTAATATTTACAATCATTTTTACTATTACATTACATAAAACAACATTTGGTAGAAAGGTTTATGGTATTGGAAGTAATCCAAAGGCATCAAAGTTTTCAGGAATAGAAGTAAGTAAAATTAAAATAATAGTATTTACGATTGCTGGTATTTGTGCGGCAATTACTGCAATATTTTTAACATCAAGAATGGGAAGTACGCGTCCAAATGTTGCTGATATGTATGAATTGGATGTTATCGCAATGGTTGCTTTAGGTGGAATAAGTACTGCTGGTGGAAAAGGTAAAATGTTAGGTGCCGTAATTGCAGTATTTATCATTGGTTATTTACAGTATGGTTTAGGTTTAATAAATGTTCCTGCACAGTCGTTGTTGGTAATTACTGGATTATTGTTAATATTATCTGTAACAGTTACGAATTTGAAGTTTCGTAAACGTAAAAAACAGTAAAACTGTTTATATAAATAATAAATAAAGGAGGAAAAGTAATGAGAAGAAAATTAAGTTTTTTGTTTACGATTGTTGCGATGTTTGTTTTAGTACTAGGGGCTTGTAGTAATGATGCTGCTAAAAATAAGGGAAATAGTGGTGAAGCAGATGGGGAAGGTGGAAAACGTCATGCGATTGTATATAAAAACACTGGAAACCCGTTTGGTGAAAAGTTAATGGATGGCTTTAAAGACGCTATCGAATCGAATGGTGATGAAGCGATTTTACGAGCACCAGATTCTCCAACGGTAGAAGGACAAGTGCAAATCATTGAGGAATTGATTACACAACAAGTAGATAGTATTACTGTTGCAGGTAATGATGAAGATGCTTTAGAGCCTGTATTAAAAAAGGCAATGGAACAAGGAATAAAAGTATTGTCTACGGACTCAGCTGTAAATGAAAATAGTCGTCTAGTTCATGTTAATCAAGCAGATCCTGAAGGAGTAGGAAGAGTTCAAATTGAAGCGATTGCTGAAATGATTGATTATGAAGGAGAAATTGCAGTTTTAAGTGCCACATCTCAAGCTACAAACCAAAACTTATGGATTGAGTGGATGGAAGAAGAGTTGAAGGATGATAAATACAAAGACATGGAGTTAGTGAAAGTTGCTTATGGAGATGACTTAAGAGATAAGAGTGTTTCTGAAACAGAAGCATTATTAAAATCTTATCCGGATTTAAAAGGCCTTGTATCACCTACTACAGTTGGATTAGCAGCGGCTTCTAAGGTCATTACTGATAAAGGTGTTCAAGATGATATTAAAATTACAGGCCTTGGATTGCCAAGTGAGATGGCAGAATATATTAGCAGTGGTGTTGCGCCATGGATTTATTTGTGGAACCCTATAGAACTAGGGTATTTAGCGGGAGAAACAGCTATTGCATTATCGGATGAAACTATTGAAGGAAATGCAGGGGATACATTTGAAGTAGAAGGGTTAGGAGAATTTGAAGTAGTAGAAAGTGAAACAGGAGAAGGAACAGAAGTTCTTTTGGGTGAACCATTTAAATTTGATGCTGAAAATATCGATGAATGGAAAGATGTATATTGATTTTAAGACGTATAATTTAAATATAGGGGGATATAAAATGAATTTGCCGAGGATTCCTAAAGAAGAATTTGAAGTAAGGAGAAAGAAGTTACAAGAGAAAATGAAAGAAGAAGGATACGATTTATTATTTATATATGCAAATGATGGTGCCGTTTTTGGACAGGAGCATACAAGGTATTTATTTAATTATACACCACATTTTGAAGATGCTTGTATTTTAATGCCAGCAGAAGGTGAAGCATTATTAGTTACAGGCTATGAATCAGAGGAGTATGTGAAGACTAGTTCATTTTGTCGGAACGTTCAAGTTGTAGAGGAATTTAACTATGGTGCTCATGACTTCCCTTTTGCAAATGTTGTTTCCTTAAAGGAAGCAATTCAAAATGTACAAACCTTATATAACAAGCCGGTTGAGAAAATGGGCGTTATTGGTAAGGAAAAAATGACAATTGATTTTTATTATTTATTATTAGATGCAATTGATAACAAAAATTTAGATGAAGTAGACCAAATGATATTAGATTTACGTTTATATAAAACTGATAATGAGATTAAAGTAATTGAATACGCTTACTATATTGCAGAGAAAGGAATGGAGGCAGCAATCAACGCCATTAAGGTCGGGAAAACAGAACGTGAAATTGCAGCTGAGGTTGAATATGTGATGCGCAATTTAGGTTCAGAAGGTATGGGAATTGATACAATGGTAGCCTCTGGAAGTGTGAATAGTGCACCTATAATTGCAAGGACAACTTTTAAACAAATCGAACAAAATGAATTGGTTGTTTTAACGATAGCTCCTAGATACGAAGGATATCATGCAGCAATTGCTAGACCAGTTATACTAGGCGAAGTAAATCCAGCGGTAGAGGAAGCGATAAAAGCTGCAATAAGAGCTCAAGAGATAGCGCAAGAGTTATTAGTGCCAGGTAATAATGGAAATGAGGTTGATAGTGCTTCACGGAAAGTTGTTGCAGAAAAAGGCCTTGAAAAGCATTTTGTTTATACGGGAGGACATAGTATTGGTGTGAGTGAATTCGAACCACCATCTCTTAATGCAAGTTTTAAACAACCTATTGCAGAAAACATGGTATTTTCAGTGGATATACCAATTTTCTTTAATGACTGGGGAGGTTTTCGTTATGAAAATGGATTCCATATAACAGCCGATGGTGCGCGACCATTACAAAAGTTAGACAAGGATGTTATTAGAATTCAGTAATAGAGACAGGATATAAAGGAATAGATTATTACTTTTTTATGTAATAATCTATTCTTCATTGCTTATAACATACATGAAAATCGTAAAAAAGTGCATTTAGTTATTCATAGTAAAGAGAAAGAAAACTGTTATTACCTAAGTTATAGATATTTTATGTTATAATGGTCGAGAAAAAGTGAGTTAAGGAAGTGTAACAAATGTTAGCTGTAGAAAGACATTTAAAAATAGTCGATTTTATAAATATGAATAAGAGTGCACGTGTTTCAGAGTTAAGTAAAATGTTTTCTGTTACTGAAGAAACAATCAGGAGAGATCTTGAGAAATTGGAGAAAAAAGGAAAATTACTTCGTAGTCATGGAGGAGCTGTTGTAGTTCAGTCTTCTGATAAAATTGAAACTTCCTTTTCTGAGCGAGAAGTAACAAATGTTTTAGAAAAAAGTCTGATTGCAGAGGAAGCAATAAAACTAATTAAGGAAAATAATAAAATAATATTGGATGCTAGTTCAACAGCTTGGTATATGGCAAAAAAAATTCCAAATATCCCCTTAACTGTTATGACAAATTCGATAAAGGTTGCAATGGAATTAAATGAGAAATCAAACATAACAGTTATTTCTACAGGGGGAACATTGTTATCGAAGTCATTATCCTTCGTTGGAAGTTTAGCAGAGTCCTCTTTTGACTTATATCATTTTGATAAAGCATTCATATCCTGTAGTGGAATGGATATAAAAAAAGGGTTAACAGAGTCAAATGAACAGCAAGCAAGAATAAAAGAACAAATTATAAAAAATGTAGATGAGGTTAATTTAATGATTGACCATACTAAACTTCATAAAATTTCATTCTCAAAAATATGCGATATGTCAGAAATTGATTATTTAATTACTGATAAAACAATTGATGATCGACTTGAACAGAAATGTTTAGAGGATGAAATAAGTGTAGTTTATATATAAAGGAATTGCTTAATTCACCCTTAGCAATACTTTCGCTAGGGGTGAATTGATTAAAGGTAGAATGTTTTACGACAATTTTAATATTCAATTATCATTATTATTAACTAATTTTTTGTAAAGATGTAATGTTCTTTTAACTAATATGGATCAGCTTCTTTACTTTTCCGGATTGCTTGTTTCACTGCCTTATTTGCATCTGTTGAACTTTGACCGAATTTAGAAGCTCCCGATGCTCGTCCAAATAATGGGCTTTCTCCGTCTTTTTGCACCTTTTTCAATTGAAGATTAATTCCTTCTTTTACACGTCTTCCATAATCTTCATCAGCTTTTGTAAAGTGTTCAATCATCGCTTCTTGAATTTTAGGATTACATATAGCTAATGCTTCAGATAAGTTTTTAATTAATTCTTCTTGTTCCCATTTTTCAAAACTGCGATATGTTTCACCTGCTTGGCCATAGTTGTTTGGGCGGTCAATTGGCGCACTCATTGCTTTATCGTTGTATGCGGGTTCATGAGGAATTCGTTCGTTTTTACTTGCCTCCTTATAGCCACCGAGCATGGATGGTTCATAATTTATATGAGGATTTTCTTCGAATTGTTCCCGATTTCGATAATCCATTTGAGCGCGACGTTGATTTGTATGGACCTTAACTTTTGGTGCGTTTACTGGAAGTTGTAAATAATTTGAACCAATTCGATAGCGTTGTGTATCGGAATAGGAGAATGTTCGCCCTTGTAACATTTTATCATCTGAAAAATCCATTCCATCCACAAGTACCCCTGTACCAAAAGCGGCTTGCTCAATTTCAGCATGAAAATCAATCGGGTTTTCATTTAAAACGAGTCGTCCAACAGGGAGCCATGGAAACTTATCTTCTGGCCACAATTTCGTATTATCTAATGGGTCAAAATCAAGTTCAGGATGATAACTATCTTCCATTATTTGCACAAATAATTCCCATTCTGGATAGTCACCACGTCTAATCGCTTCATATAAATCCTGTGTTGCATGGCTAACATTGTCTGCTTGAATTTTATTTGCTTCTTCTTGTGTTAAATTACGGATACCTTCTTTAGGTTCCCAATGATACTTTACTAATACAGCTTCTCCTTTGTCATTTACCCATTTATACGTATTTACTCCAGAACCTTGCATATGTCGATATGATGCTGGAATTCCCCAAGGCGAAAATAATAATGTAATCATATGGGTTGCTTCTGGTGATTTAGAAACGAAATCAAACATTCGTTGTGGATGGGGAATATTAGAAGCAGGATCAGGTTTAAATGCATGGATCATATCTGGGAACTTCATTGCATCACGAATGAAGAAAATTTTTAAATTATTACCGACTAAATCCCAGTTTCCATCTTCCGTATACATTTTAACCGCAAATCCACGTGGGTCTCGTGCCGTTTCCGGTGAATCTTTTGCGCCTGCAACAGTTGAAAATCGAACTAAAACAGGTGTTTTCTTTCCGACTCCTGAGAAAACTTTGGCTCTCGTATATGTTTCTACAGGTTCATCCCCAACTTTTCCGTAAGTTTCAAAATAACCAAAGGCTCCCGCCCCACGAGCATGAACGACACGTTCTGGAATTTCTTCTCGATCAAAATGTGATATTTTTTCGATAAAATGATAATTCTCTAATGTAGCAGGGCCACGGGTTCCAATTGTTCGGATATTTTGATTGTCCACAACAGGTTGCCCTTGGCGCGTCGTTAAAGTTTTACGTTTTATCTCATTATTTTCCATAAAAAAACTCCTCTCATAATCCATATTTTATATATGCCCATCATAGGGAAAAATATGAGCAATAAATGAATATAAAAGGAGTCTATTCATATTTTGTAATTTATACATCATATATACAAACCATTTAAATATAAACCGTATAATCCTCCGGGAGGACTCGTTTTAAAAACTGTCGAGTACGTTCTTCTTTAGGATGAACAAAAATCTCTTTCGGTGTACCTTCTTCAACTACGACTCCGTCTGCCATAAAAATGACTTTATCAGCAACTTGACGAGCAAAATCCATTTCATGTGTAACGACAACCATTGTAATCCCATCATGTGCAATTTCTTTCATTACTTCTAAAACTTCTCCAACTAGTTCAGGGTCTAATGCAGAAGTAGGCTCATCAAATAAAATAACATCAGGGTTTAATGCGATGGCACGTGCAATTCCGACACGTTGTTGCTGTCCGCCAGATAATTGAACAGGATAAGCATTTAGTTTATCATGTAAGCCAACCTTTTCTAAAGCTTGCACCCCAATCTTTTCAGCCTCATCTTTTTTCATTTTACGTGCAATGATCAATCCTTCTGTTACATTTTCCAAAGCAGTTTTATGTTGAAATAAATTGTAATTTTGAAATACAAAGGCAACTTTTTGTCTTAATGCATGAATTTCTTTTTTCGTTGCTGTCTTCGTTTCAATCGTTTTATTTTGGAAAATGATTTCTCCAGCGTCAGCTCGCTCTAAAAAATTAATCGATCGGAGGAATGTCGTTTTGCCAGAACCACTAGGGCCTAAAATGACGACAACATCCCCTTTTCCAACGGAGATATCGACACCTTTTAAAACGTGGTTATCCCCAAATTGTTTATGAATATTTTTTAGCTGTAACATAGATACCCCTCCTATGCAGCACTAGGTTGCATTTTATATTTAGATAATTTCTTCTCGTATTGACGAAATAAAAATTCAATCACCATACATAATATTAAATAGACAATAAAAATATCGATATATGCTTCTACATAATTATAATTTACATTCGCTGCTACTTTCGCCTTTAACGTTATTTCATGTAATGAGATAGCATACCCAAGCGATGTAGCTTTTACTAGATTAATTGTTGCGGTACATAAGTTTGGCATGGCGACAATTAATGCTTGCGGAATAACAATTCTTCGATATGCTTGCACACTATTCAAACCAACTGCATATGCTGCTTCTATTTGACTTCGATCGACTGCGGATAATGCGGAACGAAAAACTTCGATAAGAATAGCAGTCGTATTAAATGCAAAGATGATAAACGCATACCAAATTGGGTGTACGTCATAAACGTTCACATTTATATTGTTCGTAGTAAAAAAGATATCTAATAGCAAAGGAACACTACTATATACAACGAAAATTTGTACGATAACAGGTGTTCCTCGAACGAACGAAATATATAATCGAACGAATTGTTTGATGAAGGGTACATTATTTAAGGAAGAAAGTGCGAATGCAAATCCAGTCGGTAAAGCAAAGAGCAGTGCAACGATCGTCACTAGTAAAGCAATCGGTACACCCGATAATGCAACAAAAAACGTTTTAAATAAAAAAGGATAATCTAATCCATTCGTCAATGAACTCCCTCCTTAAACAATATGTCCTTTACGGAATATTTTTTCTAACCATTGGAAAACTTTTTCAATACATAATGATAAAATCCAATAGATAAATGCTAATGCGAGAAATATCTCTAATGCATGTGTATTAAAATTATCAGCAATAATTAATTCTGCTTTTCCGACGACGTCAATAAGCCCGATTGTGTATGCAATCGCACCTTCATGTAATAAAAGGACAAAACTGTTTCCGAAGTTCGGTAAAGCGATTAAAAATGCTTGTGGGAAAATGATACGTCGAAACACTTGGAAAGGTGTCATCCCAACAGATAATCCTGCTTCTATTTGCCCTTTATCGAGTGCATCATAAGAAGAACGAAACACTTCCGAAATAATTGCTGCAAACTGTAATGTAAAAGCGATAATAACAAAAATAATTTTTTCGATATGGTGAATATTTACACCGAATGTCATAAAAATATATGGAATTCCATAATAAACGAGGAATAATAATACGATCGAAGGTGTACAACGTAAGACAGTTGTGTATCCTTCAGCGATTTTTTTAATCCAATTCTTTGGTTGAATTTTCATCCATGTAAGAAGTAATCCTAATAGTGTTCCGAATAATACGCTCCAAAATACAAACGTAAATGTTACTTTTAAAAAAGGGAGGAGCGCTGGTATAGCGCCCCATAAGTAGGATAGGTCAAAGTATTTTTCCAATCTGTATCCGCCTCATTCCTCTTGTAATAATTCAAATAAATCTCGCCCGTAAAATTCTGTACTTAATTCATTTGTAATTTTTTCATCCCGTACTTCTTTCATTGCTTTATCAAAGTCATCTGCAAATTGTTGTTCTTGTTTATTGAATAAAGGCCATGTTTCAATGACATCAAATTCGTTATAAACGACTTCATCCCTTAAATTGTAATACGGCCCATCTTCATCGAATACTTGTTTTTCTGCCATGCCTTCAATAATAACGCCACCATCGACACGTCCTTCGTTTACCCATTGAATAACATCGACTGTAAATGTATCGCCAGCTTTTAAATCAATTTTATTATTTGGATTTTCTTCGTTATATTGTTCAATGACAGTGTATTGTGCATTATTTGCTGCGATTGGCGCCAGTGAATAACCAGCTTTTGCAAAATCTTCTAAACTCGTAATATCTTCATCTTCTTTTTTCAACAATAATCCGATACTACTTAAGCCGATAAATTGTTCTGGATAAATGAATTTCTTTGTTCTTTCTTCTGTGTAAAATGCATTTTTTACACCGACTTGGTATTTCCCTTGTTCAACACCTAATAATAAATCGTCATCAGAAGTACCAATAAATTCGAATTCATATTGTGGCATACGTTTTTCAACTTCTTGTAATACTTTTACATCGTAACCATTCGGTTCGCCTTTATCATCTGTATATGTCATTGGTTTACTATTTTGTACGTAAGCTACTTTTACTTTACGGACCCCGTCTTTGCTTGCATCTGTTGACGCACAACCAGCAATAACCATTCCTACTACAATGATTAACATGATTTGTACGATATGTTTTTTCATTTTCATCCCCCATTATTTTAATTAATCACATCAATATACTTGGAATTATAATATGCAATTTCAAAGGAAATGTCAAGTTAAATAGTAAGACTATTTTGATTTTGTTAAAAATGATTTTTTGAACTAATTTACAATTAAATCCAGTTGATGTATAATTTATTATTATTTAGCACACATACATTAGGGGAGGGATCTTGCATATGTTGAAAGAATTTAAGGAATTTATCGCACAAGGGAATGTGTTAGATTTAGCAATCGGTATTATAATCGGAGCTGCATTTGGAGAAATTGTAAATTCATTAGTTGATAATATCATTATGCCAATTGTCGGCTTATTTATGGGTGGTATTGATTTTACGGGTCTATCCGTTCAAATTAAAGATGCGGAAATCGCATACGGGATGTTTATTCAAAACGTGGTAAGCTTCTTTATTATCGCATTTTCTATTTTCCTCTTCGTTAAATTAATTAATACATTAAGAAGAAAACAAGATGAAGAAGAGGAAGAAGAAGTGGAAGAAAACATTCAATTATTATCCGAAATTCGTGACTTACTAAAGAAAGACTAAGTACATAAATACATGAAGTGAGTTTAGGGAACGAAAATCAATATGAATAAATATATTCGATAAAAATAGTGTGTGGAAATTTTTGCAGAATAAGTAACCCCGATAAATTCTTTTTAAAAGAACTTATCGGGGCTTCTTCATAATTAGTGGAAGAAAAACATCTATTTATTATGGTTCATCCATATATATTAGTTCGTATTTTGTATATGATTTTTGTTTTCCTAATTTTTTTGTGTAAAAGTACATTTCTAGTAAGAATTTGTTATAATTTACATTAGAGGTGGATAGTCATGAGTGAGTTAAAATATTATGTACGACATCAACAAAATTATTTACGTGATAAATTATTATTAATTTGTAAAGATGAGGCAACGAAAGATTTTTTTGAACGCCGAATTCCTGGCAGTCGTTTTGAACGTTTAACGAGGGACCAAGCAGAACATGTATCACGTATTGGGATGCATGGGAAGATTGTTACATTCGGTTATACGTATAAATTAACGGAAGAAGAAATGAATCAAATTAGTACATTAGATTTTGATCATACTGCTTCAATTATTGCAGAAGGAAATGCACGATTATATAAAGAAGCAATAGAGAAAGGATTGGAATAATGAAAAAAGTAGTTGTAGATGGATTTGCATTAACACCACAATATACAAAGATGCTATTAGAAGAATTAAAAGATCATAAAGTAAAAAATGAGGCAGATTTAGAACGCTTTTTATCTGGATATTGGTATACAAAAGATATGGGACATAAAAGTCATTTACTACTTAGCCCATCGCAAAAAAAGCCGAACTTTGCGTTGCCATTTGATGAAGAGTAAATGTTGCTAATTTGTCATTGTTTCATAAGCTACATCCCTTGATTTGATAGCTTGTTAATAATATATTATATATACTGGTAAGTTGAGTAATTATGTTCATAATACTCAACTTCTTTTTATTGTTAGGATGAAATCGAGGGAATAAACATGAAAAAAATATTTAGTTTTATAATCGTAATCATATTATTACCGGTACTTACTATACATGCTGCCATTACCGGAAGCATTGACATATCAGCAGTAGAATTAATTCGTGGCTTGTTTACTGGAGAGGATCCAAATGTGGCGATCATTCAGGATTTACGTTTTCCACGAATTATTATTGCGTTATTTGCAGGCGCGATGTTGTCTGTTTCGGGGGTACTATTACAGTCGGTAATGCGAAATCCATTAGCAGAACCAGGGATTATTGGTGTTTCCTCAGGTGCAGGATTTATGACGATACTTGTCTTATTTTTCTTTCCTACACTATATTTTTATGCCCCTTTATTCGCTTTTATTGGTGGTGCGGTTGCGTTTTTACTCGTATTTTCCTTGTCATGGAAATCAGGATTAAACCCATTACGAATGATTTTAATCGGGGTGGCAGTAAATGCAGTGTTCGTAAGTTTAAGTCAGTTGTTTTCATCTAGTGGAAATGGTGTTGTACAGGCAGTTTCAGTTAGTACATCGACATTATCAATGAAAACATGGAATGATGTTCAAATTATCGTTTTATATGGAACGATTGGATTAATTTTATCGATTATTTTTTATAGTTATTGTAACCATTTAGCTTTAAAAGATAAAACTTTGAAAAACTTAGGATTTAATGTGAATCGTGCTCGTTTTATCGTTGCAGCAGTAGCAGTATTACTAGCTTCGATTGCAACAGCAATTGCAGGAATGTTTACATTCGTCGGATTACTCATTCCCCATATAGGTCGAGCGTTAGTTGGAACAGACCATAAGGCACTTATTCCGTTTTCTGCATTGTTAGGTGCGTGTTTAATTCTACTTGCAGATACGTTAGGTAGGACGTTATTAGCGCCTATTGAAATCCCAGCATCGATTATTATGGCTGTGATCGGTGGTCCATTCCTCATATTCTTACTTAGAAAGAGTGATCGGATTTATGGAAATTAAAAATATATCATTTGCATATCAAGATAAAGTAATTCGTTTAAAAAATATTGAAAGCAATATTCAAAAAGGGGAAATTACAACGATTCTAGGTCCAAATGGTTGTGGGAAATCTACGCTAATGGGGGTTATGACGAATAATAACCGTCCTATGCAAGGGGATGTTACATTGCAAGGGAAGTCATTGTCTAGTTATAAACCGAAAGAACTTGCACGTACATTAGGTGTCGTGCATCAAGATAATCATGCGCCTAGTGATATGACGGTAGAAAAACTTGTTTATTACGGACGACTGCCACATCGGACAACGTTTACTCCTCAATCTGATGAAGATGAAGAAAAGGTGAAATGGGCGTTAGAACGAACGGGATTGTATGAAAGAAAAGATATGGCGATTGATGCATTATCAGGTGGCCAGCAGCAACGTGTTTGGATTGCAATGGCACTCGCACAAGATACACCTTATTTATTTTTAGATGAGCCAACAGCGAATTTAGATATTTATTATCAATATGAAATTTTAGAATTAGTAAAGCATTTATCAGAAGAAAATGGGTTAACCGTTGTCATGGTGTTACATGATATTAACCAAGCGATTCAATATAGTGATAAAATTATAGCGATGAAACAAGGGGAAATCATAGCAAGTGGTGACCCGAATGAAATAGTTACTGAAGATTTAATTGAAAAAATATACGGTGTGCATGTCGTTGTGAAAGATGACGAAAAAATCGGGAAATATATCGTTCCAATAGGAATTTAAATAAGGAGGACAAAATGGCTAAAAAGAAACGAAAATCACCGATAAGAAAAAGCATTTCGATTTTTATTACAGTTACTTGTTTAGCTGTTTTTGTCTATGCATCATACGGTTTATTTGATGCGGTATATGATTATTACAATAATCGTAAAGTATTAAAAGAAGTACAAGATGTATTTTATGATAACGAAGTGGAAGAAGAAGCACGTCCACTTGGCATGATTCGTTCAGGATTTGATAAACTACTTGAAATGAATCAAGATGTTGTTGGTTGGATTACAGTTGATGGAACACAGATTGATTATCCAATTTTACAAGCGGAAAATAATGATCAATATTTAACGCGAAATTTTGAAGGGGATGAATCACGTGCAGGAAGTATCTTTTTAGATTATCGAAATGATATTTTAAGCGAAGATTTTAATACAGTTGTATATGGTCATCGGATGAAAGACGGATCGATGTTTCAACATATAACGAAGTTTTTAGATGAAGATTTCTTTAGGGAACATCGTACATTCGAATATGATACGTTGTTTAAAAGTTATGAAGCGGAAGTGTTTGCCGTTTATAATACGGTAACAGATTTTAATTATATTGAAACACGTTTCGACTCAGATGTAGAATATACGGCTTTATTAGATGAAATAAAAGATCGTTCAAAATTCGATGCAGGAATTGATGTATCACCAGATGATCGAATTATAACATTATCGACATGTGACTATATGTTAGATCCTGAAAAAGGCCGACTCGTTCTCCATGCGAAATTGACTGAAAAATAAAAAGAGCGAAAGACAGATGGAAAATGTAAGCTTGAAACAAGAAAGATAAAAGACATGAAGCGAAAGAAATTAATCTACCTCTAATGTTGATGTTGTTAACGTTAGAGAAATATCTTTCGGACGGATGGATACTTTGTCCTTATCTTTCTTTTAGTTTCAACGTATATACACTTTCTAGTCTTCGGCTCTTTTTTTACTTTGTTAAAAGTCTTAGTCCTTTAATATCTCCTATATGAATCCCTTCATGCCAAGTGATGAACTGTAGCGATGAATCGACTGTCTCTAGTAACATCCCATTTAAATCGCGTACTTTTGATACATCATTTTTTAACTTTCCTTTAAAAAAATTTTCGATTCGACTTTCTTGTTCAATAAGGGCATTTATTATTTCTTCACGTGTAGGAACAGGATCGTTTTCTTTCCATTCGGATGGACGGGAACCATCTAAAAACAATGGCATCCATTCTTGATGTGTAATTTCATAGGAATGGTCTGCATCATGCATGAAACCTTCTGCTTCCGCATAAATATGGCCAGCTAACCAACGTATATTGTTCGGCCAATTGTGTGGTTGTTCATCCCACACTTCTTCCCCTAATTGTTTTAATAAAATTAATGTAGAAGTGCGTGAATATTTAAATAGCGTTATTGATTCCACTTATATCAGCTCCCCTATATTTTTTTGCTTCTTCTTTTATTATACTATAATGAAAACGGCTTCTCATATAATCTGTTTATACATGCAATTATAAAAGAATTATAAAGTTTCAAAAGTGATTAAGACGATATGATACATTGAATGTACACGTAGGAGGAAAGAGATGTTAGCAAATTTATTATTAGTAGAGGACGATCCAGAAATTGCAAACGTTATTTGTGATACGTTTCGTCATGAAGGGTACGCAGTGACATGGGCAACGACAGGACTCGAGGGATGGGAAGATTTCAAATCTAGTACGTATGATTTAGTATTGGTAGACTTAATGCTTCCAGAAATGGACGGATTGACATTATGTAAAAACATTCGTTGGGATAGTGATGTACCTATTATCATTATTAGTGCACGCCAAGAAGATGCTATGAAAGTAGAAGGGTTAGATATTGGAGCAGATGACTATGTTGCCAAGCCATTTAGTTTACATGAATTGAAAGCACGTGTTGCTTCTCATTTACGACGTTGGCATCGGTATCAAGGTGTGGAGGAAGCGGCTGAAACATCTACATTTGAAAACGGCCTTACATTATATATGGATGAACGGAAAGTGTTCATTGATGAAAAGGAAATTGTACTTACGGTAAAAGAATTTGATTTACTTCGTTTATTGGCACAAAACCCGTCACGCGTCTTTACAAAAGAAGAGCTATTTGCCCACGTATGGCAACAAATCGATCATGAAGATTTGCATACTGTAACCGTACACGTGAAATCATTACGTGAAAAATTAGGTGACCCTGTGAAAAATTCATTATTTATTCAAACAGTTTGGGGAAAAGGATATCGATTTATCGGAGAAGAACGATGAAGATTAAAACGTGGTTGTTGATTTCCTATTTATTGATGATGGTTTTACCCTTATTGAGTGCCTATTTTTTATTCGTATCTATTTCGAATTATTATGATACGAAAAAAGTCGACCAATTTTATGAAGTGAAAAGTCGCTTAAGTAATTTGCATCCAATTTTACGTGATCCTACGATGTATACTGGTAATTTGAATGAATCATTGTTAGATGCACATTCAGATGAAACAGTCCAAATTAAATTGTATCGTCATGATGGTGCAGTGTTGTATACGACGATTCATGAAGTCTTTCAAATTCCCAATGTAGAGGAACTTTATACCAATTTATATGAAGTAGATGAACATTTAAATACATTTACATACAAAGAACCTGTGTTTGATGAAGGACAACTTATTGGATTGTATGAAGTAGAAATGTATCGAGAACATTTTGTGCAAACGATGAAAGAACGAACTTGGATCACCTTTGGCATTTTTATAGCAATATTTTTACTTATATACGTGTTGATGATGTTATTATTACATCAAAAAGTGAACAAACGATTAAACCATTTAAAGGAAGAGATGACTGCCTTTGCAAGTGGGAGTTCCTATGAAAAAATGAAAACATCTCATGATGAGATTGGACAATTACAACAACATTTTTATAACATGAGGGAAGAAATGGAGCGGACACAAAGTGAATTGGAAGAAGAACAGAAAGAAAAGGAATATATGATAGCGGCAATTTCACATGATTTAAAAACGCCCTTAACTTCCATTAAAGCATACGCAGAAGCTTTACAAGACCAAGAAATGATGAGCGAAGATAAACAACAAATCTATAAGAATACGATTATTGAAAAAGCAGATTTTATGAAACAAATGCTAGATGATTTGACGACATACACATTGTTACAAGGGGAAAAAGCGCCATTAGAGAAAGTACAAGTAGATGGAGCGGAGTTATTCGAGATGCTTTTAGCTGATTATGATGCATTATGTGAGAAAAAAAACATCCAACTTATAACGAAAAACACCGTACAGCATCCTCTTTTAGTAAATGTGAAAGAGATGATTCGTGTCATCGATAATTTTGTCGTTAATGCTGTTCATCACTCGAAAATGGATGGTGTCATACATTTACTTGCATTTGAAAACATTGCAGATGTAGCGGAATTGTTATTTCCTTTTGTTGATCCCTCTTTTTCACAGCGAGAAGATATGGTTTATGTTGCGATTCAAAATGAAGGTAAAGGAATTCCAAATGATAAAATAGGATATATTTTTGACCCACTCTATCAAGTAGATGGGGCTCGAAGTAAAAGGGATGCGATTGGATCTGGTTTAGGTTTAACCATTGCTAAGAGCATTGTTGAAATGCACGGTGGAGAATTATTTGTCTACTCGAAAGAAAATATCGGTGTTTGTTTTGTTATGATGCTGCCAAAAATGAGGGAGGATATGGAATGAGAAAGATATTATTTATGATATTAGGGGGTACATTGTTGATGTTATCAGCTTGTAATAATGGAAATGAAGAGACATCTCCAAATAAATTGTTAGCGAATGTTTTAGCAGAAGAAGATAATGTGAAGTATTATGGGGAGATGACGATTGATATGGATATGGAAGAACTAGGCGAAATGGAAATGAAAGAATGGCGTGATGGAAAGAAATCACGTGTGGAAGTTGTTCGTCCAGAAAAAAGCATTTCCGTAAACGATGGAGAAAAAATTATGACGTATGAGGCGGAACAAAATAAAGTGTTTCAATTTGAACTTGGGGAATTACAGGAATTGAATAATAGCCCGAAGGATCAATTGAATTTAGTGTTAGATTCAATTAAAGAAACACATAATATTGAAAAACTTGGAAATGAAACGATTATCGGTCGTGATACAGTCCATTTTAAAGCGATACCGAAAGAAGATGGGACGGTATTTGGTGAACAAGATTTTTGGGTGGATACAGAATATTGGGTTATATTGAAGATGATTTCTAAGTCGGCTAATATAAAAACAGAGTTAGTTTACACGTCCATTGATTTTTCTTCTGATTTTAAGGATGAAGTTTTTACATTAGATGTACCGGAAGATGCGGAAGTGGAGACATTAGATACGGATTTTTCTGGGAAAGAAATTGAGTTAGAGGAAATGATAGACATATTAGGGGAAGGAGTTCTCTATGTACCAGAAGAAAACGGAATAACGATTGATCATATTAGCTTAATAGAAATGGATGCACAGACGAATTACGTCGATATTGCATATAAAAAAGATGGTATCGCATTTATTACATTATCGATTATATCGCCAGCAACAGATGATATTGAGGAACAAATAGAATTATTTGGTAATGATGCTGAAGAGGTGCAAGTCCGTGATCAAAACGGAATGTATATAAATGCGAAGTTATTACAGTCGCTAGTATGGAATGAGGACAATTTTCAATATAATTTAGATATGATGGATCCTTCGTTAACCGTCGATGGTTTACTAGATTTAACTGAAACAATGAAGAAAGTCGAATAAACATATATGGGTAGGAAGGCGAAATTAGATTGATGGAGCGGCGTAGTCGAATATATAAAATGAAAAGGTAATTCCAGTGAAAACTAAATTAACTGAAATTACCTTTTTCATTTCACTGAGTTGTGTCTCAGCCTCTCTAACAGTTTTCTGTAAAAGTAATGTACATTGTTATAGCAATTTTAAACACGATTATAATTCGTATTTTATCCTATCCTGTAAGAGTACATTTTAGGTTAAGGAAACAATTGTACGCCCTTTTATTTTACCTGCCAAAATTGCTTCTAATGTTTCGGGTAACTCCTCTAAAGTAACTTCGTTTACAACATCATTTAATGTGTTTGGCTTTAAATCTGAGGCCATTCTTTCCCAAATTACCTTACGTTCATTCATCGGACAATAAACTGAATCGATCCCTAACAGATTGACCCCACGTAAAATGAATGGGAATACAGTTGTTTCTAGTTTTGGTCCTCCAGTTAATCCCATCACAGAAACCGCACCACCATATTTTACTGTACTTAAAATATACGATAAAGTTTTTCCACCAACAGGATCAATCGCACCCGCCCATAATTGTTTATCTAATGGTCGCACCTTTTCAGGTTGTAACGCTTCCCGTGAAATAATATTTGTAGCGCCGATGGAACGTAGGAAATCATGTTCGGTTTCTTTTCCAGTACTTGCAGTTACTTCATAACCTAATTTATGTAACATGGAAACAGCGATGCTCCCAACACCACCTGTTGCCCCACTTACTAAAATAGGACCGTCCTCTTTTTTAACCCCACTAGTTTCAAGGCGATGTACAGCTAATGCTGCTGTGAATCCAGCTGTTCCATATATCATCGCTTCTTTTAATGTTAAACCATCTGGTAATGGAACGACCCATTCACTATTCACACGAGCATATTCACTAAATCCACCATGTTGGGACACACCAATTTCATAGCTAGTAGCAATGACTTGTTGTCCGACCGTAAATGCATCGTTTGTACTTTCGACGATGACACCGGCTAGATCGATACCAGGAATATGAGGGTAATTTCGAACGATATTTCCGTCTGGGATAGATGCTAGTCCATCTTTATAATTGACGCTTGAATAATGCACTTTAATTAATATATCACCTTTAGGTAAGTCCGTTTGTGAAATATTTTTTAATCCAATAGAAAAATCATCTTCTTGTTTATCGACGATTAATGCTTTAAATGTTTCCATGATTCATTCTCCTTTATAAAATATTAATCTAAAATTTCCCATCCCTTTTGCTTTGCAACGATTTGTAAAGCATCATCTGGGTGGACACAAATAGGCTTTCCAACAAGTTCAAGAATCGGTATGTCAGAATAACTATCGGCATAGGATATACTGTCACTCCATTGAACTTGTTTACCTTTTAATGCTTTTTTTATGAGTTGGCATTTTGTTATGCCTTGTACATGTGTAATCGGTTCTGTTGAATGATATACCCCATTTTTAAATGGAATATTCGTTGCAATGATATGAGATACCGGTAAATCTTTTGTAACATATTCAATTAATGGTGTAAATGCCCCAGAAACGATATAAATTTCCATGCCATCCTTTGCGTGTTGCTCCAATCGGCCTTTTACAGTTGTATTTATGTCAGGAATCATTTTCTCAGCTAATGTCTTAAAAAAATGATTGACTTCTTCGATCGTCAGCCCTTTAAATGCATGAACATAAGATTGCATCATGTTATATTTCATTTTTTCTTCTTTGTATAATTTACATTTATAAGCTAAATAAGGAAGTAGTACTGCAGCGAAAAAAGACCGATATCGCTTTTTGTAAATAGGATGATATTTTAAATGTTTCATTAATAGTGGAAAGGTTTCTTTCTTATATAAAGTGCCATCAAAATCAAAAATTGCAATGTTCATTTTATCACCTTTTTTATATGATATGTTAAGAATACACATGAAAATAACGTATTGCAAGAAACCGATATCATATATGTTACAACAATATTGTAAGCTATTACATAAAAGTTGATTTTAACGAAGAATACTGTTATTTTAGTAGTATAATAAGTTTATTTAAAGGGGGAAACATTACATGAAAAAACGTTCACTATTTACAATTATATTATTGTTCGCGCTTTCACTTGTTCTAGTTGCGTGTGGTGGAAATTCGAATGATGGTGGAAACAACGGTGGGAACGATGGAGGAAATAATGATGGTGGAGAAACGCCAGATTTCTTAAGTTTCCTAACTGGTGGAACGAGTGGTACTTACTATCCATTAGGTGGAGCTATTGCGAAAATTATTACAGATGAAACAGGAATTCAAACTGACGCATTATCTTCTAACGCATCAGCAGATAATATTATCGCATTACGTGATAACGAGGCTGAAATTGCATTTACACAGACAGACGTTGCATCAGATGCTGTCGCTGGAGAGAATGCTTTTGAAGGAGAGCCAGTTGATACTGTATTAGCAGTAGGTTCTTTATATCCTGAAACAGTTCAAATTGTTACGACTAAAAAATCTGGTATTGAATCAGTAGAAGACTTAAAAGGTAAAAAAGTTTCAGTTGGGGCACCGGGATCAGGTACTTATGTAAACGCTGAACAAATTTTAGAAATCCATGGTTTAACGATGGATGATATCGATGCACAAAACTTAGACTTTGGTGAATCAGCAGGTGGAATTAAAGATGGAAATATCGATGCTGCATTCATCACAGCAGGAACACCAACTGGGGCGGTAGAAGAATTACAAGCTACTGCTGAAGTAAATGTATTACCAATTGAAGCTGATAAAGCGGAAGAATTAATTGAAAAATATCCTTACTATGCAAATGATACAATTGAAGAAGGAACGTATGGGTTAGAATCTGACGTCGAAACAGTTGCTGTAATGGCAATGATCGTCGTTAAAGATGATATTGCTGAGGATACAGTGTACGACATTACAAAAGCAATCTATGAAAATGCTGATGATATTGCTCACGCAAAATCTGAGTTCATTTCATTAGATTCGGCACTTGATGGAATCGGCTTCGATTTACACCCTGGTGCGAAGAAATATTATGAAGAGCAAGGTTTAGAGATCGAATAAAAATTAAAAGAAAGGCTGGTGGTACACATCACCAGCTTTTTTTCTCACTTATAGGTGTTGGTTTTGTTGAAAAAGATAGTTAGTTTTATCGTAATAATATGTTTGATTGCAATTATTTTTATATTTATACCACAAAAACAAGTTCTAATCTTCTATGAAAAAAATAGTGGAAATATTGCTGCTTATATGCCTACATTTGATGATCAACATTTTAATATTACGTTTGTCCACTCTATTCATTTAACAGATGTGGTGGAAAAATATCGCATCACAGCAGAAGATAAAATTGAGCAACATGAAATTGTGTTTGAAGAATTTGGAATAGGGATGCCATCGACTGTAGAAGAAGGGGAAGAATTTTTTTACGAAGATGGCAAATATCATATAAAAAATTTGAACAACGTATTTGATGACATGAAAATACGTAACGGAAAAACAGTATCGGAACATCGTTTTACTTGGTTTGACAAAAATAGCGATGAACATACTGTTTTATTCAATGACTTTTTTGAACCAGGAAACTGGTATACCGTAAAGGTTGAACATATATCATTATTTAGAGCGTGGAAAGAGGTGAAGATTCATGACTGAATCAAATGACAACAAGGAAAAAGAGATAGACGAAAAAGAAAACAAAGAAACAGAAGGTGCTGCAGAGCTTAGTGCCGAGGAACAAGAGGAATTATTGAAGAAATTTGATGCTGAATCGAATACACGTAATTTAACTGGGATAGCAGCATGGATTGTATTCGGCCTATTAATTTCTTTCTCCTTATTCCAGTTATATACAGGAGCATTTGGACAATATACAGCATATATTCAACGTACTGTACACTTAGGATTTGCGCTTGTACTTATTTTCTTATTATTCCCAGCGCGCAGAAAGACAGTCCGAAATAGTGTGCCATGGTATGATATGATTTTAATTTTATTAGCAATTATTGTTTGTGGATACTGGCCAATGTACTATGATACGTTAGTGCAACATGTAGGAACAATATCAGATACACAATTGATTATTGGTGGAATAGCAATCCTACTTGTGTTAGAAGCTTCACGACGTGCGGTTGGATTACCGATTATGATTATTGCATCCGTATTTTTACTGTACGCTTACTTCGGACCTCATATGCCCGGAATGTTCGCACATCGTGGATTAACATTACACCAATTAGTTGACTCTATGTTCTTTACGACTGAAGGTATTTTAGGTACACCACTTCAAGTATCTTCTACGTACATTTTCTTGTTTTTACTATTTGGAGCATTTTTAGTGCAAACAGGTGTAGGAAACTACTTTAATGACTTAGCGATTACGATTGCTGGAAAACGTACAGGTGGACCGGCAAAAGTTGCTATTTTCTCCAGTGCATTGCAAGGAACTATTTCAGGGAGTTCTGTTGCAAACACCGTGACAACAGGTTCCTATACGATTCCGATGATGAAACGTTTAGGATACCATCGTAACTTCGCTGGTGCGGTTGAAGCGGCTGCATCAACAGGTGGGCAAATTATGCCACCGATCATGGGTGCTGCGGCATTTTTAATGATTGAATTTGCTGGTGTGCCATATTGGGATATTGCAAAGGCGGCATTAATTCCAGCGATATTATATTTTGCTGGAATTTGGATTATGACGCATTTGGAAGCGAAAAAATTAGGTTTACATGGACTTCCAGCAGATCAAATTCCAAAAAAATCAACCGTATTTAAAAAGATTCACTTATTACTACCGATTATTATTATCGTTGTATTATTATTCCAAGGATTAAGTATTGAAAGAACTGCTTTATATGGTATTTTATCTACTATTATCGTTAGTTTACCGTTAAAAGAAACACGTATTAATTTTTCTCGTTTTATCGAAGCTTTAACTTCAGGGGCGAGAACTGCTTTAGGTGTAGCGTCAGCAACAGCGTGTGCTGGTATTATTGTTGGAGTTGTAACAAAAACTGGTTTAGGTTTAAAAATGGGGAACAGCTTAGTAAGTATGGCAGCATCTATCTCTACAAATGTGCAAATGCAGTTAATGTTAACATTAATTTTTACGATGATTACATCGTTAATTTTAGGGATGGGATCGCCAACGACTGCGAACTATATTATTACATCTACCATTGCATTACCGGCAATTATTGCCTTAAATGATGCTTTACCTGTATCAATTGAAATATTAGCTGCACATATGTTTGTATTCTACTTCGGTATTGTAGCAGATATTACACCACCAGTAGCATTAGCGGCCTTTGCAGCCACCGGTATTTCCGGGGGAAGTCCGATACAGACTGGAGTGAATGCTTCGAAATTAGCGATTGC
Source organism: Pseudogracilibacillus sp. SO10305 (assembly GCF_037072005.1). Lineage (NCBI taxonomy): Bacteria > Bacillati > Bacillota > Bacilli > Caryophanales > Bacillaceae > Pseudogracilibacillus > Pseudogracilibacillus sp. SO10305. The sequence continues at coordinate 68,712 of NZ_JAXHDE010000004.1, read as the reverse complement.
AGCATTTATCATTCCATATATGTTCGTATTACAGCCAGCTTTATTAATGATTGATACGAACTTCTTTGAAATCGTCTTAATATTAATTACGGCGATTGCAGGGATGATCGCAATCGGTGCTGCGATGATAGGTTATTGGTATGTGAAATTAAACTGGCTCGGTAGACTACTCTCCCTAGTCGGTGGGGTCGCATTAATGTACCCTGGAACATATACAGATATTATCGGAGTAGTAATTTTCGCATTCATGTTAATCTTCCAATTCACAAAAATGAAGGGGAACAAAGCAACACCACAATCAGCCTAATTAGTTGATATAAAAAATGATAGAAACAGAGGGTCTCACTCGTGATGATATTACGTGAGGGGCCTTCTTTTTTGTAATTTATTTATTTTGTTTAGTTTAAACAGTGATATTTTCATGATGAAATTCCCATTTCTTTTGAAAATGATGTAAAGACTTCATAAAATGTAATATAACAATAACATCTTGATGGAGGAAGATATGAAGAAACTGTTGGTAAGCATTCTTATTATGAGTAGTGTAGTATTATACGGATGTCAAAATGAAGCAATAAGTGAAGAAGATGAAGCAATTTTAGAAAAAAACAGTGTAAAAAAGGATTTAAAATGGATGGAAGAAATGAATGAGGATACGATTAGTTCAGATGCGATATTACAAATACGCGAAGAAGGAAATTTAGGTCCGACAGTACAATATTCTAAACGGATGGAAGATCCGGAAGATGAAGAGGGAAGAAAGTCCTTATATGTTTCCTTTCAAGGAAATAAATTCGAATTTAAAATTGGTTTTGATGCACCGAATGTTGACAGTATTATTGGAGAATCGCTCAATGAAAAAGAACGCGAAGATGAGCTGATTACTTTACCACATTTAGATTTATTCGCACCGTTTATTGATAAAGATGACATAACATCATTTTTTGCAGAAGAAACAAAATGGGAAATTACAGCTGCAGATGTAACGGGTGATGGAGTACTTGAACTAATCGTCATCGCTCAAGACTTCCGTGAAATTACTGCGGTCCGTACGATTGCTGCTATATATACTTATACTGGCGATGAAGAGGAACCGTTTGAACTTGTAACACAATTTACTGGACATAATTTAGCTAAGTGGTTAGATCAAGCAATTTATTTCACGGAAGCAAATGAATTTATTCAAGAAGAAGATAAAGTGAAAAAAGCACGTGCATACTATGAAGACGGTATATGGTATACAGAAGATAATGGATTAGTAGATAATGTAAGTGACTCTAGTCTTTTTTATTATGATGAAGATTTTGAACTTGTCGAAGGCGAAAATCCTAATAAAGAGGATGACCCTAGAGTATTATTAGCTCCAGTTGCAACGGAAGAGGAGGAAGTTCCACAAACAGATGAAGAGATTGATGCACTTGCAACAGAGGAGTATCAAGCAGGTTTAGATGCTATTACTTATGCAGAATTAAGTACAGAAGCACGAACAGAAGGGGACTATGAGCGAGTTTTTGAATATGTAAAATCTGGTAGCCCGATAGACGATGAATTAAAAAAATTAATTATAGATAATCGAGAACGAGGTGTGGAGTTAACGTATGAAGGTGGAAAAGTCGTAACGACAGAGGTATTATCTTCTGGAGAACAATATGACGTAACCATCCGCCAACAGTTTAATATTACGGGAGTGGAAAAAGAGGGGTTTCGTGAGTTTGAATCAGTATATCGTATGGAGTATAATACTGATACAGGAATATTTGAAGCGGTAGAGTTGATTGATGAAATAGAAATTTAATTGGAAGGAGTACGAATTGTGGGTAAAAGAAAGAAACGGAAAGTAAGTTTTCTAGATAAGGTAGAGTGGACAGCCGGCATTATGGAAATATTTTCTTTACCAATCCGATTTATTCGTTTCATCATTCGAGGATTTACACATCTTTAAAAAGTGGGCTTTCAGCATTTGGCTGGAAGCTCACTTTTTTCACTTTAAAAGAAACAGTGTAGATATTGCTACTATCATTTTAAGTAGAACGCTTATATGTTTGTTTTGGTGTCCAGTTAGCAAAGAAAATACCTGCAAATATAAAGACACCACCTAATGCGACATACCAATAAATAGGTTCTTGTAATAATACCCAACCGGATAGAACTCCGAAGAAAGGAGATAAAAATAAAAATGCACTCGTTTTACCTGGGTCACCAATAGAAAGTAAATAGAACCATATGGCAAATTGCACGACAGATGCCATAATTGCTAACCATAATAGAATAAAGAGGGAAGAACTATTCAGGACGAAAAAAGGTTCTTCTAAAATAAAACTACCGAAAAATAAAATGATGCCTCCGAAAAACATTTGATAGGCAGTCAATACCCACACATTAAATTTGGCTCCCCATGTTTTAATAAGTAACGTCCCGATAGCCCATGAAACGGCAGAGAGAAAACCGAGCAATGTTCCAATTTTAATAGATACATGCGCTCCAAAGGTAATGAACACACCGATGAATCCTAATACGACCCCGAACCATTGTAATCGCCGATAAGACAAACGTAGAAAAATAGTTCCGAAAATAATAACGAGCAGTGGATTCATAAAGGTTAAAATGGATGATTCTCCAGCAGTAATTGTTTTTAAACTAACAAAGATACATCCCATTACTCCAGCTGTTTGGAAAAATCCAATAATAAAAATTTGTCCCCAATCGTACAATGTCTTTGGATGGGGCTTCTTTAAAAAAAAGACTGCAATGCCCATGACGATTCCAGCAATCGTAAAACGGAGGGCGACAAGCAAGATTGGTGATGCATAGGCGAGGCCAATTTTACCAATCGCAAATGCAGATCCCATTAATGAAGTTGTTGCGACAACGAGTAGTGCGTATACGTATTTATTCATTGCAAGCTCCTTTATTAAGAAACATATATACTACATCTTAACGGAAAATTCAGAAAAATGGAACGAGATGAAACGAAATAGACGTATAATTATTGTACTTCGTTTTGTTTTAATGATGTCTTATGCAAACTAGCATTTCTTAATTTATTCGCCCAAGGTAATAAAAAGGAAATAATCCATCCGACAACAAACGCATTAATTAATGTTCCAATTCCGATTGCACCACCGAACAAAAAGGCAACAATAACGAGAAGTACATTAATAATGGCACGTGATTTCGTGACAGACCAATTCAGTTTATTGGATAAAATCATCATAGAGCGATCCATTGGATTTGGAGCAATTTCGGATTGTAAATAAAAAGCGACTCCGATTCCTGTTAAGAGAATACCGAGTAGTAAATAGACAATTTGCCCACCTACTCCATGAGGAATATATATATATTCTAAGATAAATAGCCAACTATCGATTCCGATTCCGGTAATAAAAGATGTAATGAGAGCGAAATATTCAGGGCGTTTTTTATCTAATAAAGCATTCCCAATAACCATTGATGTACCTACAACGATTTCCCAACTACCAATTGTTAATCCGAAAGTTCGGAACAATCCTACCAAAAGTGCATCAAATGGTGATGTCCCTAATAGAGAAAGAACAGATAAAGCAATTCCTAAAGTTAAAATAATGAGGCCGAATAAATAAAAATGCAGTCCCTTTTTTAGTAATGTCATATGCATTCTCCTTCGTATTAATACGACTCATCTCAACTATAAAGGAAAATGTCTTAAATATGTAATAATTCAACATAGCCAAAAAGTTTCTTCATGCTATAATAATGTGTATAATTGAATTATTGACTATTAAAGAGGTGTACGAGGTTGAGTATGTCTACTAATTATAATATGGAAAAACAAAGTGTCGGATCTATATTGCGAGACTTAAAGGCATTAGTAAAAGGTATTGTCCTGCTTGCAAATATATTACCGATTTTAAGTGGGTTTTGGTTAGCCCTTTATTTTAATAGCGAATCCTTTCTCGATCATTTAGACAAATTTATTATTATGACAATTGGTGGCACTTTAGTAATGGCCGGTGCGCTAATTTTGAATAATTGGTATGAAGTAGATTTAGATAAGGAAATGGATAGAACGAAAGAACGACCAACTGTCACAGGGAACTTCTCGATGAAAACAGTACTAACATTAGGAATTGTTAGTTCTGTTTTAGGACATGTTATTTTACTATTTACAACGTTTGAAGCATTTATATATGCATTTATTGGTTGGTTTACGTATGTAGTACTATATACCTTTTGGACGAAGCGTCGTTATACATTAAATACAGTTGTGGGAAGTGTATCAGGGGCAGTTACACCGTTAATTGGTTGGGCGACAATTTCTTCTGCGTATCATATCGTACCGATTGTATTATTTATCATATTATTTATATGGCAAATTCCACATACATTTGCGATTGCGATGCGCCGCCATGATGATTATAAAGCTGCCGGTGTACCGATGTTACCAGTAGCATATGGTTTTGAAGTAACGAAGCGACAAAATGCAGTATATATTGCAGCACTTTTGCCGTTACCATTATTTTTAACTTCATTAGGCACATTTTTCGTTATCGTGATGTCCGTATTAAATATTGTATGGTTAGGAATGGCGATTCGTGGATTATTTAGAAAAGATGATGTTCGCTATGCCAATTCAATGTTCTATTTTTCTTTAACATATTTAAGTATCGTTTTTGGATTAATGATTTTTATTACGTTATAAAATAAAGGATGAGGCTCGAACAATAGTAGTCTCAAATTAGGAGAATGGCCAAGTTTATCAGGAAAAGATAAACTTGGCCGTTTTTTTTATGAAAAATTGTACATTTTTTCAAAATACTGTATTCTTATGTAAAGGAATTAGTAAAAAATACTCATAAAAAGGAGGTAATCTATGTTTTGTATTGAATGTGGGTATAAGAACCCGGATGAAAATGCCATATTTTGTACAAATTGCGGTTATCCTTTCTCACATAATAACGAAGAAAAAGCCTCAATAGAGAAAGAAACTCCAGTAAGAACAGAAAAGAAACGCCAACGTAAGGGAAAAAAGTTACTTCTTATTGCACTTATTAGTTTATGTATTATTGGTACGGGTTCCTATTTTGCTATAAATTATATGACTGATCCGATGAAAAAGTTTACCGCTTTAGAAAATGCGGTGATGGAAGGGGAACAAACACAATTTATAGATGGGGTTTCATTTGATGAAAACATTCTTTTAGACGAAACCTCTTATTTTGAATGGATGAAAACGGAAGAATGGGACGATGTAAAGCTAGAATTATTATCGATTTTTAAACGAGAAATGAATGTAGAGGAACCAACTAGATTTACAGCCTTTTCGATAGAAGACGAGCCTTTATTTTATGTGGATGTAACGCCGTATGTATTCGGTCTTTTTCATACATATGAAGTGCATGCAGCTCCAACGAAGTTATTAGTACCGGAAGATTACTTAACATTACAAGTGAAAATTGCGGATGAATCATTTGACCTGACTAAGATGAAAAAGGGAGAGACTGTATTAGAAGTATATCCAGGAGTGTATCCTTTTGAAGCTGTCTCAACAGAAGATGATGAAATAGTATATGATGAAAAATTACTCATCGAACCATATGCCTCCCTATTTATTCCTATAACAGATGGACGGGTTACATACACATTTGCGACAGCACCCTCTTATGATAGTGCAGTTTTGTATATAAATGGAAAAAAGTCCGATTACACATTAAAAGCCCTCATGGAAGATGGTACGTTAAAAGCGCGAGACATTCAAACATTGCATGCGGAATGGACTGCGAAAGACGGTAAAATAACTCGTTCAAACACGCTTTACATGGATGAAATGGGAGAATCAGATACACTATCATTTGAATTTGATGAAAGAAATACCTCTACATTGCAAACAAAAGATGAAAAACTACTCGATATAGGTAGTTTTATATTATCATTTCGTGATGCTTATGAGGATTCTGTAAATGAAGGGAACTATCAGTATATTGCGAGATTTTTGCAAGATGGCAGTGAAGTAGAAAAAGAATTAATACAATTTGTTGATGATATGAATCAGGCTAGCTATTATTATGATTTTAAATTAAACACTGTTACAGATGTGAAAAAGAAAAAAGATAATATGTATGAAGTGAAAACGAATGAAACTTTTGTTTTCCATGATGATGATGGACTTGTTTATGATTATGACCGTGATAAACGATATCATGTGAAAGAAAAAGATGAAACATATGAAATTATTAAAATTTATTATATCGATACGAAAAAGAAAGTTCGTTAAACAATATGCATGTTACATAACAAGGAGGAAATAATGGATGATTTGTCCTAGATGTCAAAATGAACAAGAAGTAGGGAAGTTTTGTGGGAAATGTGGAACAGCCCTAGAAGAAAAAGTAGTTGTACCTGAAGATGCAGAAGAAAAAGTGGAACAAAATACGGACATGGATACAAATGACGTTATAGTAGAAGAAAATACAACTCAATCAGAATCAGTGAATGACCAAGAACAGGTATCATCTTCACAACAAGCTAATCAAGCGGAGTACTATCAAGCTATAACAGGTAGTAATCAGGAAGCGGCACAACAAACTGTAAATGTCGATCAAATGAAAGAGAATGCGACAAAGTTTTGGGATATGTTTAAAAATATGTTACAAAACCCGACAAATGCATTTCATGTAAAGGAATCACAATTTGTTTATGGAATTATTACATTAGTTTTATTTTCATTTACTCAAATGTTAGTTGTTTATTTCATGGGGAACAGTCAATATCGCACATTTTCTGGTTATACTGCCGAATATGGTGTACCAAGAAATCTCCCATTTTTTGATGTGGGAATGCCAATTTTTATCATTTACTTAATCGTTCTCGTTGTAACTGCCTTCGTCGTTTTAGGAATGGAAAAGTTAGTTATTAAACAAATGTCATTCAAACTTTTTGTTGCACAGTTTGGTAGTTTACTTACACCATTAATTGTTTTAAACTTGGTTGCAATTATTTTAGCGCTAGTATCGTCATTTGTTGGTGCAACGATATTGCTTATATTATCCATTATCTTTTCGTTAATTCTGATACCGGCATTATTTATTTACGAAAAAATAAAGTATTACCAAGCTAGTTCACAACATATTTATATAGTATATGTCACGATTATTGTTAGCTTTATTGCAACATTTATCGTATCAACTATCATACTAGAATCCTATTTTTATAAGATGCTAGAAATTTTAGATGACTTTTCATATTTTTAAGGAAAAAAGGGTGGACAGGTATTTAGTCTGTTACATCCTTTTTTGTCTTTAAAATTTGTCCAAAAAGACTTATACTAAAACTATACAACTGTTTTCAGAAAGGAATTAACAGATGGAACTAATTTATCAAGGAAAAACAAAAGATGTATACAAGCTTGAAGATGGAAATATCCAATTAATGTTTAAAGATGATGTTACTGGCGAAGATGGAGTATTTGATCCAGGCGCCAATACAGTGGGGTTAACTATTGATGGAGTTGGAAAAGCTGGTTTGAAAATGACGACATACTTTTTTGAAAAATTACGCGAAAAAAATATTCCAACCCATTATATTAAAACGAATTTTGATGATGTTGCAATGATCGTAAAAGATGCGGAAATGTTCGGTAATGGATTAGAAGTTATTTGTCGTTATCGTGCAGTAGGGAGCTTTTATCGTCGTTATGCAGCATTTTGTGAAGAAGGACAAGCATTAGATAGTTTTGTGGAAGTGACAATTAAAGACGATGAGCGTGGAGATCCGCCAATTTCGAAAGAAGCTTTAACATTGTTACGTGTGGTGACAGAAGCTGAATACGATCAAATTGTATCTTTAACGAAGGAAATTTCCCAAATCGTTAAAGAAACATTGGCAGATAAAGGATTAGAATTATTTGATATAAAATTAGAATTCGGTCGTAATAAAGAGACGAAAGAAATTATGTTAATTGATGAAATATCAGGTGGAAATATGCGTGTCTATGATAAAGATGGAACGTATATTGAGCCATTGCAATTAGAAACATACCTATTTTAAGTTGAAAAAGATATGTATATGAATAGGGGGTGAATGTAATGGATAAACAAACTGTCCAAACGGTTTTGCGCAATTATTTTCGCTTATTTCCGAATGCTGACTCTATTATAATTGCTGATCGACAAAAATATTTATATTATGAACCGAGTGTTCATTTAGATTTACAAATAAAGCCTGGTGATTTATTACCAGAAAAGTCGATTACAAAAGAGGCAATGGATAAAGGATATCGTGTGAAAGAAGTAATTGAACACGAGGAAATATATATGTCCTATCGGGCAATTTCAGAACCGATTTTTATCGGAAAGGAAATCGTCGGTGCAATGACAGCGATTTATCCATTACATGCGACTACCCTCCATTTACCATATATAACGGTTCGAACGAAAGACCGCTGGGTGCCCATTCACTTAGATGATATCGTTTATTTAGAAGCATACAATCGAAAAACATCTATTTCCTCCAGCTCTTATAAGGGCACACATCGTGATAATTTAACGGAAGTAGAGGCGAAATTACCTGCTGAAAACTTTCTTCGTTGTCATCGATCCTACATTGTTAATTTACACCAAATAAAAGAAATTCACCCTGATTCTCATTCCACTTTTATATTAAAAATGTCGAACGAAGAAAGAGTACCTGTAAGTCAAAGTTATTCAAAAAGATTCCGTCAATTACTCGATTTTTGAAAACGCTTTAGTTGTTGGTGCATAGAGGATAATAATGATAGTAGACTTTCAATGCATTTAGTGTCATAATTATTGTAGCTCAGTATAAATTAAAGCCCTTTCATGCAAAAACACATGAATGTTAGGCTAGAAATTGTTAAAATATATACAAAATGTAAATAATATTTTAAGAGGTGATTTTTCATGAGCGTTGATTTAAGCCAAAAGATTAGAAATAAAGATTTTTTAGACAAAGTTGTATCTGCTGAGGAAGCGGCTTCATGGATTGAAGACGGTATGAATTTAGGATTTAGTGGATTCACATTATTCGGTGAGCCGAAAGAGTTCCCATTAGCTTTATCAGAGCGTGGAAAGAACGAAGATTTCAAAGTCAACCTATATACAGGTGCTTCATTAGGACCGACTGCTGACCAATCAATGGCAGAAGCTGGAATTGTGAACTTACGTGTTCCTTATCAAGGGAATGCAGTAATGCGTAAAAGCATTAACACAGGTGAAATGTTCTACATTGACCAACATTTATCACATACAGCGGAAGAAGTACGGAAAGGTACTTTAGGAAATATTGATTATGCGGTTGTTGAGGCAGCAGCTATTACAGAAGATGGATTAATTATTCCAACTGGTTCTGTTGGTAACTCTCCAATTTTTATTGAAAAAGCTGAAAACGTTATCGTAGAATTAAACTTAAATGCTCCGAAAGAGTATGAAGGTTTACACGATATATACGTATTAGAAGAGCAAGGTAAACGCCGTGAAATTCCTTTATATAGTACTGGAGAGCGTATCGGTGAAGTTGGAATTAAAGTAGATCCTGCAAAAGTAAAAGGAATTGTTTTATCTGAACAACCGGATATTCCTTCGCCATTATTCGAACCAAACGAAGAAACACAACAAATTGCGGACAACTTATTAGACTTTTTCGCTGGAGAAGTAGAAGCTGGTCGTCTACCAAAATCATTAGCTCCACTTCAGTCAGGTGTTGGTTCTGTAGCGAACGCAGTATTAAGTGGAATGAAAGATTCACAGTTTAAAGATATCGAAGTATACTCAGAAGTTCTACAAGATGGTATTTTCGATTTAATTGATGCTGGAGTAGTTAAATTTGCATCTGCAACAGCATTCTCATTATCGAAAAAACGTGTAGAATCATTAGGAGAAGATTTAGCTAAATATAAAGAACAAATCGTATTCCGACCACAAGAAGTTTCGAACCACCCAGAGATCATTCGTCGATTAGGTATCATTTCATTCAACACACCAATCGAAGTAGATATTTATGGAAACGTAAACTCTACACATGTAAGTGGTACACGTGTTATGAACGGTATCGGTGGATCAGGAGACTTCGCACGTAACGCACGTATTACGATTTTCGTTACTTCATCACTAGCTAAAGGTGGGGACATTTCAACAATTGTTCCATTCGTATCTCACGTAGACCATACAGAGCACGATGTAGACGTTATCGTTACAGAGCAAGGGTATGCGGACATCCGTGGATTACCTCCTGTAAAACGTGCTAGAAAAATTATCGAAAACTGTGCGAACCCTAAATATAAGCAACAATTATTAGACTATCTTGAGGAAGCAATTGAAAAAGTAGGTGGACATACTCCACATATGTTAGATAAAGCATTCTCATGGCATACAAACTTAAAAGAAAACGGCACGATGTTATTAGATGACAAAGTGAAAAACTAGCCTTTAATGATGAAAAACGGTCCTGTTTATCGAGAAAAGATAAATAGGACCGTTTATTATTTTAGTTCTATAATATAAAATAAACTCTATTCAAAATTCATTTAAAAAATAAAAAATTAGTAAGTATAACAGTAAAAGAACATTATGTAGCGTGTTTCGATCATCATTATAATATGTATTGGATGAATAAAAATTAGAAAATTATGCGCTGAAAAATATCTCGATAGACGGCATTATGTATTTTAGTATTGGTCGAATACTTGTTGAATTTCATGTACAGTTGTATAAGTTGTTAAGGCAAGCATTAATAAGATTCTAGCTTTTTGTGGTAATAAATTATCTGCATGGATGAAAGCATCATCTCTATATGGAGCGACATCCATCACACGTCCATTTCCGACCCGACTACTTCGCACGATAAACAATCCTTCTTCGACTGCATTTCGTAAGGAATCAAGTTCATCAGGTGCGACTAAACCAGCTCCAGTACCAGCCGTGACGATTCCAGAAAAATATTTGGATGCAATAATATAATCAATTAAATGGCCTGATGCACCAGCATAGGAGTATATAATTTCTACATTTTTTAATGTATCAAATTCAATTTTTGAAAATTCAGATTCGTATGTATGTTTTTTTACAGGCTTTCGGTACATATGCACTTTTTTGTCCGGATCGATAAACCCTAAATAACCTAATTGACCAGATTGAAAGGTTTCAAGTCGATATGTATTTGTTTTCGTTACTTCCCGAGCGCAATTTATTTCATCGTTTAAAACGACGAGTACTCCATATCCTTTTGCTTCATCACTTGCCGCTACACGGATAGCTTGTAATAAATTAGCATGTGCATCAGAACTAATAGCACTGTAAGGACGTTGTGAGCCGACAATGATAATTGGTTTATCCGTATTGACAGTTAAATGTAGAAAATAAGCAGTCTCCTCAATTGTATTTGTTCCATGTGTTAAAACGACTCCATCATATAATTGAATATCTCGCTGTATTTTATTCCTAAGTTGGATCCAATGTTCTGTTTGAATAGCCGTACTACTTACACGAAGAAAAGATTCAAAAGAAACGTTAGCAATCGATGATAATTCTGGGATGTCCTTTAAATACGTTTCGCCAGTATATATTCCTGACGTATAATCTTTAAAATCCAATCGATCTTCACCGGCAGCGGAAATCGTTCCACCTAATTCAATTACTTTAATCTTTTTCATACGTGAGCCTCCTATTTAGTATGTTGTGAAACAGTATGTTCCAACCAAGTTAACACATCATCATATACGTCATCTTTATGTGTTTCGTTAATTAATTCATGACGTGCCCCGTTATATAATGTTAATTTTACATCTGTACAACCGATAGATTTGTAGTATTCATACGTTTTTTTAACGCCTTTTCCATGGTTGCCAACAGGATCTGCATCACCAGCGATGAAGTATATTGGTAAGTCTTTAGGTGTTTTTTCGATTTCTTTTCTTTTATGGATGGTGTTGATGCCGTGTAATAAATCCGTGAAAAACCCACTAGTACAAATAAATCCACAATTTTCATCTTCTATATATTTATTTACCTCTGTTTCATCACGGCTTAAAAAATCGAATGAAGTTTGAGGATTGTTATAATGTTTGTTGTAATTACCAAAAATTAATTTATCCATTAATTTACTTGGCGTGCGGCGACCAATTCTGTGTTTTTCAAATTTAGCGATGATTTCCCCAATTTTACCGATAACGCCTTGATCTCCACCTGTTCCACATAAAATAACTCCATCGATTTCATTTCCATACAATTGTATGTACCGTCTTGATAAAAATGACCCCATACTATGACCGAATAAAATGATTGGTACATTTGGATAGTCCTGTTTTATTTTTTGAGTTAGTTCATGCATATCTGATGTAACACGATGGAAGCCATTTTCATCCGCAAAATAACCTTTATCATCAGGAGCTATGATGTTCCCGCCATGCCCACGATGGTCATTTCCAAAAACGATATAGTTATTTTCGGTTAAAAAAGTAGCGAAATGATCGTAGCGTAAAATATGTTCAGCCATACCATGGGCAATTTGCACAATTGCTTTTGGTGACTGATGCTCTTTTTCCCATTTGAACGTGTTAATAGATGTACCGTCAGATGTGATGAAATCATAATTTGTACGAATCATACAGATTTCCTCCTCGTTTGAAAGATCAATAATTGTAGTTAGTATGTTAAAAAGATGAAAAGCTTTTAAATATATTTGTGAAGTCATATGCAACTCATTTCAAGTATACACCGATAGTACTCCCCAGATTTCTAATTTTACAACTAACTATGTTTGCAATAGTTTATTCCGTTTAAATTACCAATTTCTTTCATTATCTTTATCATACAGCTATTCAGCCAAAATTGAAAATGAATAAATCGGTATGTTTATACAGTTTAATTGCATAAATAAAAATGATTTTTCAAATAAATAATTATATTATTAGTATAAATAATGAAAAAACTTATAAATATACTATTGATTTTATTTTTATACATTGTATAATAGTAATTGTTACGAAAAATAATTAGGAGAGTGGATATGAAATGAAAGTAGCAATTATCGGAGCAACAGGATATGGTGGAGCGGAATTAGTACGAATTTTACACCGACATCCTAAAGTATCTATTCACTCGATTCATGCAACAAGTATGCACGGAGAAAAACTGAGTACGGTTTTTCCTCATATGCAACATCTTATACAGGATACATTAGAAGAAGCTGATTTAGATCAGTTAGCGAAAGAAGTAGATATTGTATTTACTGCAACACCTTCAGGGGTAGCGAAAAATATTGCACCATTATTAGTAGAAAAAGGTGTGAAAGTAATAGATTTATCAGGAGATTTCCGAATAAATAATCGTGAAACATATAAAGAATGGTACAAAATAAATGCAGCAGAACAAGAGAAATTAGATCAAGCAGTATATGGATTAACTGAATGGGTAGAGAAAGATTTACAAAAAGCGAATCTCATCGCAAACCCTGGATGTTTTCCAACAGCAGTGCTTCTCGGTTTAGCACCTTTAGTAAAAGAAGGAATCATTGATGAAAATATGATCATTATCGATGCGAAAACAGGTGTAAGTGGGGCAGGAAAAAGTGCATCTCAGGGGACCCATTTTCCAGAGACGAATGATAACTTGAAAATATACAAAGTACATGCACATCAACATACACCAGAAATCGAAGAACAATTACAAAACTGGAATGAAAAAATAGGTCCAGTAACATTTACAACACATTTAGCACCGATGACAAGAGGAATTATGGCGACGATGTACTTAACAGCGAAAGAGTCAACTACAACGAAAAATTTAACAGAGTTATTTCAGAAGCAATATAAAGATAATCATTTTATACGTATTCAAGAAGGAAGATTTCCGAGTACAAAGGAAGTATCTGGCTCAAATTTTTGCGACATTGCGGTTGCATATGATGAACGAACGAAACGAATTACTGTCGTTTCTGTCATCGATAATTTAGTAAAAGGTGCTTCAGGGCAAGCGGTACAAAATATGAATAAAATGCTCGGATTTGATGAACATGAAGGAATAGACTTTATGCCATTATTTCCGTAATAAGGAGTAATGACAATGAAATATATGAAAGATGGAAATATTACAACACCGAAAGGTTTTCAAACAGCTGGAATCCATGCGGGATTAAAAAGGAAACGAAAAGATTTAGGTGTTATCGTTTGTGAAACGGTCGCTGATGCTGCAGCAGTTTATACATTAAACCAAATCCAAGCAGCACCGATTACCGTCACGAAAGAAACGGTGAAAAAAGCGAATAAAATTCAAGCGGTTATTGTAAACAGTGGCAATGCAAATGCTTGTACAGGAAATCAAGGGATGCAAGATGCATATGAAATGCAAAAAGTAACAGCAGACACATTTAATGTGCAACAAGAACATGTAGCAGTGGCGTCAACAGGTGTGATCGGTGAATATTTACCGATGGATAAAATTACAACGAACATTCCGAATTTACACATAAATAATCAAATAGAAAGTGCAACAGACTTTGAAGAAGCAATTTTAACGACTGACACTTTTTTAAAAAGTACTTGTTATGAAACAACGATTGATGGAAAAACGGTTACGATGGCAGGCGCTGCAAAAGGTTCAGGAATGATTGAACCTAATATGGGAACGATGCTAGGTTTCATTACAACAGATGCAAACATTTCAGGGGAATGGTTGGATAAAGCGTTAAAAGAAGCCGTAGATAAAACATTTAATTGCATTACAGTGGATGGCGACACATCGACAAATGATATGGTAATCGTATTAGCAAGTGGACTACAAGAGAATGAACCATTAACAGATGTACATGAAGATTGGTCAACATTCGTCACATTACTTACGAAAACATGTGAAGACTTAGCGAAAAAAATAGCTCAAGATGGAGAAGGGGCAACTAAGTTAATTGAAGTAGACGTACAAGGTGCAGAGTCAGAAAACGATGCTAAGAAGATTGCAAAAGCGATTGTCGGATCCTCTTTAGTAAAAACAATGGTATACGGAAATGATGCCAACTGGGGAAGAGTCATCGCAGCTGTCGGCTATAGTGGGGTAGAGATTAATCCGGAGACAATCGATATGAAAATCGGTTCTATCCCATTATTACAAAATAGTGTACCACTTCCATTTTCAGAGGAAGCGGCAACAGCATATTTACAAAATGAACATATTGTCATCCAAGTAAATATTAATAAAGGAAATGCAAATGGAAAAGCGTGGGGATGTGACCTCACTTATGATTACGTGAAAATAAATGCAAGTTATAGAACGTAAAACGTTGAAAGGGGAAAAATAAAAATGTTGGATAATATTATCGTATTAAAATGTGGAGGTAGTTCTATCGATGAACTATCAGATAGCTTTTTTGATAATGTGCAATCGTTAATCAACCAAGGAATTCATCCAGTAATCGTTCATGGAGGTGGCCCAGCAATTCAAGGTATGTTAGAAAAATTAAATGTACAATTTGAATTTATCGATGGACTACGAAAAACGACGGACGAAATGATGGATGTAGTCGAAATGGTTTTAACAGGTAGCGTAAATCCAACATTGTCCCGCCGTTTAAATGATCATCATATTAATGCAGTCGGTATTTCAGGTGCAGATATGGATTTATTAGAAGCGACACCACTAGATTATAACAAGTATGGGTTAGTTGGTGAAGTGAGTCATGTAAATGTTGAAGTGATCCACGATTTAATTAACCAAAATATCGTTCCAGTCATTTCGCCAATTGCATTTGGAAAAGACGGAAATAAATATAATATTAATGCAGATACAGCAGCAGGTGCAGTTGCAGCAGCATTAAATGCGAAACAATTAATTTTTGTGACAGATGTACCAGGTATTTTACAAGATGGAGAATTATTAGAAGAAGTGACAACAGAAACGGTAGAAAAACTAATCCAAAATAATACGATTTTCGGTGGCATGATTCCGAAAGTAAAAGCAGCAATGAAAGGATTAAAACATAATGTTTCAGAAGTAATGATTGTAAATGGGAAAAAATCGAAAATGAAAAATAAAAAAACATTAGCAGGGACGACGATAAAAAATGCTAAATTAGCAGTCGCGACGGTATAGGAGAGATAAAAATGGTATTGTTTCCGACATATAATAGATTTCCTTTATCTGTACAAAGTGCGACAGGTGCTGAAATAACAGATATTAATGGGAAAACGTATGTAGATTTTGGCTCCGGAATAGGAGTATGTAATTTAGGTCATTGTCATCCAATTGTACAAAAGGCAGTTGAAAAACAGTTACATTTATATTGGCACACATCTAATTTATATGAAAACCCAATTCAATCAGAAGTTGCAGCACAAATTACGACACATAGTCATGGAGATTATGTGTTCTTCTGTAATAGTGGTGCAGAAGCAAATGAAGCAGCAATTAAATTAGCACGTAAAGTAACAGGAAAAGAAACAATTATTACATTCCAACAATCATTCCATGGTCGTACGTTTGCTACAATGGCAGCGACAGGACAAGAGAAAGTACGTGAAGGTTTTGGCCCGATGTTGGAAAAATTTTCATATGCAACTTTTAATGATTTGGCTTCTGTAGAACAATTAATCGATGAAAATACAGCTGCTGTCATGGTAGAAGTCGTGCAAGGTGAAGGTGGAGTACACCCAGCAGACCATGAATTTATCGAAGGTGTAGCAACATTATGTAAGGAAAACAATATATTGCTTATCGTCGATGAAATTCAAACTGGAATTGGACGTACTGGAAAGAAATTCGGTTTTGAACATTATCAAATTGAACCAGATATTTTCACTTTAGCAAAAGGGTTAGGAAATGGATTACCAGTAGGTGCAATGGTTGCTAAAGCGGCTTATAAAGATCATTTCGGTCCAGGATCACACGGTTCTACCTTTGGCGGAAATCCACTCGCAATGGCTTCTGCAAATGCCGTACTACAAATAGTGTTTGAAGATGCGTTTTTAGATGAAGTGGAAGCGAAGGCATCTTACTTACAAGAAAAATTGGAAAAAGAAATCGCACCATTAGCATCTGTTCAAGCAATCCGTCAAAAAGGAATGATGGTCGGTATCGATTGCGATAAAAGTGTTGCTCCTATCGTGACACAGTTATTAGAAAAAGGATTGCTCGTTTTAAGTGCAGGTGATACGGTCGTTCGGCTATTGCCACCATTGATTGTGACGGAAGCGCAAATAGACGAAGCGATTGAATTACTAAAAGTAGCATTAGCGACATTTTAACAGATAGTTTCAAAATATGGGGAGGCTATTTTTATGCCTAAAAAAACAGACATGAACAAAATATTAGTAATCGGTTCTGGGCCTATTACGATTGGGCAAGCAGCAGAATTTGATTATGCAGGGACACAAGCTTGTTTAACATTAAAGGAAGAGGGATACGAAGTCGTTTTACTTAACAATAATCCAGCAACAATTATGACAGATGAACATATTGCACATAAAGTATATTTCGAACCTTTAACGATAAAAAGTATTGTCGCAATCATCGAGAAGGAACAGCCAGACGCAATGCTCGTGTCTGTTAGCGGTCAAACAGGATTAAACTTAGCTTTTTCTTTATACGAACAAAAGATTTTTGAGAAATATCAAATCGAAGTACTAGGTACTCCTATTGAAGCAATTATGGAAGGGGAAGACCGAGAAAAATTCCGTAGCTTAATGCAGGAGATTGACGAGCCAATTCCAGAAAGTGTAATTGTTGAAACGTTAGAGGATGGTTTAACATTTACAAATGAAGTAGGCTATCCAATTATCGTGCGTCCAGCATACACTTTAGGTGGTTCTGGTGGAGGAATCGCTACAGGTGAAAATGCATTTACGACATATATGACACGTGGACTGCGCGCAAGTCCAATTGGACAATGTTTGATTGAAAAAAGCATTGCTGGTTGGAAAGAGATTGAAATGGAAGTCGTTCGTGATAAAAATGATCATGCGGTTGTCGTATGTCATATGGAAAATATTGATCCAGTTGGAGTTCATACAGGCGATTCTATTGTTGTAAGTCCGATTCAAACATTGCAACAACGCGATATTGATAAACTAAAAGCAGCATCATTAAAAATCGTTCGTGCAATTGGTATTATCGGAGCATGTAATGTGCAATTAGCATTTGATCCATTAACGAAAAATTATATTGTCATTGAAATTAATCCACGTGTAAGCCGTTCAAGTGCACTTGCATCTAAGGCAACAGGCTATCCAATTGCAAAAATTGCAACGAAATTAAGTGTTGGTTATACATTAGATGAGATTTTTGACGCAAAAAGAAAGGTAACATTAGAAAAATATGAACCAAAATTAGATTATACAGTTGTGAAATTCCCGAGCTGGCCATTTGAAAAATTTGTCACAGCAGATCGTAAACTAGGCACACAAATGAAAGCGACAGGGGAAGTCATGGCTATTGAAAAAACAATTATTGCTAGCCTGCATAAAGCAATTCGTTCACTTGAATTAAAAATGGATGGGTTAACATTACAAAGCATACAACATTATGATACAAATCAATTAAAAAAACTCGTCCATCATACGGATGATCGTCGCTTTTTTGTACTGTTAGAGCTAATTCGTCGTGGTGTTTCGATTACGGCAATTCATGCAGCGACAAAAATAGATGAATATTTCTTAAAAGCGATGGAAACGTTAGTCGTATTAGAGGAAAATGTTAAAGGAAGCACCATTGACATGGTGGAGAAAGAACAATTGCTAGCATGGAAACAAGCTGGATTTTTAGATGAACAGTTAGCAACATGGTGGGATGTACCGATTCAAGCAGTTGCAAATAAACGGAGAGAATTCGCGATTACTTCTGTTTATGACGCTGTGCAAGCATTTTCTGAAAAAGAACATGAAGAAGCATTATATTATTATGCAACATGGCAAGCAGACAATATAGATGAAGTTAAAGACGAAAAAGAAAAGGTCGTTATCGTTGGAAGTGGCCCAATCCGGATCGGGCAAGGGGTTGAATTTGATTATTGCTCTGTACAAGGTGTAAAAGCCTTGCAAATGCTAGGGTATGAAACGATTTTAATTAATAATAACCCTTCGACAGTAAGTACAGACTATGAATTTGCCGATAAATTGTATATTGAACCATTAACAGCTGAAGATGTTTTTCAGGTAATGCAACGAGAAGGAACAAATAAGGTAATCGTTCAATTTGGAGGGCAAACAGCGATTAATTTAGTGGAAGGACTAGAAGCATATGGTGTTCATATTCTCGGTTCATCTATGAAAACAATTGATACGTTAGAAGATCGTGATTTATTTTATCAATATGTGCAACAACTCGATGTTCCACATATTCCAGGGTTGATTGCGAAAGATGAAACAGAATTATATGAGAAGGCAGCTGAAATTGGTTACCCCGTTTTAGTTCGCCCATCTTATGTAATTGGTGGGCAAGGAATGGCAACTATTGAAAATGAAAAAGCATTGAAAAAATATGTCCACTATTATTTACAAGGAGCTACATCATATCCGATTTTAATAGATGCCTTTTATCCAGGAAAAGAAATAGAAGTGGACGTCGTGACAGATGGAGAAAATATCTTTATTCCAGCGATTTTTGAACATATTGAAAAAGCAGGTGTCCATTCAGGTGATAGTATGGCAGTGACACCACCTATTACATTAGATAAAACAACGAAACAATTAGTCGTCCAATATGCAGAAAAAATTGCACAAGACATTGCATTTAAAGGGATTTTTAATATTCAATTTGTTTTATATGATGGTGTTTTATATGTGTTAGAAGTGAATCCACGGGCATCAAGAACCGTTCCAGTAATTAGTAAAGTAACGGGAGTGAATATGATCGAGCTAGCGACAAAATTGTTACTAGGTGCATCCTTACAATCACTCGTTGGAGATGAAAAAATATTACGTGAAAATAAATTTTACACTGTGAAAGCTCCTGTTTTTTCATCACAAAAGTTACCTGGGGTGGATCCTGTCCTCGTACCAGAAATGAAATCGACAGGAGAAATTATTGCTATTGGTAAAACATATGGTGAAAGTTTACACAAGGCATTTATTTGGAATGAACAGTTAGAAAATACATTCCAGCAAACAGGAAAAGAACTATATGTCGCATCACCAACAGAAACAATAGATATGGAAACATTACTACAAAATGTCCCAATGACGAGTATCGAATTTGATGAAGATGTATCTTTTGAAACAGTTGAAAATTGGTTGAAAGAAAAAACATCTATCGTTTTATTCAGTAATGAAGAGAGCAGTGTCATACGTGAACGTGCAATTGAATATAACGTACTCGTGTTATCCAGTGAGGCAACATTAGAAGCATTTTTGCAAATGGAAAATAACTGTCCAGATGTGTGGGCATTACAACAAGAAGAAGGAACGAATGTAAAGGAAGTGGTGTTACAATGAGTGCAGTGAAAACAGCAAAAGAAACAATTCAACTATTAAAGGGTAGAGATTTTTTACAAATTAGTGATTTTACGAAGGAAGAACTTACTGCGTTAATTGAATTCGCATTAGAATTAAAAACTGCGCAAAAAAATGGCGAAGAACACCATTATTTAAAAGGAAAAACGTTAGCGATGATTTTTGAAAAGTCCTCAACGAGAACGCGTGTCTCTTTTGAAACAGGCATGTTCCAATTAGGTGGGCACGCACAATTTTTAAGTTCGCGTGATATGCAGCTAGGAAACGGCGAAACAATTCATGACACTGCAAAAGTATTATCGAGATTTGTGGATTGTATGATGATTCGTACTTTCGGTCATGATATCGTAGATGAATTAGCTGAACATGCATCGATTCCGATTATTAATGGTTTAACAGATGATGCACATCCGTGCCAAGTATTAGCTGATTTAGTGACCATTTATGAGAAAAAAGGTACGTTTTCTGGATTGAAATTTGCCTATGTTGGGGACGGTAATAATATGACACATTCTTTAATGATGGGGTGTGCAACGATGGGCATCGACTGCTATGTCGCTGTACCAAAAGGAAATGAAGTAAGTGAAAAAGTGTTACAAGAAGCAAAAGAAACAGCTTCAAATAGCAATGCGACAGTCGTTCAAACATATGATCCTGTAGAAGCGGTAAAGGATGCAGATATTATTTACACAGATGTTTGGGCGAGTATGGGCTGGGAAGGTGATAAAAAAGCACGTGTTAATGAGTTTGCTAATTATCAAGTAAATGATGCACTTGTCGCTCATGCGAAAGACGATTATGTATTCATGCATTGTTTACCAGCAATCCGTGAAGAAGAAGTAACTGCTTCAGTCATCGATGGCAAAAATTCTATCGTTTTTGACCAAGCTGAAAATCGGCTTCATGCACAAAAGGCTATTTTAGCTGCGATCGTTTAATCAAATATAAAAATAAAAAGCCTTGACTAAACGTAGGAAATGTACTCCACTTTCCGTTTGCGCCTGCTAAGCCAAGCTTAGGCTTTGCCTTCATTTGTCTTATTTAGGTCTTTCCTCACGCAGGAGTCTACGTTTCATAATGCTAATTACCTTCTCCTTTGTAGCTTAAGCTGCAAGGGAGGAGGATTTTTTACTTTATATGAAGGAGAAAGAAAATAAAATTCTTTCCTTGTTGGTTAAGGTCGTCCGTGGAACACGCAGTAAATTTATGGAACGATGTGGCCGAACAAATAAAATGAAAAAGGGAATGCTAGTAGAAATGAATTTACTGACATTCCCTTTTACAGTTCGTTATGTTATGTTCCCACCTTTACAGCTAAACCTATTGGCTCCATAAAACATCGTTGTATTACAAAAACATCTTTTAAATTTAGTACAAATTTTTGTGAGCATATAAATTGTACTTTTATCAGTTGACTAGTAAAGTGATAAATAAGAGGTGATGTAACAGATGGAAAAAAATACATTGGGTACGTTGATATGGCTTCGTATGGTGCGCTTCACACATCAGAGTAATTTATTGACGAACGAATTTTTAAAAGAAGACGGATTGACGAGTGCACAGTTTGATGTACTCATGCAAATTGCCACATATGCACCAATTTCGCAAACAGCATTAGCTGAAAAAGTGACGATTACACAAGGTGGGATGTCACGCATGTTAGCTCGGCTAGAAAAAGAAGGATATATTATACGTGAACAAGATTGGAAAACAAAAATGATTTGCTTAACGAATAAAGGGGAACAAAAATTAAGTAGTGTAATGGAGAAACAAATTGCATTTCAATCATCTTTTTTTGAAGAATCTTTAACGAAAGAAGAACAAAAAAAATTATTACAACTCGTGTCAAAGGTACAAAAAAACAGTAATGCAAAACTACAAAAGAAAAGAGGATAAATGATGAAACAATATCGAATTGATCAAACAAAAGGAATGGAAATTGGCCTTTACACATTAGGGGATCACATTTTTAATCCATTAGATGGGCAAAGAATTTCTGCAGAACAGCGAATCAAACAAATAATTGAAATGGCAAAACTAGCGGAACAAGCCGGTTTAGATATATTTAGTGTTGGTGAGAGCCATCAAACATTTTTTACGACGCAAGCACATACGGTTATTTTATCAGCAATTGCACAAGCTACGAAAAAAATAAAGTTAGCAAGTTCCTCAACAGTACTAAGTGTGCATGATCCGGTTCGAGTTTATGAGGACTTTGCAACAATTGACCTTATTTCTAATGGCCGTGTAGAAATCATTGCTGGACGTGGTTCACGAGTAGGAGCACACCAATTACTCGGTGTAGATTTACAAGATTATGAAGAAATTTATGAAGAGAAATTAGAGTTATTAAAAATGATCAATGAACAAGATACGGTTACATGGGAAGGGAAGTTTCGTGCCCCATTAGATAATGCAGAAATTTTACCTCGCCCATTAAATAATACTTTACCATTATGGCGTGCAGTTGGTGGTCCTCCTGCGAGTGCGATAAAAGCAGGAGCAATGGGAATCCCAATGACATTAACGACCTTAGGCGGACCGGCAATTAACTTTAAAGAATCTGTTGATTTGTATCGGAGTGTTGCACATGAGTATGGATTTGATCCAGCGACGTTACCAGTAGCGACAACGAGTCTTTTCTATGTGGCTGATACGACGCAAGAAGCGTTACAAGGAATGTATCCACATATTGATATCGGTTTTAAGGCGATTCGTGGAATGGGATATCCGAAGCAACAATTCGCTCAAGCGCCAGATCACCGTGATTCATTAATGGTTGGAAGCAAAGAACAAATTATTGAGAAAATGTTATACCAATATGAATTATTTGGCATGCAACGTTTCTTGGCACAAATTGATTTTGGTGGCGTTCCATTTGATAAATTAATGAAAAATATCGAAATCATCGGAAATGATATTATTCCAGCCATTAAAAAACATACAGCACAGAAGGAAGGGGACGAATAAAATGAAGATTGTTGTACTTTCAAGTTCGATCGTTGGTACGAAAACAAAAATTGCGTTAGAAAAGACCGTGCAATTTTTTGAAGAAAAATATGCAGCATATGAAGTAACATTAATTGATTTGGCACAATATGATTTGCCATTTAGTGATGGGAGAAATTATTTTGAATATGAAGGCGATGCGAAGTATGTAACAGAAACAATCATGGCCGCAGATGCTCTCGTTATTGGAATGCCTGTATTCCAAGCATCTATGCCAGCGACATTAAAAAATATATTCGATATGTTACCGGTGAACGCATTTTTAAATAAGGTTGTAAGTATCATCGTAACTGCTGGATCACCGAAACATTATTTAATTGCGGAACAACAATTAAAACCAATCCTAGCTTATATGAAAGCGACGATTGTTCCAACTTATGTTTTTATTGAGGAAAAAGATTTCCTTCGTACGGACATTGTGAACGATGATATTTTATTCCGTCTTGAACGTTTAGTGGAAGATACTGTGCACCATGTTGAAGCAACACAATTTTTAATCGAAAAACAAGATGCGATGTATGATTTTTAATATAAAATAGTGCAAAACGAAAGACTAGGGCATAACTAGATTCAAATTATAAAAAGCAGGTCATGTTTATGGAAAAAAGATAAACATGACCTGCTTTTTGATTTTACTTGTGTTATTACTGTCCCTTGATTAGAGTGTGTTCTTTTTATAAAATATCAATCACTTTCTGAACGGATTGTGCTGATTTTTGTAATGCATCTTTTTCATCTTCTAATAAATCCAGTTCAATCACTTTTTCTATTCCTTTATCACTTAGGATGACCGGAACACCGAGGCAAAGATCGTTCAAACCATACTCACCTTCTAAATAAGCAATTGCAGGTAATATGCGGCGTTGCCCTTTTAAAATTACTTCGGCCATTTCGGTTAATGCTGCGGCGGGTGCGTAGTATGCACTACCATTACCGAGGAGTTCGACGATTTCCGCACCACCTTTACGTGTACGTTGAATGATCTCGTCTAGTTTATCTTTAGAAATTAGATTTTCTAAAGGAATCCCTCCAGCGTATGAATAACGGATAAGTGGTACCATATCATCTCCATGTCCACCGAGCACGAATACAGTAATATCTTTTACAGATAGATTTAACTCTTCCGCAACGAAAGTACGGAATCTTCCAGTATCTAGAATTCCAGATTGTCCAATAATTCGCTCTTTAGGAAAGCCTGTTTCCTTAAGTAATGTATAAGTCATTGCATCAACAGGATTACTTAATACTAAAACAAAAGCATCGGGCGCATATGTCTTTATTTCATTTGCGATGGATTTCATAATTTTTGCATTTGTAGAAACTAAATCATCCCGACTCATCCCAGGTTTACGCGCAATTCCAGCAGTGATGATAACTAATTTTGCATCTTGTATTTCTTCGTAGTTGGAAGAGCCAGTAATGTTACTATCGAATGATTGAATAGGGCTTGCCTCTAACATGTCCAAAGCTTTTCCTTTCGTTGGCTTCTCCATGTCAGGAATATCGATTAATATGATATCTCCGAGTTCTTTTTGGGCTAGAAATAATGCAGTAGTGGCACCAGTAAATCCTGATCCGATAACAGCAATTTTTGCACGTGACATTATTTTTTCCTCCTCATAATTTTAACCTTCCAATATGATAAAAAAACATGCATGAAATAACGTACAATATGTATGCGCCATTTCAAGCATGTTTTACAACACTACTTTAGTCGATTTTCACGATCCAATTAAAAGGATCTTCTATCCTACCGTATTGAATTCCTGTTAATGTATCAAATAATTTTTTCGCAATTGGACCGGTTTCGCCATTGTTGACGATATAATCTTTCCCTTCCCATGTTAATTGTCCAACAGGGGAAATAACCGCGGCCGTCCCTGTTCCGAAAACTTCTTCTAACGTCCCGTTCTCATGTGCTTCAGCAATTTCTGCCATCGAAATACGTCGTTCTGTTACTGGAACATTCCAGTGGCGTAACATTTCAAGCACAGAATCACGAGTAATTCCTGGTAGAATACTTCCGTTTAATGCAGGTGTTACTACTTCCCCGTTTATTTTAAAGAAAACGTTCATACTTCCTACTTCTTCAATATATTTTTTCTCTACACCATCTAACCATAAAACTTGCGCAAACCCATCTTTACTTACGACTTCTTGTGCCATTAGGCTAGAAGCATAGTTTCCAGCTGTTTTTGCTTCACCAGTTCCACCTTTAACTGCACGAACATATTGATTTTCGACAGCGATTTTAACAGGATTCATTCCTTCTTTATAATACGCACCAACTGGTGATAAAATAATCATAAATTTATACTCATTAGAAGGATTGACACCTAAGTATGCTTCTGTAGCAATAATAAATGGGCGAATATATAAAGATGTACCTTCATCTGTTGGTACCCAATCTTTTTCAATTTCCATTAACTTTTTTAAAGCTTCCAAAGCAAATTCTTCATCGATATGTGGAATAACCATACGGTCATTGGAATGATTTAAGCGCGCAAAGTTTTTCTCAGGACGGAATAATTGAATGGAACCGTCTTTTGCAACATATGCTTTTAATCCTTCAAACACCGTTTGTCCGTAATGAAAGACGATGGAGGCTGGATCTAATGTAATCGGTTGATAAGGGACGATTCTTGGGTCATGCCATCCTTTCTCACCTTCATAGTCCATAATGAACATATGGTCTGTAAAGTTATGGCCGAATTGCAATTCGCCAGTAGGCTTCTCTTTTAATGTTTCTCTTAGTTGTACGTTAATTTCTTGTTTACTCATCATACTATCCCCTTAAAAAAAATAACAAAAATCTTTCCTCTCTATTATATAACATTCAGACAATTTTTTGTTCAAAAAAGAGAAAGAATAGAGAGATAATTCCATTTTTTCATAAAATAATGAAATTTATCGATAATTCCTTGTAAGTTGGTTGTATTAATGATATATTAATTCGTAGTTATTTCATATGAATAATATTGAATGGGGGAAGGTTTAGTGAAAAAGCATGTTTTAGCCTTTATTTTAGTTATCGTTTTAGGAGTTATGGCGGCATGTAGTAATGAAAATGCATCGAAAGGTGAAAATAGTGGGGAAGCAAAAGCAGGTGAGAAATTTGACCTTCGTTTAGCGACTGTCGTATCTGCTCCACATCCGTGGTTAGATGCAGCAGAATATTTTAAAGAAGAAGTAGAAAAACGAACAGATGGAAATGTAACGATTAGTATTCACCATAGTGGTTCTTTAGGAGACGATGAAACGACTATCGATGAAATGCGACTAGGGACAATTGACTTTGTTATTGGCGGAACACAAAATGCTGCTTCATTCGTACCACGTTTACAAATTTTTGGGTTAGCATATTTATTTGAAGATATGGATCATTTCGAACGTGCGATTGATGAAAATAGCCTATTATTCGAATACTTTGAGCAAGAATTTGTCGATAAAAATTTAGATGTAAAATTACTTGCGCTATCTGGTGGGGGAACACGTTATTTATCGAATAATAAAAAAGAAATAAAAAATCCAGATGATTTAAAAGGATTAAAATTACGTCTACCAGGCTCACCGATTGAAAATGACATTTGGTCTGCGTTAGGTGCATTACCTTCATCTTTATCTTGGAATGAAGTATATTCTGGCATTCAAACAGGTGTCGTAGAAGGATTTGAAAGTACATTAAGTGGATATACAGGGAGCAAATTATATGAAGTAGCACCATATGTTAGTTTGACAGAGCATTTATATATGGCAACTCATTTTACGATGAGTGATTTAACATTTAATAAATTACCAGAAGAGTATCAAGAGATTGTAGATGAAGTAGCAAAAGAAGCTGCGAAGTTAGGGACAGAAAAAGGGATCGAATTTGATGAAGAATTGTTCAAAGAGTTAGAAGAACGGGAAGTGACGATTACAGAAGTTGAGCGCGATAAATTCGTCGAAATTTTAGAACCGTTACATGATGACTTAGCAGCCCAACTAGATGCTGAAGAGTTAGTAGAGATTGTACGTGAATTGAAAGAATAAATGTTTCATGAGGTCGGAGATTTTACAATATGAAACTGTGAAAAGTGACGCGATAATAGAAATTGATTCTTTCGTGTCACATTTCATGTTCTACAACATATGATTATATATCTCCACCTCATCTTCTTTTAAAGGAGTTTTGAAATGCTAAAAAAGGTAAATGATCAAATCGAACAATTATTATTAACAATAGGATTTTTATTATTAGGGACATTTATTGTCGTCGTACTATTAAAAGTAGTGATTCGTAACTTCTTCCACGTACCAATGATGTGGGCAGATGAAGTTGCGGTTCTTTGTTTTATTTGGACAGTATTTTTAGGAGCTGCAATTGCTGTAAGAAGAAAAATACATTACACCGTTGATTTAGCACCAAATAAAATAAAAATGAACTTAGTTTTTGATTTGTTCGCACATATTATCGTTTTGTCCCTTATTTATGTCATGATCGTTCATGGATATTCTTTTACGAAGATGGGACTATCAAGATTTTCAACGGTATTAACGATTCCACTTTCCTACACATTTGTTGCTATTCCAGTAAGTGGATGTTTCATGTTCCTTTTTACAATTGAACAATTTATCAATGATTGGAAAACATTACAAAGATTACGCAGGCATAAGGGGGAACAAGTATGAATCCACTCGTTTTATTATTAATGACGTTTTTTATTCTTGTATTCATTCGTGTACCGATTGCCTTTGCTTTAGGGATTTCATCTATTATTACTATTATTTATTTAGACTTACCATTTACAAGTGTCATTAACCAGTTTTATACGGGGATTGATAATTTTACATTGCTTGCTGTTCCATTCTTTTTACTATTAGGTGGACTAATGAACGATGGAGGAATTACAGAACGATTGTTACAATTTTCGCGTGTAATTGTCGGGCATATTCGTGGTGGGCTGGCACATATTAATGTCTTTGTTAGTATGATTATGGCGGGACTATCTGGTTCAGCTGCAGCAGATACAGCGGCAATTGGACCTGTTCTCATTCCTGCGATGAAAAAAGAAAAATATGATGCAGGTTTTAGTGTAGCAATTACAGCATGTTCCTCGACACTTGGTGTAATTATTCCACCGAGTATTATGATGGTCGTTTATGGAGCGATGGCTCAAGTATCCATTGGGAAATTATTTTTAGCCGGGATTGTACCTGGTGTGTTAATTGCCTTTGGACAGATGTCTTATACATATTTTTTAGCAAAAAAACATGATTATCCTGCTTATCCAAAGCCAACAGCGAAGGAGGTTACTGTTTCGTTTAGAAAGGCGATTCCAACATTGCTCCTCCCAGTCATTATTATCGGTGGGATTACGACAGGAATTTTTACTGCAACGGAGGCGGCTGCTATAGCTGTTTTTTATGCATTACTTTTAATGTTTTTTTATAAAACGTTGAAAGTGAGAGATCTACCAAAATTATTGAAAGAGACGATGGTGCAATATTCATTGCCAATGTTTGCGGTAGCTTGTGCGGGAATTATGGGCTGGCTTATTGGGTATTTACATGCACCTGAATTAGTTGCTAATTTCATTATGGGAATTACAACATCTTCTACTGGAATCTTTTTATTATTAATTTTATTTTTACTTATTATCGGAACGTTTTTAAGTCCATTAGAGGCTATTATAATTTTCTTACCGATTATTACTAAATTAGGTGATTTGGCCAATTTAGATCCAGTGCATCTTGGCATTATTACATGTCTTGTTTTAGCGTGTGGGATGGTAACACCACCATATGGAATTTGTTTATTAATTGCGACACAAATTGGGAAAATTTCAACGGCACGTGCGTTTGTAAGTATTATGCCAATTTTACTTATTACAATTGGAATTATTTTAATTGGAGTTTTCGTTCCTGATTTATTTTTATTTTTACCAAATTGGTTAATGCCTGATGCATAAAAACGTACTTATGATACTATTTATTTACAGGAGGGATTCAAATGACGATATTTGAAGCACAAACAAAAGAGGAAAGATTGGCATTAATAGAAGAGACTGCAAAGGCATTTAAAGAAAGAGCATATAAGCATGATATAGAGGGAACCTTCCCTTATGAAAACTATGAAGATTTAAAAGCAATTCGTTATCCAGCTGCAACCGTACCTAAAAAATATGGTGGCTTAGAAATTAGTTTAGTAGAAATGTTGAAGGCCCAAGAAATTATTGCTTCCTATGACGGTTCAACAGGTCTATCGATTGGGTGGCATATGGGAATTACGAAAAATATTGCTGAATTGAATGTATGGGAAAAGGAAAAATATGCTTCCTATGCTAAAGAAGTTGTCGAAAAAAATGTTCTATTAAATAGTGCAGCAACAGAACTCGCAACAGGGAGTCCAACACGTGGCAATCGCCCGCAAACATATGCGGTTGAAAGAGAGGATGGATGGGTGTTAAATGGACGAAAAGCGTTTACGACATTATCCCCAATCTTAGATTATTTTGCTGTAACGGCGTCAATAGAAGGAACAGATGAGGTAGGGAATTTTTTAGTACCTCGTCATACACCTGGTTTAGAAGTAGTGGAAACATGGGATTCGGTCGGCATGCAGGCAACAGGAAGTCATGATATTGTATTGCAAGATGTACAAGTGGCTAAAGATGATTTACTACATTATTTAACGCCAGGGGATAAGGGAGCACAAGGTTGGTTGCTTCATATTCCTGCTTGTTATTTAGGAATTGCAAAAGGGGCAATGAGAGAAGCATTGCAATTTGCAACGACGTATTCTCCAGCGAATATAGAAGGAACGATTTCAGATATTCCGACTGTCAAACATAAAATTGGTGAAATTGAATTGCTATTATTAGAAATGGAATCTATTTTATATCGTGTTGCAAGGAAATGGGATGAAAGTGATGATAATGTACGTCAGACGATGAAGGCGGAGCTTGGTGCTGTAAAAGTATCTGTCGTCAATAAAGCAAATAAAGTGGTAGATCTTGCAATGAGAATTGTTGGGGCAAGAAGTTTATCGGCGAAAAATCCATTACAAAGGTATTATCGTGACGTCCGTGCAGGATTACACAATCCACCGATGGATGATATGACACTTGTCGTGTTAGCGGATCAATCTATCGCTCAATTTAAAGAACGACCACAATAATATGAATAAGATTGAAAAAGACTTGCGATAATTATCGCAAGTCTTTTTCGTCAACATTTACTTATAATAAATCATCATTAGAGCCAATAATGATGGTTTATTCTCCTATTAAACCTTCATGTAACATATCGATATTGTATTGTAAAAATTTCACATACGTATCGACTTCCGAACCTTTTTCTCCAATTTCATCTGAATATAATTCACCGAATATCTCAACACCCGATTCCGCTGCAACAGTTTCCATTGGACGTGTATCTACATTCGTTTCCACGAATAAAACTGGTGGTTCATGTTCTTTAATAAATGCAAGCAATGATTTAATTTGTTCTGGTGAACCATTTTCCTCTGTATCAATTGCCCAAATAAATCCTTCTTCAAGCCCGTATCGTTTTGTCATATATTGATATGCTTGCTCACTTGTAACAAGTACACGGTTTTCTTCTGGAATTTCTCCGAGCTTTTCTTCATATTCATCGGCAATTTCTTGGAGTTGTGCGACATATGCTTCTCCATTTTCTTTGTAATAGTCTTCATTGTCCGGATCAATTTCAATGAGTGCATCGATCGTATTTTCAGCCATTTTTATTCCGACATGTGGGTCTAGAAATGCGTGTGGATTAATTTCTTCATCTCTTCCATCTCCACTAACAACATATTCAGGTTCTACCCCTTCTGTTAGTTCATATGCGTTATCCCAATCTTGTCCTGTTGCATCCATCATTTTCCCAAACCAACCATTTTTTCCACCTTCTAAGTTAAGTCCATTATAAAATAGCACATCTGCATCTGTTGCAGCTTTAATATCCTCTGGTAAAGGTTCGTATTCATGTGGATCTGTCCCTGTTGGTACTAAGTTGTGAACTGCAACATTCTCCCCACCGATTGCTTCTACCATATCTGTTAAAATCGTAAATGATGTGACAACTTTTATTTCTCCATTTGTAGTAGCTGTTTCTTTCTCACTTTTGTTTCCACCACATGCAACTAATATTGCAGATAATACCATCATTGCTGTTAGTAAAGTAATTTTTTTTAATTTTTGTTTCAATTTTTCCCCTTCTTTCAATTAATTTATACGTATTTTTCTCGTACGTAAAGCTTTGAATAAAACACCTTGTTTTGGTGAGAAAATAAAGACAATCATAAAGATAATCGTCGCCGCTATCACGATGACTGCACCGGAAGATAAATTGTACTTGAAACTAATATACAATCCGATGACAGATGATAATGCACCAAAAAACGATGATAGTACAATCATGATTGAGAAGCGGTTTGTTAATAAATAGGCGGTAGATGCTGGTGTAATAAGCATCGCTACGACAAGTACTACCCCAACAGTTTGTAAGGATGCGACCGTTGCAAGTGTAAGTAGTAGCATTATTCCGTAATGGATCCATTTTGTTGGTAAGCCATACGATGCCGCTAATGTTTCATCAAATGTACTGACGAGTAATTCTTTATAAAAAATGATGACACACATAATAATTATGATGCCGATAATGATCGTAATGACCATATCGGAAGATCGAACAGATAACACATTACCGAATAAAATTTGTGTTAAATCTGTTGCCGTTTGCGCTTTTCCAATTAAAATAATTCCAAGTGCAAAAAATGCTGTAAAAACGATACCGATAGATGCATCATTTTTAATTCGACTATGTTGGCTTACAACTCCAATTCCGACGGCAGTTAAAATTCCAAAAAAGACAGCACCATAAAAATAATTAATGCCCAACATATAAGAAATCGCCACACCTGGTAAAATAGCATGTGAGATGGCATCCCCCATTAAAGCCATTCCTCGCAAGATAATAAATGAACCGATAATACCACAAATAATCCCTACAACAACGGAAGTGACGAAAGCACGTTGTAAAAATTCATAGTTCATTAAATCATTGATGAAATCCACTATGCTTCGCCTCCCATCGATTGAATGATATTGAAATCAATATTGTATGCAGAGGACATTAGTTCTTTTTGCATTACTTCTTTAACATCGCCATATTTCATTAGTTTTTTGTTAATTAATAATAATTGGTCGAAATATTGTTCTACCTTTGTTAAATCGTGATGAACGACAAACACCGTTTTACCTTCATCACGTAATGCTTTTAAAATGGCGATAATGGTGTTTTCACTTGTCACATCAATTCCAACAAATGGTTCATCTAAAAAGAAATAATTTGCTTGCTGAGCAAGCGCACGTGCTAAGAAGACTCGTTGTTGCTGTCCACCAGACAGTTCCCCAATTTGTCGATCGCGATAATCCAACATATTCACTTTATCAAGGCATTCGTCCGCCCATTTTTTATCTGTCTTTGTTGGTCGTTTAAATAAACCTAGTCTTGGATACGTGCCAAGTAATACCGTGTCACGTACTAAGATTGGAAAATCCCAGTCAATATTACTTCTTTGGGGAACATAGGCAATTTGTTTTCTCATTTTCGTAATTTTTTTCCCGTCGATTCGAACATCCCCGCGGTCCCGGTGGATAAGATCAAGCATCCCTTTAATTAAAGTAGATTTGCCTGCCCCGTTAGGTCCGATAATACCGATCAACTGTCCACTTTTTATTGAAAATGAAATATGTTGTAACACTTCATTTCCGTCATATGAGACGGTTAAATCTTGGACATCTATACTCTTTCTCATTTGTTTCACCTTCTCAATATATGTTGTGTATGTCATATTAACTTAGCTATGAACTAAAGTTTTTACCTCGTGCAACATTTGGTGATTTCATCATAATACATATTTTAAAGTTTGTAAATCGAAATGTTAAAAATGATTGAATAATTTTATAAATCAAAAAAACTTTCTTAAAATAGTGTTTTCTTTTCCATATTTTCAATACAATATTGTATGATAGTAAGTAGTAAAAAGTTCTTATTTTATAGCCTATTTTCATGTAGGTAATTTATAAAATACCAATTTTATAGTTATATAGAACTATTTATAAAGAAAATATGATGTAAGACAGAAAGGAAGCCATTATGAAGAAAAATACTATTACAATTAAGTTAGGAACGATTATTGCTGCTATTATGCTCTTTTGTATTATCGTATTATTCATATCAATGTATTCAGTAAATTATAAAGAAGTGAAAAAAGCGGCTGGTGTCGAAGCATTCGGTTGTGCAAACATTACGACAGCACTAATTAATCCGAGCGATATTGATAAAATTAAAGCAGGGGACGAAGCTGTCGCAAAACAAGTAGGGGAGGATATTAGTTGGACAATCCAACATAAAGGTATATTCGAAGGACAGTATGTGATGGATTTAGATGGGAAGTTGTTAGCCGTCGATGAAAATTTAATGGAACAAGGATTTGAAACAGGAGAAACTTTTTTTATAGATGAGGAAGTATTAGAAACATTATTAGTAACGAAAGCACCAACATTTTCTGATGTGTATAATTATGGTGGGATGAAACGTTTAACAGGTTATGCACCTATTTTTGAAGATCACGATGAAACGAAAGAAGTTATCGCCATTAGTGCTATCGATTTTGAAGCATCGATCGTACATGAGCGAACATTTGATATGATTAAAGGAAGTTTTTTATTTGCGACGATTCCACTGTTATTTGCAGGAATTGTCACGATATTTTTAATTAAGCGTACGACAGCACCATTGCAACAGATTAGTGAATATGCCAACAACATTGCAAATGGTGAGTTAAATATGGAACGACTGAATATTAAAAGTAATGATGAAGTAGGGCGTTTGGCAGAAGACTTATACGTATTAGCAAATAATTTTAAAGAAATTGTGACAGATATACAAGAAAATTCCACACAACTAGCAAATTTTTCGGAAGAATTACAAGCGAATAGTGAACAAATTGCTTCATCGGCAGAAAGAAATATGCTTTCATTAGAACAAGTAGAAAGTTCTTCTAATGAACAAGTACAAATTGTGGAAGAAGCGAATACGTTATTACAACATATCGGTGAAAATAGTGAACATATTCAGGACCAGTCACATCAATTAGCAACTGTTTCACAAAATACAAATGAGAAATCAAGCATTGGTGCCACATTGATCCAAGAATCTGTTCAAATGATGGAACAAGTTGAACATCAATCGATCACTCTTGCGGAAAAAATGGATGTATTGCATCAAAAGTCGATTGAAATTAATAATATTGTGACGATGATTACAGATATATCCGATCAGACGAATTTACTTGCATTAAATGCGAGCATTGAAGCGGCACGTGCAGGAGAAAATGGTAAAGGGTTTGCGGTAGTAGCAAATGAAGTACGATTATTAGCGGAACAATCAGCAAATGCAACAGATGAAATTAGTACACTTATTCGTGAAGTGCAAGCGGACATGACGATAGCTGTGAAGGAATCAAATGAAAATAATGAATATGTGAAAAAAGGTACAGAAAAAATGTATCAAGTTGGACAAACATTCCAAGAAATTAATAATGCTATTGAAGAAGAGGACCATTATATTCATGTAATTACAGAAAGTATTAACGTAATTCAACAGGAAATCGAGCGTATTAATAGTCAATTTGGCCAAATAACAAAAATCGCAACAGTGAATGCGACGGAGACGAATCAAGTGGTAGAACAATCGGAAGAGCAAACAGCAGCAACACATGAAATGACGGAATTAATTACAGATTTAGTTGAAATATCACATACCTTACAAGAACATACGAACACATTTAAAATTTAAAGAAAAAATCCGGATGTGCATAAAAACTTTATGCATTTCCGGATTTTTTACAATCGTATTTAATTATTTGTATCGTCTTCATTATCGAAATATGGATTAATATGTACGAGCACATCTTCAATTTCTACATGTGAATCCATTAATATAGTTTTCACTTCACGAGCGATATCATGACCTTCTTTTACAGTTATATGCTGATCCACACTAATTTTAATGTCAATGATTATATAACTACCGTGTGTACGTGCAAATAATTGGTCAATTCTTTTCACGCGGTCTATTTTAAAAACTGTTTCTTTATAATGTTGGATTTCTTCTTTTGATAATACTTTTTCTAAAATGACGGTTGCCGATGCTTTAATTAAATCATAACCGACCTTCATTACGATGATGGAAACAACAATCCCTGCAACTGCATCTCCATAAATGAAATAAGATAAGTGGAGTTTTTCCCCAAGAATAGATAATCCAACCCCGATTAATGCTGCAACAGATGATAAGGAGTCTGATCGATGATGCCATGCATCTGCAATTAGTGCAGTACTATTAAGCTTCTTTCCGAGACGGGATTTGTAATGATACAATCCTTCCTTCACCCCGATAGAAATTAAAAGAATAAATAATGCTAATATGGATGGTGCTGGTGGAACGATACCGTAAAATACTTTGATGGAAGAAATACTAATTTCAATTCCAACAACAATTAATAAAATTGCTACGATAATCGATGCAATATTTTCGGCTTTTCCATGACCGTAAGGATGTTCCTCATCTGGCGGTTTATTCGCAATTTTTACCCCGAATAAAATAACGAAGGAACTAAGTACGTCAGAAGCAGAGTGAAGTGCATCAGCAAGTAATGCACGACTTCCAGACAGAACTCCCCCAACGGCCTTTAATATAGATAATAATAAGTTTACGATGATACCAATCCAAGTGGCAAAAACGATTGGCTTAACTCTATTTTGTTGCATACATGTTCATCCCTTCTTTCTAATGATTCTATCGTAACAGGTAAACATCGTGTGAGTCTATAGCAATGATGTTGCAAAGAGGAACAACGACGAGATGAAAGAAACAATGTTGCCTATAGTAAAAACGATTATTGGAACAAATATAAAATCATTTTTATATGAAAAATAATGGGATATTCTGTTACACTATACATATACAAGAAAGAGGGGAGTACATATAAAATGAAATTATTGAATTTTCGAAAAAGTGGCAACGTACATTTAGGTATAAAAACAGATAAAGGTATTTTAGATGTAAGAAGTGCGGCTGAGTCGTTAAATGAAGAACATATCCCGACAAATATAATGGATGTTATTTGTGACGGGGAAGAGACAGAAAAGGTGTTGCAAACATTTGTCGAAGACCCACGTGTTGCGGCGTTTTTTTCCGAGGAAGAGGGCATAGAATGGGCACCTGCTGTCACAGAACCGAAAAAGATTATTTGTGTCGGGCTAAACTATAAAAAACATGCAGATGAAACGAAATCACCATATCCGAAAATACCTATTTTATTTAATAAATTTGAAAATGCTTTATCCGGTCATTTAAATGAAGTAGTCGTCCCTCGACAGACAGAAAGATTAGACCATGAAGTAGAACTAGGCATCGTTATCGGGAAAACGGCGAAAGATGTTACAGAAGAAGAGGCACTAGATTATGTATTTGGTTACTGTACGACAAACGACTTATCTGCACGAGACGTACAAAAACATGGTGTTCAATGGATGACTGGTAAAACATTTGATGGATTTGCACCAGTCGGTCCGTATTTAGTGACAAAGGACGAAATAGAAAATCCGAACAATTTACGTGTAACTGCAAAAGTAAATGGAAAAGTACATCAGGATTCCAATACTTCTGATATGATTTTTAATTGTGAGGAATTAATTTCTTACATTTCTGCACATATGACATTACAGCCTGGGGATATTATTTTAACAGGGACACCTGAAGGCGTAATTTTAGGTTGGCCCAAAGAAAAAAGAGTATACATGACAGCAGGAGATGAAGTAACGGTCGAAGTGGAAAAATTAGGTGCATTGACGACGAAATTTATCGCACCGGAAAGTGAATAACAACTTAAGTACAACAGTTGTTTGATTGACTTTTTACACGACGATATGTAAACTATTATTGTATATAAAATATCGACGGATATATGAGGTGAAGAAATGATTACAGCTACATTGACACTCGGTGCTATTCTAAGTGCTGCTTTACTTATCGTAAGCCTTATCTTAGTAAAAGCTACACCGAAAACGAGCTATGTTGCGTATTACCCGGGATTTCTTTTCTTTGCAGCAGGACTAATTTTATTATTATTTGCTACAATCTTAGACGCGAAAGTAACTGTTTACGGTGGCGCTGGTCTAGGTGGATTAGGAATCGCATGTCTTTTTGCTGCAGCTGTTAGTATTATGGTTGCAACAGTTGTGGACGCATATAGACAAGTTGCGTAATAAAGAAAAAAGCTTGAGACGACGCTTCGTCTGCAAGCTTTTTTTAATTTAATTTTGTTTTTCCATCTTGCTGTGTAATTTTTCCGTGTTTCATTAAACGACCGAGTGCTCGTTTAAAAGCGGATTTACTCATATGGAAAGTACGTTTAATAGCTTCGGCATCGCTTTTGTCCCAAAAGTCCATCTCTCCGCCGACTTCTATTAAGTAAGCTAATATTTTCTCCGCATCATCATCTAACCGTTCATGTTTCATCGGAAGTAGCGAAATATTTAACGAACCGTCTTCCTTTACTTCGATGATACGTCCTGTCACATCTTGACCGAGACGTGGTTCTTTTTCTCGTTCTGTATTGTGGATGAAACCACGATAACCATCATCGGTATAAATAACTGCTCCTTCACGATCTACCCGGATGACCCTTCCTGTTACTTGTTCATTTAAATCAACATCGTTGGCAAATTGAAACATATCTTGGAAGTAAGATTCTTTCGCCGGAATAGCTAAAAGACGATCTTTACTATCTGCTTTTAATGTCACAAAAAGCTTATCTTCACGTTCAGGCCATACCGATTTCAATGCTGGTAAGTCTTCTTTAAATACAAGAATATCTTCTCCTACTCCGATAGAGATAAACGCACCTAAATGTGGGATCACATCGACAACATCCACCCAACCATATGTGCCGACGATTACTGGTGGAATTTGATCTGTTGCCATGAATTTTTTTTGTTCATTTTTGTATACAAACACATCGACTAAATCACCTGGATCATACGATTTTTCTGTTTGTAACAATGCTTCTGTGCGCCCTTTTTGAACGACATATTTATCATCGTTTTCTAATTGACCGAGCACATGCATTGCATGGATCGTTCCAACGTTTAATTTTTCCATTATATAACCTTCTTTCTTTCACACGTACCATGATACTTCGTTTATTTTCTCATAATTGAATCAGTTTCGCAAATATGCATTTATAATGAACGTATATGTTGTTTCGTGTACATTTTTACGATCATAAAGTTAATGCCAATTATAATCGTCGTTAATATACTCGCTTCTAAACCAAATGTCCCTCCAGTTAACAACGGGACATTAGTTGTTACGTCGATCTTATATAATCCGTGGGGGTCTAATCCACTTACAGGAAACCCAAAAATCGATCCTTGGAAAAAATTCCATGTAAAATGAAAGCCGATTGGCATAAGTAAACTCCTCGTTCGGTCAAACATATAAGCGAATAACAATCCAATGAAAAAGATATTTATAAGACCGAGTATAGCGAGATTTGGATTGAATACGTGCGCAAATGTAAATAGCAATGCAGATACGATGTACATGACGGACTTTTTATTATGTTTTGCACGCATCGTATTCATTACATAGCCACGGAATAAAATCTCCTCAAATAAGCTAACGAGAATGAACAAGATGAAATAAACGAGGAGAGCACTTGTAATATTCGGATCACTTAGCGGATTTTTTAAGACGATTTGATTCGTACTGTACAAGAAAACGAATAAGATGGTGATCGATAATGCTCCAAGGATAAGTCCAGTCCATAAATCAGTAGCACGGCCTTGGACATACATTTTATTCGGATTTTTCTTATTAATCGTTCGATAAGCAATAAAGGTAGCAGCAATTCCACCAAATGTTCCTGCTCCTTGAGTTAATAAAATAGTAAACGGGCTTTGTAAAAATACATTAGGTGTATCATTATGACGTCCAGCCATTTCTATTAAATTTAAAAATGTTACGCCTGGCAATGTAAACATAATTTGTCCGACGAGAACGACGACAAAAGCAGCTAAAATAAGCCATCCTGATCTTACTTCATTCCATTCATTTTTAAACATATTATCTACCCTCATCTATACATAGTACAATCTTATTATAGCATGGAACCGTATGACATATAGGAATATGGTACAATGAGACGAAAGAAGAGAAGGAGGAATTAGACGTGGATCTATTGTTGCAACAAAAAGTTGTCCTTGTAACTGGGGCAAGTCAAGGATTAGGAAAAGCTGTAGCAACTCTTTTCGCAAAGGAGGGGGCAACAGTTTTTATAAGTAGTCGAAGCAAAGAAAAATTGGAACAGGCAAAACAAGCAATTATCGAGGAAACGAATCATCATGAAATCTATGTAATTCCTTGTGATATGAGTGATGCAGCACAAATCGAACAATTAGTGGATACGGTTGTGAATCAAGCAGGAACAATTGATGTTCTTATTAATAATGCTGGCGGACCACCGGCAGGCAAGTTTTTAGATATGACAGACGATATTTGGATGAAATCTGTTGAACAAAATTTACTTAGCGTCGTTCGTGCAACGAGACATGTGTTACCTCATATGCAGAAACAGCAAGCAGGTCGTATCGTAAATATTACTTCTTCATCAATCAAGCAATCGATTGATAATTTAATCGTTTCAAATACATTACGTCCAGGTGTATATGGCTTAACGAAAAGCTTAGCACAAGAATTTGCTGATGAAAATATATTAGTGAACACGGTCGGTCCGGGAAAAATTGGTACAGACCGTATGACACAATTGTTAGAAAATACAGCTGAGACAACAGGGAAATCTTTTGCAGAAGTAGAAGCGGAAGCATTAAAAGAAATTCCGCTCGGTCGTCTCGGGACGCCAGAGGAATTTGCAACAGCAGTAGTGTTCTTAGCATCCTTTGCTAATACATATATTACCGGACAACAATTAATTGTCGACGGTGCATCTATAAAAGCATTATAAATTATTCCATCATTTTATTGGAATGAAAGGTGACACAGTACTCGATATTTGTACTGTGTCACTTTTTTAACGATTTTTCATGTTTATTCAAATAATGTTGTTAGTAAATGATATAGGCCGATAGACATTAACAAGAATGGTGGCAAGTATGACAAAGATGCAATTGTTTTGTTTTTTGTGGAAATTTTCCCCAAAGTGATCCCACCAAAGAGCAATAAAACAGTCGCAAAAGCGATCATAGAAGCTAGAAAAATTGGTGAAAAAGCTAAAAACGCCGCCCCAAATCCGGCACCAAATGCATCCATCGTTAAAAACATTCCGAGAAAGAAAGCTTCTTTTAAAGAAATATGTTTAGATTGATCTTTGTCAAAGGTCGCTTCAGACGTAGAACGATGATTAGAACGTAATAACAATAATCCTAAACTAATAAAAATAAAACTGCCAATTACATCGGTCCATTTTTCAGGTAGAAATAAACCGAATAAGTCGCCCATTTGCATTGCCGTAAAAACGACTGTACATGATAAAAGAAAAATAACGATATATGCACGAATTGGCACGTTAATTTTTTTCATCCCAAAACTTAAGCCAATCATGAAACTATCAAAACTTACAGCAAGCACAATGAATAATAATTGGATATTTATCATACATATCAAGTCCTTTTTATAACGACTGTCCTTATAACTTATGTAGCGTAATAAAAAATGTTCCAATACAATTAGGTATTTGCCCCTATTTAAAACGATGAAGTGTAATGACTTTGTAGTACAAATGTAGTATTATAATAGTTGTAATATTCGATATATGGGGGGATCTACATTGGAGAAGTTAATTAAAACGTCTAAAGCTAGACAGGCATTAATGAAAGTAGAAGAAACTGCAAAGCAAATTGAACACCTCATACAACAAGAAGCAGATTTTGAAAAAAATTACGTAGCATTACATGATGAATTAGACCGAGCATTAGGACGAGATGAATATTTTGTGATTGTTGATGCAACCGGAAAAAGTTATATTCATACGAACCGTTTATTAGAAGGAACGGTCTTTTCAGATGCTGTCGGTTTACAAGCTGCAAATACATCTAAAGGTCTTTTACAAGTGTATGAACGATTAACTGGAGAAGTGTTAATTGATGGATCGTGCCCACTTGTTACAATAAATGGAAAACAATATAATTTACGAATAGGGCGAATTGTGCACCAACATGTATTACTTCCTATGCTTGCCATGTGTGCAATAGTACCAGCAATACTTATTTATGGTTTAGCATGGTTGTTACAAGTAGATACAGGACCAAGTGTTGCCATTAGTGTAAGCGTTTTAATTGGTGGGTTTGTCGTGACTTATAGTATGTACACATATGTAATGCGCGCACATCAAAAATGGCAAACGATTACGAGGGATATTTCGGCTGGAAATTTAACGAGGGAAATTCAAAATCAATCCCGGAATGAATTTCATCAAATCGGTTTCGAAATTAATAAAATGGTCATTGGAATGAAACGAATGGTGGAAGATTTAGCACAATCATCTGAAATAATTACAAATGTTAGTAGAGATCAACGAGACGAGGCGACTAATTTATCTGAAACATTTAAACAAATTGCAGAGACGATGCAATCATTTCAGGGTGGGGCGGAAAATCAACTTGCTTCCTTACAGTCTGCTAGTGCTATGGTACAAACGATGATTCGTGGTGTGAAAAATATGGATGAACAAATCGAAGATACATTGTCTATTTCTAAAGAAGCGAATCAAGCTGCAGAAGAAGGGCATGGGGCTATCCAACAATCTGAAAAAACGATGTTACAATTAGAACAATCGATTTTACAATCAGCTGAGACAATTAGTGCGGTTGCGGAAGATGTCGATCAAGTCATTCAAAAAGTGTCATTAATTACACAAATTGCGGAACAGACGAATTTATTAGCTTTAAATGCGTCGATTGAAGCGGCAAGAGCTGGAGAGGCTGGTAGTGGATTTTCTGTTGTAGCAACGGAAGTACGGAAATTAGCAGAAGATACGAATG
This sequence comes from Pseudogracilibacillus sp. SO10305, assembly GCF_037072005.1. NCBI lineage: Bacteria > Bacillati > Bacillota > Bacilli > Caryophanales > Bacillaceae > Pseudogracilibacillus > Pseudogracilibacillus sp. SO10305. Next base: position 26,145 of record NZ_JAXHDE010000004.1, on the reverse strand, counting down.
AATTTGCCAAAGATATTTTCGTACAATTAGAGAAAACACGGGAAGAAATGAAAGATGCTGTACATCAGGTGACGGCGAATAAAGATGCGTTCCAAGAAGGAATAGAAATTGTACAAATTGCTGGTCGTTCGATTGAACAGTTAAATAAAGCGTCCAATCAATCCAATGAAGCGGTCATGAAAAATAGTGCCTATGCGGAAGAGTTAACGAAAGATGGCGCACATTTAGAAGAAATTATTGAAGATATTAATACGATTGCAGAAAGTTTTACAGAACAAGTTATTAAAACGGTCGCAAACCTAGAAGAACAAGTCGAAGGAGTCCACCGATTGGCAGAAGATGCCCAGGAGTTAACAGAGCAAGCGACAACTTTAGACCGTACTGTCCATAAATTTACATTACATTAAGAATTGTGCCTCAATGTATGAAAACTTTCCGAAATTCAACGTAAATAGTTTACGAAATAGGCTTTTTTCGTGTATGATGGAGAAAGAAAGCGAATTGAAGTGAAGGAGGGTACATGAATGGCATTCGTTATTTTAGAACCATGTGGTCCAGAAAAAGCAGCTGAGTGTGTTAGTGTCTGTCCAGTCGATTGTATCGAAGAAGGACCAGATCAATTTTATATAGATCCAGATATTTGTATCGACTGTGGTGCATGTGTCGCTGTTTGTCCAGTTGACGCAATCGTAGAAGAATATGATTTACGACCAGAAGATGAGATTTATTTAACTAAAGCGGAAGAGTTTTTCGCTAACAAATAAATATATAAGAAATCCCATTATAAAGATGTTGCTAGCTATCTTTATAATGGGATTTTGTTCATCTAAATAGATTTATAGCTTCGAGGTCTTTTTTAAACTTCCGCATCAAATTTTACAGCAATACCGCTAATAATCCAACGTTCGGCGGTTTCACTATTTACTTCATACACTTTGCCCGCGCGAAATAAATCACCTTTATACATCGTTTGGACATTCATTTTTACTTTCATCATTCTATTTCCACGCTCCCACTTTTTCCAATTAACACTATTATACATGATGAAATAATGCGAAGGAAGTAACATTACGTATAGAAAAAGCTTTCGATCATTTGTGAAGATAGACCGAAAGTTGTACATTGCTTAGTTTTGTGCCTTTATTTGTATAGGTTGTGGCTGTGCATTTTCCTCTTAAAATAGATTCACTCATATGAAATGTTGAAAAGTAAAACAGAATGGTAAGTATTTTGAGATAAATGTATGTGAAAAAACAAAAAATCGTGCACTATTTATGCCGATTGTTAGCGTCACATATATATGAATAGGGGGGAAGTTATAAATATGTAAAAGGAGATACACGATAGTGATCCTTGAACGGGGAAGAAAAGTAGGGGATGCCCCCGAGTCATTAGCTAATTTTTCGTTTATATTTAGCCGATTGGAACAAATTTGTTAATTGTTTTACATCTGTATTAGCTAATGATGGAAGTTGCAAATGTGTATGAGCGAAATTTTCTTCTTTCATTAGTGTACTTGGAATAGCTACTGTGTGAAGTCCGGCAGCTACGGCAGCTTTTGAACCGATCACGGAATCTTCAAATGCGATTGCTTCAATTGGTGCAACACCTAATGAATGCACTGCTTTTACATAAATTTCTGGATGTGGTTTTGGACGTAATACTTGGTCTACCGTAAGTAGTTCATCGAAATAATCGAGCAAATGTAAATTCGTCAAATGTGTCGTCGCCCATTTTTTATTTGAGTTTGTTGCAAGAGCGATTTTAATCCCTTCACGTTTAGCCTCTTCCAACAGTTCGATGACACCTGGGAGCGGGCGTTCTTTTTTAATTAAATCTCGTAAAACCGTCTCACCATATGCGATCGTTTTTTCTATGTCAACTTCTTTTCCTGTGACGTTTTCAACATGTTCACAGATAAAAGTTGGTGTTCCAACACCACCGACATATTTTGCCCATACATCCTCTGTCAACTCAAAGTCATACAACTTAAGTGCCTCTTTGTATGCTTGGAAAATTGCTTTTTCCGTATCGACAATTGTACCGTCTAAATCAAAAACAAATGCTTTTACCATATACATCCTCCTTTATTTGAATGTATCTTTACCATAAACCTCATAGAAAGATAGTACAAGGGAATTTTCAATAATTTACATTTAATTTACGAAAAGAGAAGGGGAATCAATTATTCGTTCCTAAAGATATTTTACATATGAGGAAATGTATCGGGGGAGGTCGCTTTTAGAATTTACTTAAAAAACGGTCATGGTTATCTTTTTCTAATAAACATGACCGTCATATATATCGCATATGTTTTTTATCGCTATCGTAACGTCTTTTACAAAGAAGAATCATCTTTATGATCTTTTTCTTCCTCGTTCATTGACATTAAATCATTCGTCGTTTTTTTAAATTCTGCTAATGTTTGTCCAGTAGCTTTGCCAATTTCGGGCAATTTTTTCGGACCAAAAATTAGTAAAGCGATGAGTAAGATTAAAATTAAACTTGGAAAGCCGATATTTGCAAACCCCATGCTTTAACCTCCCCTCAAGCATCTATTAAGCAAGCATGCCGCCACCTTCATTTAGATATTTTTCAATTCCCTCTGCTGCACGATAGCCTAATGCCCCAACTGTCGCTGTCGGGTGATGACCGCCGAATTGTGGAAATGCAGAAGCCCCAACGACGAACACGTTTTCCATATCCCATAATTGTAAATAATTATTTACCGCAGATGTTGTCGGATCACTTCCCATAATAACTCCACCAGCATAGTGTCCACCTTGATAAATATGGTCGAATTCCTCTGGAACATCATCAGGATCTACGATATCCGCGCCCATCTCTTCCATAATTTCTGTACATTTTTCAACACCGAATTTCGCGATTTCTCTATCTTGGTCCGTATATTTATTTGTAATACGTAGTAAAGGGTCACCGAAATCATCCTTATATGTCGGATCAAGATCCATATAATTATGCCACCATGCCATATTCGCTGATGTGTACCATACTTGTAATGTTCGATTTGCATAATGGATCGAATTTTTCTTAAATTCTTTCCCCCAATGAGGCGTGCCTTTTGGAACATGGTTACTAGCGATTGCTCCATCACCATATTGCCTCAGTTCAATCGCACCTCCATGGAGAAACGGGAGATCTTTATGATCAAAATTATCTCCAGCAAAATCACTCATTGTACCACCGAGTGCGCCTGCACCCATATACAAATTAAACTTTTCCTTTTCGAAAAATCCACGGGCACCTAAAAAAGTAATATTAAATTGACCATTGAAATTGCGGCCAATAACGCCTTTTCTCGTTTTCGGGTCGTATGGTTCTCCAATTTCAGACAGTAAAAGAAGTCGATTATTGGTAAATGTGAAAGCTCCTAATGCTACGACATCAGCAGGTTGTTCATGTTCTTCACCAGTTTTCGTATCGACATATAAAATGCCTGTCGCTTTACCGTTTTTATGTAAAATACGTCTCGCATAAGCGTCATAACGAAAATCGACATTTCCAGTTTTGCTCGCTGTCGGAAGTACTGTTACAATCGGATCAGATTTTGCACCGAAATCACAACCGTATTGTGTACAAAATGCACAATATTGGCATTGGTTCAACGTTTCACCGTCAGGGTTTTCGTACACTTGGGATACATTACATGAAGCAACTTGATATGGATGATACCCTAGTTTCTTCGTCGCTTTATTAAAAAGTTTGATCGGTGGGGACGCTTTTAATGGTGGGTTCGGATAATCATTTGTTCGAGGAGGACCTAATGGATCTTCCTCTCCTGATGTTCCAGCTGTTTTTTCCCATTTATCATAATACCGTTCCATCTCATCATACGTAATGCCCCAATCTTGAATCGTCATCCCATCCGGTATTTTATTTTTACCATATCGTTCTACTGTTTGACTGTAAATTTCAAAATCGTATGGAAGCCAGCGATAAGTCGCACCAGCCCAATGAACACTACCACCACCAGCATCTGTTCCGACCATCATTTCATCTTGCGTACGGACTGGTAATGCATCTTCATCTAAAGTATTACGGGATGTAATCGTTTCGTGAGATAAATTTTGCATCATATCAAATCGATTCGTAAATCGTAATTCATCTTTTACACCGACATAATCTTGTGTTTCACGAAACTCTCCTCGCTCAATAATGACGACTTTTTTGCCAGCCTTTCCTAATTCTGCCGCCATCACGCCACCAGCCCAACCAGTTCCAATGATGACGACATCAACTTTATCATGTTTTATTACCATATTATTTCCACCAATCCTTATCCTTGATAATCACGTAAACTTTTTTGTTCCATGACGATAAACTCTTCTGCTTCAATATCGTCAATATACGCCATACGTGGGCCAGGATATTCTTTCATTTTCCAGCCCATCATATCTTTATTTCCACCATAAGCGGGGTCAGCATAAGCACCTTCTAGTGTTAGTTGTACGAGTAAGTTGAAAAAGGTAACAGCTGCCACCCCTTCCATGTCAATTTCACCATTTTCAAACATTGTTAAGACAGCATTTTGATCTTCTTCCTCTAATTTCGTAAAAGAATCCGAAAGTTTTTCCATACTAACTTTATCAATCGTTCGCACGCCTTCTAGCATCATCTCGCCACGATTCATCCGTGTTTGATATCGTGGTGTCCTCGTCGGTGCTTTCGTCGATGTATTCGGACCACTTTTATTTTGTGGAGTATCTTTATGCTCATAATCTCTTGCACGATCATCTTGCCAAAATGGGTCACGCATATATTCTTTCGCATTCGTTCCCCAGGCACTAGCAAGTTGGCGGTCAATAAAGTAGGGAACACCAAGGGCTACAGCACCAGGCCCTAATTCATCTTCCGGAAATATTCGTTCTGTAGCGGCAGATAAAACATCAAAATCTTTTTTTCTGCTAAAAAAGACCCGTGCCTCATCGATTGGCAGTTTTGCATCTTTTGTTGGGGTTTCTTTTTTGTCTATCCACTGATTCGTTAAAAGTCCACCAAGCACCGTACCACCAACAATTCCACCAGCAACCATACTACTATTTTTAATAAACGTCCGTCTGTTTACTGTTTTTCCATCTTCTTCGGTCATATTGAAGCCACTCCTATCAAACGTGTTATGATACACTTCATTATTGCCAAATAAAGTAGATTTTATGTGTATTTGGGAAAAATTCGCAATAAAAAAGAGGGAAGGACGAAAAATTCGTCTTCCCTCATCGTTTATTCTGTTTCAGTTTCATGACTATCTTCATCTTCCATTGGTGTTGCTCGATATACTCTAAATGCCAAAATCACTGCAATGACAGCGATAATAAATGCAATAAAATAGACGAGTTCCACACCCGCAACCATCGCATCACTAATTGTAATCGGGTCATTTGGGTCGCTAGCATTATTTAGAAAATGTAATTGTCTGGCGTTCATAATACTAATAAAAATAGATACCCCGATTGCTCCAGCAACAGGTTGCAATGTAGTCATCACTGCTGTTCCGTGTGGATACAATTTTTTCGGTAATTGGTTTAAACCGTTCGTTTCTGCCGGCATCATAATCGCAGATACACTTAACATAAGTAAAATATAGCCGATGATGATGAACCAAACAGGAGTCGTTGCTGTAAGGCGACTCATCATAAACATCGTAGTTGCTAGCACGATTGTTGCTGGGATCATGAGGACGCGTGGTCCGAATTTATCAAACATATGTCCCATCACAGGGGACATTGCACCGTTTAAAATACTTCCAGGTAATAAAACTAACCCAGCAGTTGCGGCCGATAATGCTAAAGGCCCTTGCATGAAAATAGGTAAAATAAGCTCTGATGCAAACATTGCCATAATGATAATTAAAAACATTAGTACGCCATGTGTATACATCGGATATTTAAAAACACGTAAATCCATCATCGGTGCATCCAATTTAAATTGTCTTAAAGAGAATAGAACGAGACTTATAATTCCGACTAAAATTATCAATAAAACAATCGGCGTTAAAAATCCATCTTTACTTTCTCCGGCAGAACTAAACCCGTAAATCACAGCACCAAATCCGATGGAAGAAAAGATGACAGATGGAAAGTCAATTTTTGGTTTTGTTACTTCTCCAACATTAATTAAATATTTATAGGCAAAAGCAATAGAGAATAATGCGAATGGGATGACAGTGATAAATAAATATCTCCATCCTAAATATTCCACAATAACACCAGATAAAGACGGTCCAATTGCAGGTGCAAACATTATGACTAATCCAACGATCCCCATAATTTTTCCACGTTTATGTGGAGGGTAAATTAGTAAAAATACATTGAAAATAATCGGCATAAGAAGACCTGTTCCAACTGCTTGTATTAATCGTCCAACGAGTAAAATGGTGAAATTCGGTGCCATCGCACTTATCGTCGTACCGATAGTGAAAATAACCATGACACTTAAAAATAATTGTCTCGTTGTGAACCATTGTACAAATAAAGCAGAAATCGGGATGACAATTCCCATTACTAGCATGAATCCAGTCGCCATCCATTGAACAGTTGGCAATGTAATGTCAAATTCTTTCATCAATGTCGTTAAAGCAATATTTAATAATGTTTCATTTAATACAGCAAAAAATGCCCCAATAATGAGCGAAAGCATTATTGGCAATGTCTTTACATTAGGATCCTCTGCTAAATATTCATATTTTTTTGTAGATGTTTCATCCATAAAAAAACCTCTTTCTATATATAATGATTATCGTTTTTACACATAAAAAAACTCCTATCCAATTCTGAACAGGAGGCAAGTCATATCGATAAAAGCACACAAAGATACTCTGGTCGCTTATCGGGAATAAATGAGATGCAAATCCTATTTAGAAAAGGCTCGTTATAAAAGCATGAACAAAATTATTGCATACAAAAGCAACAATATACATGTAGTTTGTTCTATTAAAAGCTCTTTATAACGGAAGTTTTTCAAAAAATAGGATTATAAAATCATCTAAATTCATTCACCTTTCTACTATATGATGATTGTCATTTTACACTTCATAAGAAGGGATGTCAATAACAAAATAGGTTTGAGGTAAAAAGAAGTGAACAATAAAAGAGAATGAGAGAAAAGTTTGATAAAATAAGAGTGAGTAGAAGGGACTTATGTGACGAAAGAAAAGCCTGAAAATGTGAAAGCATATATTGCACAATTCCCGAATAAGATGCAACAAAAACTGCAAGAAGTATTAGCTTGTTTAAAAGAAGTCGTACCAGAAGCGGAAATAAGTTTAAAATGGGGCAACCTCTGCATTTACGTATCGCAGAGTATTGTTTACAATTGCTGCGTTTGAACAGCCTATTAATTTTTATCCTACTCCTACAGCGCTTCGTACGTTCGAGGAAGAGTTGACATCGTACTCGACAACAAAAAGTGCATGACAGTTACCGTATAAGGAACCTTTACCGTTACAATTAATTCAACAAATAGCGACATATCGTTTACAAGATGTAATAGAAAATGATGCAAGATGGATGTAAATATATTATAACGCTATTTCTGTTTCGTACATGATGATAAATGTATGCTAAACTAAATGTAATACGAATGAGAGGAATACTGAAATGAGCAAAAAAGTAGTGTTAGCAGAAAAACCATCTGTTGCCCGTGATATTGCGCGAGTGTTAGGTTGCAATAAAAAAGGGGACGGATATTTAGAAGGAAATAACTATATTGTGACATGGGCGCTCGGTCATTTAGTGACATTGGCGACGCCAGATCAATATGATGCAAAATATAAAACTTGGCGTATGGAAGATTTACCGATGTTACCAAATGACTTAAAGACCGTCGTCATTAAAAAGACTGGAAAACAATTTAACGCCGTGAAAAGACAGTTAACGAGAAATGACGTCGATGAAATTATTATTGCGACAGACGCAGGAAGAGAAGGAGAACTCGTTGCTCGCTGGATTTTAAAGCAAGCACGTGTGAAAAAGCGTGTTAGCCGTCTTTGGATTTCTTCTGTTACTGATAAAGCTATTCGAGACGGTTTCAAAAAATTACAACCAGGAAAGAAATACGAAACATTATATGAAGCGGCTGTTGCACGTTCAGAGGCAGACTGGTATGTCGGCTTGAACGCAACGAGAGCATTAACGACAAAATATGATGCACAATTATCGAGTGGCCGTGTACAAACACCAACACTCGGTATCGTACATGCGCGAGAAGAAGAAATTCGTCATTTTAAACCGGCGATTTTTTATGAAATGCAAGCAAATATAGGTGGAAAGAATTTTACATGGCGTGACGCGAAAAACAATAGTCGTATATTCGATGAAGCTAATGCCAAACAACTACAGGAGAAATTAACCGGAGCAGAAGCGATTGTTGAGCATGTTGAAAGGAAAGAGAAAAAACAATTTGCACCACAATTATATGATTTAACAGAATTACAACGTGATGCGAATAAAATTTTTCATTTATCAGGAAAACAGACATTACAAGCGATGCAAAACCTATATGAGCGTCATAAAGTATTAACATATCCACGCACAGATTCCCGTGTGATTACGACGGACATCGTCCCGACATTGAAAGATCGTCTAGATGCTTGTGGAGTTGATGAATATGCGAATATTGCAAGTACATTGAAACGTAAAAAATTTAATTTCCCTAAATCAATCGTAAATGATGCACAAGTGTCAGACCACCATGCAATCATTCCGACAGAGGAACCTGTAGATCTTACCGCACTAGGAAGTAATGAACGTAAAATTTATGACCTCGTCGTAAAACGATTTTTAGCGGTATTATCTGACCCTTATGTATATGAAGAAACGATGATTGCAGTTCGTATGCTTGGCGAAAATTTTGTTCGAAAAGAGACGAAAGTATTATCTCCAGGTTGGAAAACAGTGTACGGAGAAAAAATAGTGGAGGCAGAGGCAACTATCTTTACGAAAGGACGAACTTTTTCACATGTAACTGTTACGGTGAAAACCGGGGAAACTTCTCCACCAGAAAGGCTAACTGAGGGAGCGCTTTTAAAAGCGATGGAAAACCCTGTGAAATTTATGGATGTTCGTGAAAAAGACCTCGTCCAAACATTGCATGAAGCCGGTGGAATCGGAACGGTTGCAACACGCGCAGATATTATTGAAAAACTGATCGACGGACAGTATATGGAATTGCGAGGAAAATATTTACATGTCACACCGACCGGAAAACAATTACTCGATCTTGCGCCAGAAGCACTTCGTTCTCCTAAATTGACAGCGGAGTGGGAACAGAAATTGATGGCAATCGAACGGGGAACATTAAAAAAAGATGCCTTTATGACAGACATTAAGGCGTATACGAAAGAAATTGTGCATGAAATTAAAACAGCTGATGCAACTTTTAAACATGATAATATTACGGGAACAAAATGTCCGCAATGTGACAGTTTTATGCTAGAAATCGAAAATCGTCACGGAAAAATGCTTCGTTGTAAAGACCGTTCTTGTAATTACAAAAAGAATGTGTATAAAAACACAAATGCACGCTGTCCTGAATGTAAGAAAAAAATGAAATTATACGGGGAAGGCGACGGACAGATGTTTACATGTGTTTGTGGACATCGTGAAAAAATGAACACATTTGAAAAACGTCGCAAGCAAAATAAAAATCAACGTGTTTCCAAAAAAGATGTACAAAACTACATGAAAAAACAGGATGATTTTACGAATAATCCATTTGCAGATGCGTTGAAAAATTTCAAAAAATAAAAGAAAGTCGAGTATGGAGTTAAAATTGCTCCACACTCGACTATTTTAATAACCAACTTCTACAACAGCATTGACGATATACATGAGGTCATTTTTATCTTGTTGATCTTCTAAGAAAATACCACTCGTCGTCGCCATACCACCATCCATTACCTCAATAGTAACTTCACCATACGGTAGAAGACTTTTTATATATGCTTCATCTAATTTTTCCTTGTCTATTGGAACTGCTAGTTTTATATTAACCCGCATATTTTTCAAATCATTTCCTGGCAGTACCGTTCGAATCCCAGGCATCGAATTATAATGAATAGCGTTTTTCACCGCCCGACTAGCTGCTTCATTTATATCTTGTCCGTGTAAATCAATCCCATAACCTGTTTCAATAAACATTATTTTTTCCAAGAAAATCTTCCTTTCGCATGATCGTTTAATTTAAAGTTATCATAATTATTTTTGCTTGTCTTTTAATAGACACAATAATTGTATCCGATTACACTATAAAGAAGAGGTGATAGAGATGAAACATGTAATCGACATGAATAATGTATCATGGAAAAGAGAAGGAAAAACAATCATTCAAGATATTGACTGGGAAGTGAACTCTGGAGAGCACTGGGCTGTATTAGGGTTAAATGGTGCTGGTAAAACGACATTGCTCAATATGGTTAATGGTTATATTTGGCCAACGACAGGAACGGTTTCAGTATTAGGCGAAACTTTTGGACAAACTGATATACATAAACTTCGCCGCTCTATCGGATGGGTCAGTTCTTCCTTAGGTGAACGTATCAATGGAAGACATATGGCAGAAGACATCGTCGTTAGTGGAAAATTTGCTTCGGTCGGCTTAGTATTCGCAGAACCTACTCCTGCAGATTTTGAAACTGCTCGGGAATGGATGGAACACCTTGGTGTCTCTCATACATATGGCAAACATTATGAAAAATGTTCCCAAGGTGAAAAGCAAAAAATCTTAATCGCCCGAGGATTAATGGCTTCACCACAATTGCTCATCCTAGATGAACCAACAAATGGCCTCGATTTCGTTGCACGTGAAGAACTACTACAAACAATCGAACGCCTTGCTGTCGCCGACAACGCACCAACAATCGTGTTCGTCTCGCACCATATTGAGGAGGTACTCCCAATATTTTCACACGTTCTCTTATTGAAAGATGGTACTGTATTTGCGAATGGCACTCGAAAAGAGGTCCTCACAAGCGAGCGCATGTCCGCCATGTATGGCGCAAATATTGATGTCGCTTGGAAATCCGATCGCGCCTGGCTAACGTTGGTTTAATGTCTTTAAAATATTGTAAATCTGAATTTTAAGTGGGCTGGGTTCGGTTGTTCTACCGTCCTCGAAATCACGAAAACTCAAATCTCAAGGACGCTGGGTCGCTCTACCGTCCTCGAAATCACGAAAATCTGAATCTCAAGGACGCTGGGTTGCTTTACCGTCCTCGAAATCACGAAAATCTGAATCTCAAGGACGCTGGGTCGCTCTACCGTCCTCGAAATCACGAAAATCTGAATCTCAAGGACGCTGGGTCGCTCTACCGTCCTTGAAATCGCAAAAATCCCAATCTCAAGGACGCTGGGTCGCTCTACCGTCCTTGAAATCGTGAAAACTCAAAACTCAAGGACGCTGGGTCATTCTATCGTCCTCGAAATCACGAAAATCCCAATCTCAAGGACGCTGGGTCATTCTATCGTCCTCGAAATCACGAAAACTCAAATCTCAAGGACGCAAGGCTTCCCTATCTACTATCCTTAAAATCACCAACACCCAACACTCAAACACTCAAACACCAAATGATCAAGTTTCTCCCAAGCATCCCCAATAAATATCCAATAACCGTGGACTAGCGCTTATTCATTAAAGCAATGACGATAAAGTATTTTAATATGCTCTTTTGGGTCTTGAAACGAATAGTGGGTGTGCCGTCCGTTTGGCTTTGTCCTTAAATGATCATTTAATATTCCTCTAATAAAGTTTTTAGAAAAACTTTCGCCGCACCAATCAAGCATATTTTTCACTGTTATCTTCTCCTTTGGAAAAAGGAAATGAAATTCAGCGATAACATGAAGGAGCACATCGTTCATATGGAATTGGGCTCGACAATTCTCACAACAAAATGAAAATCGATTCGGACGCACAAATTCACCGCCACATTTCCAACAAAAGATGCCACGACGCAGTGCATCTAACTCGTAACTAGGCACTCGTTCATAAAATGACTTTTCTTTATGAAGAGAAACTAACTGTTGCGCAAGCTTTTCATGTCGGCCATCCAGCCTACCAGCATTTGCATTAATTTTTCGCAAAAATCGCTTCACTTGTGTTGGCATTATCATTGGCAAGTGAAGTGGTGCCTCATAAAGCATGAACTCATCATTTGGAAAAACTACATAACTACGGACTTCCATTTCAACTCCAATACTTTTCAATAATGATTTACATAAAAAAGTGGCACGTTCGAGTTGTGCGAAAGGATCTCTAATTTCATTTTTTGTTCGTAAGGAGTAAATTTTATCGTTTTGGACGTAAAAATCCCCACTATTGTTTTTAATCTCTATTAAAAAAATCATATCATTTGTTAAGAGGATTGAATCAATTTGGCACTCTGTGTCGCCTACTTCAAATAAAAGTCCAAATAATGGGAGAACATTTGTTAGTTGCTTTTCATGTAAAATTCTTCCGAAAGTTCTTTCACCGATATAGCCTTTCACCAAGCGTTCATAACGATTTTTCTCTTTAGGGGACAATTCGATGCGGTGCCGCAATAGTTCATATAACAAGAGTGAGGAGGGAGCAACAGGTTCGATAAATGTATGATTCATCACATCCATCCTTTCTACAGTTTTTACTATCATGCTAGTAAAAGAAAGTAGTCAAATCAAGCTAATGTTAGTTATTAACTTAAATTTGTATTTCATCTACAAAATAACTCACAAATTTGCAATACTGCATAAAAATAAACACCAATTTATAAATTTAGAGAAATCTCTAAACAATGTTAGACAATTCAGATAACGGACTTTAAAATGAACATAAGAAAGTGACGGTGACACTAATACAATGCAAACATACAAAAAAGTGATGGAAGCATCTTATTTAACAGCAGAAAAGTCATGGAGTTATCGGGCGATTTTAAGATATTTTTATATTCAACATGAAAAAATGCGTGAGTTTTTATTTCCAGAAGAAATTTTAGCACATATGGTGACAGAATTAGAATGGACAGACTATACGGAAGAACAGTTGAACCAGGATTTAGACCAACTCGTGCGTTGGAATAATCTGATTGCGAGACAAGAAACTGGGCGAGCACGAACAATTGAGGAATTTAAGAAAAAACGATTCCGCTATCAATGCACAGCATATACGGTGGAATTCGAACGAATGTTAACAGCAATGGAACAAGATGGGGAGATATTTGGCGGGTCACTTGAGAAAAAGGAATTTGAACGATTGTACGAAAATTTGTACAAACTTGAGCGAATATTACGAGAGAATATGATGCCATCAGATGAGAATTGTGCACATATTTGGAAAGATGTATTTCAAAGTTTTAAATCAATTACAAAAAATACGTCTGACTATATCGCACATATTAATAGTGAAGAAGCCGAAGAAAGGATGCACACAGAGGCATTTCTCGTATTTAAAGATCAGTTTACGACATATTTACGTGATTTCATTATTGAATTACAACAAACAGCATTAAAAATTCAACACATATTACAAACAATTACACGAGAAAAACTACAACCATTTATCCAAGGAGTGCTTAATTATGAAAAGAAAACACCACGTTTTGAATTCAAAGAAAAAAGTGAGAAAGAAGTAATCCAAGCTGAATTAGATAAATGGCAAAGTATAAAAGTATGGTTCCTCGGTAACGAATATGGGGAAAGTGAACTGGAAATGCTTGAAATTCGAACAAATGAACAAATTAGAAAAATTACAAGAATCGTGCAACGACTTGGAGAGAGACATCATTTCACAAAAAGCCGAAAAAAAGATTATCTTCATTTAGCAAGTTGGTTTGAAAGTCGCGATTCCATTGACGAAGCACATGAATTATCAGCGGTCGTTTTTGGACTTTTTCATACGAAAAAATTATTTAGTGATCATGTGCCAACGGAAAATATTTATACGTCGGTATGGGAAGAAAAACCAATTCTCCATAGAACGACTCCAAGAATTCGACAATATCGAGAGAAAACTCGTCCAGGTGCAATCATTATCCAAAAAGAAAAACAGGAAGAAGCGAAGCAAGCTCATTTGGCGCAACTTGCATTAGAAAAAGAAATGATAGCAACTTATATGCAAAACAATGTGCTGGATATACAGACATTACCGACTGTTCCTGTATTTGTACGAAAGATGCTCCTTAACTGGGTAGGAAAAGCGATGAGCCATAAAGATCACACTTTTCAAACAGAACATGGGCATAAAGTGAAAATGGTTCTCGACGATACGAAAAAAATGATTTTACGAGCAGAAGATGGCGATATGACGATGCCAAGTATTATATTTCATTTTCAGAAATAAAAAGGGGGTTCATAACGATTGGCAAATCCATCCTTCGATGAACAAGCACAAGAAGCATTACGAATTTTATTTAATCAATTTTGGATATTGCGTAGTAAAGAACCGGCATTATACCAACAAATTCGAGAACGAGAAAAAATATTAAAAAATTATATAGATGAGAAATTTGGTTATACGCTTATTTTTCATCAACACTTTATTAAATTAGAGAAAACTCCAGTCGAACCAATGAGTTGGATGGGGATTACCGATTTTCAAGAACAACGGGATTACGCTATTTTTTGTTGTGCACTTGCATTTACAGATAGTCGGACAGTAGAGGAGCAATTTTTATTATCAGATATTTGTGAAGAAATAAAAGAACTTTATCCGGGAGATATTTCACTCGATTGGACAAATTATAATCATCGGCGCTCTCTCGTTCGCGTCATTAAATTTATGGAAAACATGCATCTACTTCATATTGTGGAAGGTGAAATTGAACAGTTTACAATGGATGAAGAGCAAGAAGTGTTGTATGAAACGACTGTATATGCACAATATTTCATGCGATCTTATCCGAAAGATTTATTTGAATACGAAACGAAAGAAGATATTCTTCAAAGTGAATGGGAAATCCAGGATAGTGATGGACGAAGAAAGCGTGTGTATCGCCAATTGATGATTTCACCAGCAATCTACCGAAAAAATGAAGAAGATTTGGATTTTGCCTATATACGAAATTATCGCAATCGATTGCGAGATGATTTTGAAGCACATGCTTTATTACGATTAGAAGTATTTAAAAATAATGCGTTACTTGTATCAGAAGAAAGAAAACAAACATTGACATTGTTTCCAGATCAAAAAGCGATCATGGATGTCGTCCTCCATTTAGCAACCTATATCCGTGAAAATGAGGAAACTTTTCCTAAAGATGAATTTGATCAAATTTATATGACATATCAACATCTCGAACAAACGGTGCAAATCGTACATGAACAATACGGGAAGGGCTGGAGTAAACAGTATAGAGAAGGTTCCATACAAGGAACAACAAGAGAAGCTATCCAGCTGTTAAAAGATTGGGAAATGATTACGGAACTTGACGGAGGTACATATGTTATCCGTCCATTATTAGGGCGGGTTGCGGCGTATTATCCGAAAGACTTTTTAGAAAATGGAGGCGATAATAATGGATAAAATAAATAAATGGCAAATGAATCGAGCTGGTTTATTAAACTTTTGGTATTATTCAGATGAAATTTTTAATTTTGCAGATGGTAAATTGCTTTTACGTGGTAGTAATGGTTCAGGTAAATCCGTTACAATGCAGAGTATTTTACCAGTCTTATTAGATGGGCGAACTTCATCAGATAGACTAGATCCATTCGGCTCACGTGCAAGGAAAATCGAAGACTACTTATTAGGCGAAAAGGAAATCGTCGATCGCGAAGAACGAACAGGGTATCTTTTTTTGGAATTTAAACAAAAAGATCTTGATCAATATATAACAGTCGGTATTGGCTTACAAGCCCGTCGTTATAAAAATTTAAACTTCTGGGGATTTGTTATTACGGATAACCGTCGTATTAATAAAGACTTTTATTTATATGAAGAAGCGTATAATGCGGGGGAAAAACAACAACTTCCCTTATCCCGTGTACAACTAGAAAATAGAATTGGTAATGGTGGGCATGTTGTGAAAACACGCGGTGAATATCGTGCGTTAGTGAATAAATATATTTTTGGTTTTGAAACGAATGAGGCATATGAAGATTTAATTAAATTGCTCATTCAGTTAAGGAGTCCAAAATTATCAAAAGATTTTCGACCAACCGTCATTTATGAAATTTTGGAAGCGGCATTGCCACCATTAACAGATGAAGACTTACGTCATTTATCTGATACAATTGAACATATGGACCAGACGAAACAACAAATAGAACAATTGGAAAGAGAACAAACATCTTTACAACGGATAATTGAAAAATATGATCTATACAATACACATCGTCTCATAGAAACGGCACAACATTATATAAAAACGCAAAAGCAAGTGACAGAAATGGATGCGAAACTAAAAGATGAAAAGAAGCACGCACAAAGTTTGACGGAGGAAATTACGATTTTGCACCAAAGAAATAAGGTGCTTTCGGAAGAGGAGGAAGTGTTAGAAAAACAGAAAGAACGATTAGAAAAGCATGAAGTGTGGAATTTAGAAGAAGAAAAAATAAAAGAGGAAAACGCATTACAACTCGTTCAAGCAGATATCCAGCGTAAGGATACCACTTTAACACAAAAAGTGAAGCAAGAATTACGTAACAAAGAACAACTGGATCAAATTGAAACAAATATTTATACATTAGAAAGAACTTTAGCAGACCAACTTGAGGAATTAGCTGACATTGCAGAAATGACAGCATTTGAGCAACACGGATTGAATGAAGATGATTTTAAGCGAAATAAAACAAATAAATTTGATTTTTCGGTATGGCATAAGGAAGCTAATACACATTATTCATTGTTAGAACAAATAGAGGCTATTTTTCGCCAATACGAACAAGAAAAAGAAGCGATTACTGTTTTAGAAGGTCATATTGCTACACTACAACGAACAATTGACAAAAAGGAAAACGAGAAGGCTGATTGGGAACGAATATTTGAACGTGATAAGCAAACGCAAATGTCTGAAATCCATCACTGGGTAAAAGAACATCCGTATATGACGATGGATGAAGCATTGCTACAAGAAACATCTAGACAACTGGAAAACTTGTATGAGAAAGGGACGTATGATGATATTCGAACGCCTTATTATCGTGCGACGAATAATTTTGAACGAAAAATAAATGAAGTAATTGCAGAACAAACACATAGTTTAAACATAAAAAATACCGAGAAAAAAGAACGAGAATTATTATTAGAGCAATGGAAAGAGGCAAAAGATCCGGAGCCCCCTTATATGCAAGAAGCAACGATAGAAGCACGAACACATTTATTGAAAAATAATATTGCATTTGTGCCTTTTTATGAAGCAGTCGAGTTCCAAGCACATGTTGATGAAGCGACAAAAAAGCATATCGAAGCAGCTTTAATTGATGCAGGATTGATTCAAGCACTTGTTACAGATGTTCCACTTGACGTGACACATGATAAGGTTATTCAGCCAAATCCACAGCTAATGGCACATACATTAGCAGATTATTTACAACCAGATGTGGATGAGTCACAAAGCGTCTCACAAGCACATATTGAGGAAGTTTTGCAAAGTATTATTGTTGATGAAATCGGAATGGGAGAATCGACAGTCATTCGAACAGACGGCACATATACAATTGGTTTACTGAAAGGACATGCTGTTCCAGTAGAGGCGGTGCGTTTTATTGGGGAAAATGCTAGAAAACGATACCGATTAGAACAAATTGCTTTATTAACAGAAGAAATATCAAAAATAAATGAAGAAATAAATTCAATCTATCATACGCGACAAACTTTAGAATCAGATATTGCAGGGGCGCGTAAAATGATGGAGCAATTTCCAGATGATACCGATCTACAAACAGCGTTTCAATATATTCAGCAATATGACACGGAAATTCGTTCTTACGATAATCAAATGCAACAAGAAAACACGAAACTATCAAATAAGTTAACAGATTTTCATACATTAAAACGAGAAATCCATTCGAAAACGAGAAACATGCCTATCGATGAAAATCGAGAAGCGTATTATGAAGCGAAAAATAATCAGCTAATATATGAGCGTACATTGCATACATTAGCAAATACACATATGAATATTCAAAATGAATCGCAAAATGAGCGGCAAACGAGAGCCTATTTGGAAGATATATCAGATGAAATTGATGACATAAAAGGCGAAATAAACATGCTACAAGGCCGTGTTTCAACGATGAATAAAAACATTGCAATGATAGAGGAACAATTACAAAGTGAAGAAGCGGAAAATATTCGTGAAGAAATTCAACAAGTGATGAGCAAATTAACATCGATTAAAACAGAAATCACAGATAACAACCAAATTTTGCCACATAAAGAAGCAGCGTATGCGCAAATCGAAACTGCGATTCAAGAAATGATAAAAAAGCTACATTTCGAACAGAAGATGTTAGAAGCGTGGAAAAGTACATTTGAAGAGGAAAAAACGAATCAATTTATTAAACTTCCGGAAGAAGACAATGAAGAAAAACTTGCAAAATGGATTATATCGACTTGGCGAGATGCACAAAATGATGGAAGCAAAATTGAAAGTCAATTAGCAAAAGTATTTTATGAAGAACGAAGTAATTTACTAGAATACCGTATGACAGAACAGATCACAACAATACAACATATGTTTGAGCCTTCAGAATTTTGGACGAATGATCAAACTATCGTCTACCATCATTGGTTAGAGCGAGCGAAGAGAAGAATCATTCAATTAGACTTTGAAGGGAAACGATTAAGTCCATATGCTGTTCACAAGAAATTAACAGAAGATTACACGCGTCAGCAAACATATCTGAATGAAAAAGATGAACAATTGTATGAGGAAATTTTATTTGAATCGGTTGGGAAAAAATTACGTAGTCGCATTCAACGTGCCGAAAATTGGACGAAACAGATGAATGCATTAATGAAAGAAAGTGATTCAGGATCTGGCATTACATTTTCAATTCAGTGGAAACCACGTACAGCTGAATCGGAGGAGCAATTAGATACGAAAGATTTAGTCCAATTACTACGGAGAGATCCACGTTTATTGAAAGAAGATGATTTACATGCAGTATCAAACCACTTCCGTTCAAAAATTGATCGAGCAAAAGAACTGTCACAGTATGAAGGCGAAGGGAATACATTACTCCAAGTGTTAAAAGAGGTACTCGACTATCGTTACTGGTTCTCATTCGTCCTTTCATTTGAGCGATTAGGGGAACCAAAACGAGAGCTAACGAATAATCGTTTTTATCAATTTAGCGGTGGAGAAAAAGCGATGGCTATGTATATCCCACTTTTTACAGCATGTTATTCTCGTTATAAGGAAGCGGACCCATCCGCACCATATATTATTTCCCTTGATGAAGCATTCGCAGGGGTTGATGACGAAAATATTAGTACGATGTTTAATATTGTGGAACAACTAGATTTTGATTATATTATGAACTCCCAAATTTTATGGGGGGATTATCCAACAGTTTCCAATTTATCTATATATGAATTAATTCGGCCGAAAAATGCAAATTTCGTATCATTAATTCCTTATCATTGGGATGGAAAAGTAAGGCAACAAGTAGAAGTGTAGGTGAATTTTTTGGAAGAAAAAATACAGTACGCTATACAATATTTTAAAGGCGAAAAAGCGTATGATCGGTTATTCGAATTGTTCCGAAAAAAATATGAATCATTAGGAAGAATCGGAGGCAATATTGCTACGACTGATTTACATGAAAAAACATTATTATATGTAGCTGAGTTTTTTGGAGTAACAATTGAACAGTTAAAACAAAAAGGAAACATTTCATTGCAAAACTTCGAAGCACAAATCCAGCAAACAAGATTTGAAGGAATCGACCTAAAATCATTGCTCGATGCCTATTTTGGAGAAGAAATCATATCAAAAAAAGAATTCGCTCTACAAGAAGAACAGGCTTTTCAGCAATTGATTCATCAACTGATTGAACAATATTCGCATATAGCATTTTGGTTAGAAGTAATTGCTGAAAAAGCGATAGATGCAAGATGGATGGTGCGATTTGCTAAACAATATAGCGAACAATTTGAACGATATGTTGCAGTGCTAGCGAAAGCGTATGTAGCATTACCTAAAGCACCCGAACGAATCCCATTATTTAGCCAAAGGATTACAGGGGATCCACATGCTTTTGACATTCAAACAGATTTAGGAAGAATGTTTTTACATTTATTAAATGTTACACGTAACAGAGAGGAAACAATGCCAGCCGATACAGAGGAAATTAATGAATTACTCGCATCGTTTTATATTTATCGAGATGATTTGTTAAACTTTGTAACTTGTGCAAATCTTATAGGTTTTGAAGGAGAAAATCCACACCCAGTCTGGGAAGCAGCAGCCAAAAGGCACACCGTCCAACTTGTCCCATTACGAGAAATGACGAAGTTAACATATGTGCAACCAAGGGAAGGAAAAAAGGTTTGGGCAGTTGAAAACTCCGGTGTTTGTGCAGCGTTACTCGATTATGATCCTTCGATTCCTATAATTGCAACGAACGGACAAGCAACCCTTGCTACATTGCTATTATTCGATCTTATTGTTGCAGGTGGCTATGATATCTACTATGCAGGTGATTTTGATCCTGAGGGACTACGTATGGCAGACAGATATAAGTTGCGTTATTCAGAACATGTACATTTATGGCAAATGGATATAGATGCATATGTCCATGCGAACCCACAAAAAGTTTTGACAGCAGAAAGATTAGAAAAACTAAAAAGATTAGAAACTCCAATGCTAGTAGAGGTCGGGATACAAATGGCAGAGAAGAAAACTGCAGGATATCAAGAAGCGTTGATTGATAAAATGATTCAAGATTTGTCCAAAAAATAATCGAAATTAATATAGTTTTAGAAAAAAGCCACGCGGGAAATATGGAAATTTGAAGACATATTATCTGGGTGATTTTAATATAAATGGACGGAATATACGATCTTGTGTTGTCGTTTTTATCGTATAATTTGTAAAAGAATGAAAGGAGTTCAGCGATGGAAGAAAAGCTTGATTAAATGTTTGAAATGCTCAAAGAAATGAAGCAAGATGTCGGCACTTTAACAGAAAAAATTGACGGTGTACAAGCAGACATAGTGGAGTTTAAATTAGACGTAAACAAACGTTTTAAATCGGTCGACGCTCGTTTGGATGAAGTAGACAAGCGCTTTGAATCAGTCGACGTTCGTTTCAATGAAATAGATAACCACTTTGAAACAGTCGATGTTCATTTAGAGCATATGGATAGTCGCTTTGAATCTATAGAGCATCAATTAAAATCTATGGATGAACGTTTTGACAAGCCAGATAGTCGTTTTGATACTCTTGAGTAAAAATTAGATAATGTGACGATAGAAATGCGAAGGTATTTTAAACGTGTAGAAAAAGAGCGGATACACAGGAATATGTGCTACAAAGATTAACATTCAAAGATGTCGTGCATGACGGAGAAACGGAAGAAATCAAAGAAAAATTGGGTATGTACAAATATGACCATTATTTTAACTAAAATGAGAAAACATCCAATCCACAGTAGGACTGGATGTTTCTTTTATAACATTTTATTTGCATATGTTAACATATGTTTCGCATACTTCATCTCATCATCGATTTTTGCAGGCCCAAAAGGGTTAACCTCATGAATGATGACTTCACCATTTTTTAAGATAGTATATTCAATCTTTAATTCAGAAAGGTTTGTTTGAAATGCCTTTTCTATAGCGGAAGCAATGGAAGAAATTTTCAACTTGCAATCTTGTAATGCATCGTCATTTGATAATAACTCCCAATTATTTTCATCAATTCTTACTGCCGCAACAGAACTAGAATGTAAGATATCCTTACTGTTAGCATTTTCTAAAACTATATAACTTTCTTTTTCAATTAAATAATTTAAATAATGACGTAATGCATTTTCCGTATAGGTTTTTACAGTTCCTTTTTTATTTTTAATCATGTAACGACGACTTGCTTGCTCATAAGTAATATCAAAATGTTCATAGTTCGAGTTTAGTTTATTCGGCTTCAGTAAGACACTATCCGTCTGTTCAAAACATTTAAACACGTGTAAAGGTTTTTTGACTAAATGAAATGGTGAAATATTTGTGCTGAATTGTTCATTAAGTTGCATTAATATTTGCGAACGAATTGTAGCATGTTTATCCCATTCATTCGTAAAGACTAGTTCACTCAATTCTTCATATACAATTGGTTGTTCTTTCTTATTTCTTCCTTTTATTAAATCAATAACAACTGCAGGATATGGGGTGATTTTTTGCACCCATGCCCCATTTATATAGAACGAACCACGAATAAGTTCAAAGTCTCCATCTACATCTAATGGTTTAAAAGTAAATATATTTACATTTTTCTCTATTGCAGTTCGGGCAAAAGCCTCTAAAAGAGAAAGTTTCGTTTGCTTCGTAATTAAAATCCCAATCCATTGTTCGTTTTTATTAATTTCTACAATTGGTAAGTCGCTTTGTTTAGCGACAAATGCTCCTTTTGCGATACGCTTTTTATCATAACTCGTTTGATGCATAATACCATTTTTTGCAATGTATGTTGCATAGCCAATATATTCAATGGCCCGTTTCTCTTCATGATAAGCAGTTTGTGGTCCGTTATTCGCCTCATGCATCCAAATTCTACCTGTATCATCGATAGCGAAATCTAAACCGAGCTCATTTAATGATAAACCATATAACTTATCTAAATGTTGCGTGACATCCAAACTTAAACGTAAAATTTCTTCCTCATATCTACTGCCTTCCTTTTCACCAAATTGCTCACGTAAAAAGGTTGGAAAATTTTCGACACGACCTTCTGTGCTAATATTACTTAAATTGCTGCGTTTATTTCCGATACGTGGATATATGTGTGTAATTTGCCATTTACCTCCACGGTTTTTCTGAACATGAGAACGAAAATGATATGGTTCATCGTCCTTCGTTCTTGTATGGACATATCGTTGTATAATGTAACTTCCTTTTTCAGCTAAAATAACGTTGTTTAGGAACGACTGAAATTCTTCTTCGGATAAAATACGTTCTTTAATTTGATCTAAAATAATGTATCGAGCCCCTTTTTTACGAACGAAATATATATTTTCGCCACGATTACTACCTAATGCTTTAAAAACGACATGTTCATTTTGGTGCATAAAGGAGGTGATTTTATCTATTGAAATGCAAATGATAAATGGAACAAGAAGTTCTGCATATTTTCTGTTATGTAACATTTTTCTCGGTAAGGTAAATTTATTCCCAACATAAGACGTATTTGTAAAAGGAATGATTCTTTGTAATTGACGTTCTTCCTTATTAAATTGTCCAACCCCCATATTACTTATGACATCAGGGTAAGGAATCGTAATAGGCACCCATGTTTCGTTTTCATATACAACTGCATCAATCGTTTGTTTAGAAAAGTCTACATTTTCTAATGTGAAAAAATATACGTTAACCTCTTGTTTTGCTGCTTCATTAAGTGTTACCTTCAACCTTTCTTCAGGAATAATTTCTTGTGGTTGATGTGTACGATGATAAATACCAATGGAAATATTTTCTTTATGTTTCGGTAATACTTCGTTTAATTGCTCTTGCATTTGAACGTATAAAGGCCGTAATGAAAATTGGATTATTTCAAATACCTTTGTATAGTTATTCTTTTCTAGTTGTTCGGCAATCATCGTTAAATATTGTACAACCTTATCTGATTGATCCGAAAAAATAGAATCATTTTGTTCTAAAGTATTAAAAACAGCCTGTGTTCCTTCCACTATAGAAGAGAACATATAAAAACTATGTGTCGAGTTACCTTCTTTTATTAAAAGCACTAAATGATCTGTTGCTTCTAGTAATGTATTTAAAATATGGTTTACTTGTTGTAGTTGTTTTACCTCTGTCATACTTTCACCTCAATATAATATTCATTTATTTATATATCGGGTTAATTTTCAAAGAATGAATTATAAAAGTAAAGTAGGATGTATTAAATGGAATATAAAAATGCGAAGTTCACAAATTATTCACAAATTATTTTCGGTGAAATATTAAACATTTTCAAAACATGTCGATATATGTAGTAGGTCACAAGGATGTGACCTAAAATATATTACATGGAGGTAGATTGGTTATGATTATCAATCACAATATTTCAGCACTTAACACACATCGTCAATTAGGTGCAAACAACAATGCAGTACAAGGTTCATTAGAAAAATTATCTTCTGGATTAAAAATTAACCGAGCTGGAGACGATGCAGCAGGATTAGCAATTTCAGAAAAAATGCGTGCACAAATACGTGGATTAGACATGGCTACGAAAAACGCACAAGACGGAATTAGCTTAATCCAAACAGCAGAAGGCGCTTTAACAGAAACACATGCAATCTTACAAAGAATGCGTGAATTAGCAACACAGTCAGCGAGTGACACAAACGAAAGTACTGTTGACCGTAAAGCAATGCAAGCTGAACTTGAGCAGTTAGTAGAAGAAATTAACCAAACAGCGTCAAGAACTGAGTTTAACACGCAAAACTTACTAGATGGAGACTTCAAAAATAAAGTATTCCACATTGGAGCAAACCAAGGGCAAAACATCACAGTATCAATTTCTGCAATGAATGCAGCAGGTATTGGATTAGATGATTCAATTACAGTAGACGTTGAATCTCCGGCATATGCTACTGGGACACATACTGTAACTAATGAAGACATAGATCTTATAGCTAAGGGTTTTGCAGAGGATGCTGTTATAAATGTAGCTTATGAATTAGATGTTGATGGTGAAGCAACTGATAATATTGTAGGTTACCAAGTTGGAAATGATTATTATGCACTAAATCAACTTGAAGATGGGGCAACACCTAGGCTTGTGGCAGATGCTGAAGCTCTTGAAGCAACTAATACTGAATCGAATACTTTTAATGGTGTAGACATTAGTAGTCGAGAAGCTGCAGATGCATCAATTACTATCATTAATGATGCAATCAATGTTGTATCAACTCAACGTGCAGACCTTGGAGCAATCCAAAACCGCTTAGAGCACACTATTAACAACTTAGGTGCTTCAGCTGAGAACTTAACAGCAGCAGAATCACGTATCCGTGACACTGATCATGCTCAAGTAGCTTAATGCGAAAAAAGAGTATAGTCGTCCTAACTGGTAACGGTTAGTGAGTACGACTGGGTGAATTGCTGGAAAACCCTGAGAGCTTATCTTACTACAACGTAATCGGAAACGATCAGCGTGAATGTTTGAAAAAAGATGAGATTGGGCAATCAGCAGCCAAGCGCCTGTGACGAAAGTCTGGCGAAGGTTCAACGACTAGGATAGACCATCTAAAGCTTAACGCAATGATGATGAAATCCATAGGAAACGCAAGCATGAGTACCTTGTGAATCCGAAGTGCCCAGCCCCTACTAACATTAGAGGGTGAAGATATAGTCTAGTCATGTATGAGAGTACATGTTCGCACGATGGCGAAAGAAATGATGGAGTTCACTAAGAACAACATCTTAACTCAAGCAGCACAAGCAATGTTAGCTCAAGCAAATCAAGTACCACAAGGTGTACTACAGTTATTACGTTAATTGATTTTAAAATCCTCTGGCTTTATGCTAGGGGATTTTTTATTTAACCTATATGGAGGAATTCCGATGGCTATAAAAAAGAAGTTAAGAATGTAGCTAGAGAGCAAATTTGGAATCATGCGATAGAATCACTGACGAAAAATAGAGAAGAATAAAAAATACTTAATCCAGATTATATTAGAAAACTTTTGAATTATTCTTTTAACAGTGGCTACTTCCTCATAAATGTATAGAAGAAGTAGAGATAATTATAAATGATACTCTAAGATTTTGTCCGCATGCCCAAAACGATTGGATAAGAATGTACAAGATATGATTGGTATTGCATAATATTTCTGAGGTGAATATTATGCATATGCAACTATTATAAAAACATCTACCATAGTTTAGTGTTGACATTCTAACATGTGGTTTAATTAAATTAAGTAAGTGTGTCGCTTCAGATACCTTATTCAATTTTAATAAACTTCTGTGTCCATCAGGGTGTCCAGACAC
>NZ_JAXHDE010000003.1:0-234633 GCF_037072005.1 Pseudogracilibacillus sp. SO10305 | reverse complement strand
AAAAGGATCGACTTGAAAAAACAATGGGTCGTTATCAAAGACATGTAATGACTTATGGGGTGAAAGAAAGTCCTAAAGAAAAAGTGCTTCGTTTACAAATAGGAGACTATTTATCTTTTGAAACAGAAAAAAATATGTTTAGTCCAATTGTATGGCGTACGGCGAAAGCACAAGAGCTTTTTGTTTACTTACTACAAAATCACGGAACTTATGTAGAAAAAGAAACATTAATGGAATTGTTATGGGAAGATAAAAATTTAGAAAGTAGTGCATCTTTACTTTATACAAATGTTTATAATGTACGTAAGGCTTTAAAACCGTTTGGGAAACATTTTGTTTTAAAAAATCGCCTTGATGGATACGTATTAGAGTTAAACGATGTAGAGGTGGACGTATTAGATTGGGAACAACAGTCGTATCAACTTCCTGCCATTACGCCAGAAAACATTGCAGAATATGAACAAATGGTACTATCATTTGAAAATAAGTATTTTATGAAACATGATTATGTTTGGTTAGAACCAAAACGTCATATATTAACAAAGTTATGGAAATCTTTAATTGAAGATGTCGTACAATGTTATACTGAACATAATGAATTTGAAAAGGCTATTCAACTATTAGAAAAGTTAGTCGAGGAATATACGGAAGACGAACAAATTTATTTTGAATTAATGAAGTTATACAATCATATTGGCGATATTGATGCTATTGCTGCTAAGTATCGTTCGTTAATTCAACATTTACGCCGCGAATTGGATGCTCCTCCAAGTTCTGAAATACAAGACTGGTATAAAATAAATGTTATAAAAAAATTAAAGTTAAATATTGAGAAATAGAAAATACATAAAAACAGCCCTTTAGACCTATATGATCAGGGCTGTTTTTTGCGTTTTGTTTACATTATGTTTTGAAGTAAATGATATGATACTCAACGGTTTGGTTTGTAATGGTTGTAAAAGTTTGGCGATTTATTACATTTTATTTTTAAAAAAGGGAGGAAAACATATGTTAAAACGGTTTAATTTGCTCGTACTTGCCGTATTATTAGTGAGTCAGACGATTTTAAGTCCGATAGTTTCTGTAAATACAGTTTTTGCAGAGGCTTCTAATGAAGAGCGAGCAAATGAACAATCTATTTCAAATCTAGAAGAGGAATTATTAGATATATCTAAACTTGAACTTATTCTAGAAGAAATTGAAGGTTTGGAGGAGAACGATTATACAGAAGAATCTTATGCTGCCTTGATAAATGTAGTAGAAGAATCTAAGATGCTCCTTCAAGATGAAACATCTACACAAGAAGAATTAAATGCAGCAGTAAAAGAAATTGAAGAAGCATTAGAAAATCTAACTGGACAATCTAAGAATGATTCTATGGGGGAAGATAATGCATCTGAAAGTGATGATGCAATACTAGAAAATGATAATGTATCTGAAAAAGATACTGAAGAACTTGTGGAAGAGGTACCGAAAAAAACAAATGCAATGTCAGCAAAGGAAGAAAGCCGAGCTGCTAGTGAGATGGGCAATGAGTTCTTTGACTTCAAGATATCTGAAGTGATGGACTTACAAGGAAATCCATATAACGAAAATAATCCGTTAAAGCCAGATGATGAATTCTGGGTAAAAGTTGATTGGGAATTGAAGGATGGTCATAAATATATTGATGGAGATACAGTAACCTTCCAATTACCAGACGAACTTCATTTAGCTGGCGATTTAGATGGTGAATTAAAAGACGATTTCGGAAACCAGGTTGCAACATATACAATTACACCAGCAGGAGTAATAACATTAACGTTTACAGATTATGTAGAAACGCATAATAATGTTACTGGATGGATTGAAATCCGTGCAGAACTGGATCAAGATGTTGTACGAGAAGATGATGGCAATATTGTCATTGGTCCTATCGAAGATGAAGGAAGTCAAGTAATTCCGATTGATCGCTCGCCGATTAATAAAACAGTTGAAAAGCAAGGAAAGCCGAACAAGTCTTATAATGCAGATGAAATTGAATGGACAGTTACAATCAATAAAAATGCGAACTCTTTAAAAGGTGTTACTTTGGAAGATTTATTGCCAAAAGGAACGGAATATGTTGAAGGTTCACTTGAAGTTGTAAAGCAATCTGCAACATTAAATGGAACACCTGTAGGAGAGAAAACAAAAGTTTCTGTTACACCTTCAGTTGCTGAAGGTAAACTATCTATTCCATTAGGTGATATTGAGGAAGTATATACATTAACTTATAAAACGAAAGTGACAGACATGGAAGTGAAAAACTTCAAAAATACCGTTACGTTTAAAGACGCAAACTTAGGTGATACAAGTGCAAATGCGACAGTAACGATTAACCGTGGAGACCCTCTGAAAAAGGGTGTGGTGAAACATTATGATCCGAAAACAGGGATTATCGAATGGTATTTAGAGTTTAACTATGACCAAAAACAATTAGAAAGTGTGACGTTGGCGGATCATTGGAAACCAAAAGGTAAAGTGGAACTTGTCGATGGATCACTTACATTTCAAGAAGTTGAAATTGATGAAAATGGAAACGCCCAATTCGTTGGAGAGCCAGTAGATCCAAGTGCACTTGGTGGAAGCTTATCAAAAGTAGCAGATGGATTTGAAGTGTCAGGAATTACGACAGATAAACCTTACTATGTTGTCTACAAAACGAAAGTAATTGACCGAGAATTAGAAGGGTTCCGTATGGAGAACGTCGCTTCATTTGACGGGAATGAATATGGTGAAGGCTATAATATTGGTCAATACGTTGGTGCGAAATCAGCAGGTAATATTGATTACGCAAAAAAGGAAATCGAGTGGACGATTCGTGTAAACATGGACCAGCGTCAAATGAATGATGTTATCATTACGGATACGTTAGGTGAAGGACTTACATTAATTGAGAACTCGATTCAAATGACTATTGGTGGAGAGTCTAAAACAGATTTTAAACTAGATAGTGGAAATCCGTTTAAACTATCAAACATTGGTGATACGAATCAAGAAATTATTGTGACATACAAAACGAAATATGACCCGAATAAGTTACCGCAAGATAACAAAGCACATAATACGGCAAAAATTAGCTGGATTCCAGAAGGTTCATCTGACCATATATCACGTGAAGTGAAGGCAGAAAAACCGGTAAACAAAGAGACAGTAGATAGTTCATGGAAAAATGCGAGCTATAACCCAGATACAAAAGAAATAACATGGGAAATTATCGCAAACTACCGTGAAAATGCATATGAAAACTTCCATATTGTAGACACACCACAAGGGAATCAACAATTAGTGAAAGATTCCATCAAGGTAGAAGAACTAGAGATACGTTCAGATGGTTCAATGGACGTTGTTGGAGATGCAAATGCGGACGTCACAACAGACGGAAATGATATTCATATCCAAATCGGTAAAACAGATAAAGCATACAAAGTGACATATAAAACATCTGTTGCAGGTTTAGAGGACATTTCAAAAGAATATGTGAATAAAGCACAAGTGAAAGATGGAGATGAAGTGCTATCAGATCTTGATGCAAAAGTGTCTGTTTACGGAGATCGCAAGTATGGAAACAAACGTGGAAATCAAGATGGTCGTCGTGTAAACTGGTCGATTGATGTAAACTTAGCGCAAGAAAAAATCGATAATCTTACATTAACAGATACGATTTCTGACAATCAAGCGTATATCGAAGAGTCCATTAAAATATATCATGCAAAACTAAATACAGATGGTACTGTATCTAAAACAGAATTAGCTGATTCATCAACGTATGAATTAACTATAGATGAAAATGAGTTTACCGTGTCTTGGAAGGATGAAGTAGAACGTCCATACATCATTGAGTATTCAACATTATTCTTCGCAAAAGATGGAGAAGATGTGCGCAATGACTATAAAATTACAGGAGACGGGATTACTGAAGAAGATACTGATGCATCTGATGGCTATAATGTTGTAATTAAACAAACTTCAGGTGGCGGTGCGGAAGGAACAGCGGGTTATTTACTCGTCCATAAAATGGATACAACGTATGGTCAAGCACAGCAGCCAATAGAAGGAATTCAATTTGAATTAATTGACACATCGAATGATAAGGTCTTAAAAACAGCGACAACAGATACAGACGGGTATGCAGATTTTGGCCGCTTATTATTCGGAGAGTATAAATTACGTGAAGTGAATACACCTGAAGGTTATGTAGGTTTTGATGAACAAACAATTAAAATTGATAAAGCGTTTATTGTTGGTGAAAGTGAACCACAGGATTATACATTTGAAGTTGAAAACTACAAAGTAAACGGTGATATTGAAATTGTTAAACACGACGATAAAGGCAATCGTTTAGCAGGTGCAGAGTTTACGCTATATAAAGCTGACGGAACAGTAGTCGATACACAAACGACGAATGAAAATGGGGAAATCTTCTTTAAAGATCATGAACCTGGTCAGTATTATGTACAAGAAACGAAAGCACCAAATGGTTTTGTAACAAATGACACGAAATATGAAGTGGAGTTAACAGATACACAGCGTGATGCGATTCAATTGGAAATTGAAAACGAACGTAAATTGACATCTGTAACATTAGAAAAAGAATGGCAAGATGAAGCAAATACGCAAATGCGTCCAGATGAAATAAGTGTCAACCTATTCCGTAATGGGGATTATTTAGAAACGTACACAATGAAAGAAACAGAAGGATGGACGTTAACAGTAGATGGTTTACATGCGGAAGATGAGAATGGTGAGCCGTATGCATACACGATGACAGAACAAGAAGTTCCAGGGTATGCACCATCACTTGATGATTCAGGACTAAAAGTAACGAATACACGTGCAGAAGAACGCGATATTACGATTACGAAAACATGGTATGACGATTATAATAAAGACGGTGACCGTCCTGAAGAAGTGACTGTTGAATTATTCAGGTCGGTAGAGGATGGCGACGAAGCATTAGTCGACACATACACATTAAAAGCAACAGATGATTGGAAACTTACAATTGATAAACTTCCAATGTTTGACGATACGGGTAAGCCGTACAATTATGTCGTGAAAGAACAAGCAATCGAAGGATATGCATCCAAAGTAGATGGCTTCGATATAACGAATACACGCGTAGGGAAAACAGAGGTGCAAGGTGAGAAATTCTGGAAAGATGATGATGATGTAGAGCATCGTCCAGAATCGATTACAGTACATTTAGTACAAAATGGCGAGCACATTGATTCACAAAAAGTAACACCGAATGATGAGGGTAAATGGTTATATAGCTTTGAAAACTTAGAGAAATATGATGATGAAGGTGTAGAATACAACTATTCAATCAATGAAGAAGCTATATCTGGTTACGAAGCAACGTATCAACAAACAACATCCGGTACTATCAATATCAACAATACACGTGTTGGAATGACAAGTTTAACTGGTCAGAAAACATGGGTTGATGGGAATAATGCTGAAGAAACACGTCCAGAATTAATTGAAGTCCAGTTACTACAAAATGGCGAACCATTTGGTAAACCACAAAAAGTAACGGAAGAAAGCAACTGGACGTATGAATTTACTGATTTACCTGCATATGATTCAGAAGGTATTGCTTTCGAATACAAAGTGCAAGAAGTAGCAATAGATAACTATGAAGCTACGTACAATGGTAACAATATTACGAACACACTTGTCGGTGAAACGGAAGTTGCAGTGACAAAAGAATGGAAAGGTGAAGCGGCAGAAAGTGTAGACGTTCAATTACTTGCAAACGGCGATGTAGAGGAGACAGTGACATTAACAGCTGCAAAAGATTGGACACATATATTTGCTAATTTATCAAAGTATGATGAAAACGGCGTTGCAATTGACTATACAGTACAAGAAGTAGCGATGGATGATTACCAATCCGAAGTTACTGGTAATGTAGAAAAAGGTTTTACAATTACGAACACACGTACAGGTAAAACTGAAGTATCCGTTGAGAAAGTATGGCAAGGATCGGAAGAAGAAAGTGCAACAATCAAACTTCTTGCAAATGGGGAAGAAGAGGACGCAGTTGAATTAACAACAGAAAATGATTGGGCACATACGTTTACAGATTTAGAAGCATTTGATAAAGAAGGCCAACCAATCGCTTACACAGTAGAAGAAGTGGCAATCGATGGGTATAATTCAGCCATTACTGGTGATGCTGAAGAAGGATTCACAGTAATAAATACACGTACAGGTAAAACTGAAATTTCCATTACAAAAACGTGGAAAGATGATGGAGAAGAGAAGTCTGATCGTCCAGACTCAATTACAGTAAACTTACTTGCGAATGATGTCGTTGTAAGTGAGCATGAACTAACAGCAGAAAATGATTGGACATTAACGATTGATGAGTTAGCGAAGTACGATGAAGTTGGAGAAGAGATTGTTTACACGATTACAGAGCATGATGTAGCTGGTTATGAATCGACAATTGATGGTTTCGACATTACAAATACTCGTGTGGATGAAAAATCAATTACCATTGAAAAAGCATGGGAAGAAAAAAATGCGAAATATCGTCCAGATAGTATTGAAGTAGAGCTATTCCGTTCGATTGAAGGCGGGGACAAAGAATCTGTTGGCACATATGAAGTATCAGCAGAAAATGATTGGTCATTGACAGTCGATGATCTTCCAGCATTTAATACAGACGGAAAAGCATACAAGTATGAAATCGAAGAAGACGATGTGGCTGAATACAACTCAGAAGTAAATGGCTTCCATATTACAAACACACAAAAAACATACGCTATCGGTGATTATACTTGGATTGACCGGAATAAAGATGGCATCCAGGATGATAATGAAGAGCCACTCGAAGGTGTAACAGTTGAGTTATTTGATGAAGATGGCGAAAAAGTCGGCGAAACAAAAACAGATGAAAATGGTCGATACATCTTTGATGAATTACCAGCAGGAAAATACAAAGTGAAATTCACGCTAACAGAAGAGCAAGCGAAGAAATACAAGTTTACGAAGCAAAATACTGGTGACGATGCTACAAATGATTCTGATGCCAATGAAAATGGATGGACAACAGATATTACGTTAAATGAGAATAATGTTCAGTTAACGAAAGAATATGAAGATCAAGAATTCCATGCATCTGAAGGAATCGATCCAACATGGGATGCAGGCGTCATTGAACTTGTAGACATTGCTGGTACGAAGACGTGGAAAGACGATGATAGTGAAGATCGTCCAAAAACAATTACTGTTAAACTTTTTGCCAATGAAAAAGAGGTAGATGCAATAGAAGTAGAAGGGCCAGAATGGAACTTCAGCTTTACAGGTCTCGATAAGTACGATAAAAATGGTGAAGAAATCACATACACCATTGATGAAGTTGCAGTGGATGGTTATGAGTCAAATATCGAAGGTTTCGACATCACAAACGTTCGTACAGCTGAAACATCTGTAGAAGTAAATAAGGTATGGAAGGGCGACGATGAGTCCTCTCGTCCAGAAGTAATTACAGTTGATCTACTTCAAAATGGGGAAGTAATTGAAACTATCGACATTACAGCTAAGGATAATTGGAAATATAGTTTTACAGCACTGGATGCATTTGATTCAGATGGTGTAGCATATGAGTATACAGTTAAAGAGCATGATGTAGATAGGTATGAGTCTTCTATCAAGGGAACTAAAAATGGATTTGAGATAACAAATACATTTATTCCTGAAGAAGTACCAAATGATTCTGATAAAGAGGATCCAACCAAACCTGAAAAGGAAGATAAAGATCCTTCTAAATCAGGTCAGGATGAACAAGAGGATGAAAAAGGTACACCTGGAGTTGGTGGGAACTTACCAAACACCGCGACAAGCATTTTCACCATTGGGTTTATCGGTGCGTTACTATTGCTATCAGGTGTAGCAATATATCTAGGACGTAAAAGAAACAAAGCATAAATAAAAAAATCTTGCTATGAATCATTTCATGGCAAGATTTTTTTATGCACATTTAGAATTAAAAGAACATAGCTTATCATAAGCGTGGCAGTTTTTCGTGCATAAGAGAAGAAGTTTCTGGGTACAGATAAGGAAGGAAAACAAGCATTGCTAAACAATTCAGACAATTTGACGGTTACTTCAATTATCGGTATAATAGATTCAACAAAGTTGAATATAATTAAACGAGAGTTTAATTTTCGGTTATTTTGAAGGAGGGGAAAGTATGCGTTGGCCAAAAAATGTTCAAATAAAGGAAGTAGGACCTCGTGATGGCTTACAAAATGAGAAAATATGGGTACCGACAGAGGATAAAATTGCATGGATTAATATGTTATCTGAATCAGGTATAAAGGAAATTGAATATTCCTCATTCGTTCATCCAAAATGGATTCCCGCTTTAAGTGATGCAGTGGAAGTTGGAAAAGGAATTAAGCGAAATCCTAATGTGACGTACTCTGCACTTGTGCCGAATGAAAAAGGGTTAGAAAATGCACTTGAAGCAGGCATTGATATGGCGTCTGTATTCATGTCAGCAAGTGAATCACATAATAAATCTAATATTAATAAGTCGATTGAAGAGACGTATCCCATTTTGAAAAACGTCATTGAAGGTGCCAAACAAGAGAAAAAGCGTGTTACAGGTTATGTATCGACGGTGTTTGATTGTCCATTTGAAGGAAAAGTGAATGTCGATGATGTATTACGTGTTTGTGAACGTTTATTTGAATTAGGTGTCGATGACTTATCGCTCGGTGACACGATTGGTACAGCGGTCCCTTCTCAGGTGGAAGATTTACTAGAAGCGGTCATTGATCGTTTTCCAAATCGTAGTATTATTATGCATTTCCATGATACACATGGGATGGCTATTGCGAACATCGTAACTGCGATGCAATACGGTATTACTCGTTTTGACGCATCTTTAGGTGGATTAGGTGGTTGTCCGTACGCACCAGGTGCAGCAGGTAATGTCGCAACGAATGATGTGCTTTACTTATTACAAGGATTAGACATTCAAACAGATGTCGATAGTGCTCAATTACAAGAGGCGACAAAATTTATCCAGAGTGCTTTAAATAAAAAGTTACCAAGCAGAACATTTACTTCCAAATTAAGTGAGGAAAAACAAAAAGAGCGTTACGAAAAATATGAACAAGATGCTGCACCAGAACCAAATGAAGCATATCCACAACGTAAACGTGAAATGATTTATTTCTTTATCAAAAACCAATACGATCGTTTTCGTAGTAAGGCGGAATAACAGACTAGGGCGACAGTCGTCGCTCTAGTTTTTTTGTGGGTATTTCTGCAATGGATAAAGTTTTTTGGACGTGTATTTATAGACCTCATACAAGAGTTGT
Organism: Pseudogracilibacillus sp. SO10305; assembly: GCF_037072005.1. NCBI lineage: Bacteria > Bacillati > Bacillota > Bacilli > Caryophanales > Bacillaceae > Pseudogracilibacillus > Pseudogracilibacillus sp. SO10305. Next base: position 225,268 of record NZ_JAXHDE010000003.1, on the reverse strand, counting down.
ACAATCATCGCCCTCTTTTTTAAGTTTTTATATAATATGTGTTAAAATAATAGGTAGGTCTTTGAAGGGAGCGAACTCCGATAAGTATCGATCATATAGGAAAAAGAATTAAACAACTACGATTGCGACAGAAAAAAACACAACAACAAATTGCGGATGAATGCAACATATCAAAAAGCTTACTATCAAAAATTGAAAACGGGCAAACATCATCAGCTATAGCGACATTGTCGAAGATTTCTAATGCACTTGATGTACCATTAACATGGCTGTTGGAAGATGATGATGAAAAGAATCTCGTTTTATTAAAAAAAGGAGACCGTCAATCAAAGGTCGGCGATGAACATATGGGCTATTCATTCGAATTATTAGCAAATCGTTCGCCATATACAGGAGTAGAACCGACGATTGTCCATGTTACTCCGAAAGATACGAATTTACGGGAAGAAATGTACACCCATTCGGATGATGAATTTATATACATTTTAAAAGGGACGATAAAACTAGCGTACGATGATGATGAATATATAATGGAACAAGGCGATACAGCCTATTTTACAGGAACAAAGCCACATTTATTTATTCCTGTAGACAATGAAGGGGCAGAGGTGCTTACATTATTCATTGAAACGGAAATGAGTGTAAATTAAAGAAAACGACGATAAAGGAGTGACTTTGTATGTGGTTTGATGTTGTAACGATTGTCATTACATTATTATTTGTCGGTTTTGTTTTTAAGAAAATATTACCTGCACGTGGGGTGGAGCAAATTACGGTAGATGAGTTGCGGCCGTTCTTAAAAGATGAAAATATTCAACTAATTGATGTGCGTCCTGCAGCGAAATATCATGAGTTTCACGTGTATGGGTTTAAAAATATTCCATTAAAAGAAATTCGTAAAGCAGCGAAAACATTGGACAAAGATAAAAAGACGATTTTAATTTGCCAAACAGGTGCTTTAGGAAATGAAGCGTCTAAAAGACTAAAAAATCGTGGTTTTACACATTTAGCAAATGTTCGTGGTGGTTTAAGTACGTGGGACCCGGCACATATTGACCGTACGAAATAAGAGGAAAGCAAAAGGGAGATATTTCACCTTTGCTTTCTTTTTTTATTTAATGAAAAATTTTAGACATCTTCTACATAGCTATATAACTATGGATAGGCTTTTAGTATAATAAAGGTAGGAAATAGGAAAGAGGATCCATATGAGAAAACGAATGATTGTATTTAGTATCGTGACTTTTTTGGCAATGATTGTTTTTGCCATTGTCTATCACGATGAACCCCGTGAAATAAACGAAGAAGTTGAAATATATACGAATGAAATGTCTGCAACGGAATTATTCATTCAAAAATATTTATTGTTGGAAAATGGTATGATTCGTACAAATTTTTCAGATCGAAAAGATGGTAAATTGGCTTTGTCAGAGTCGCTTGGACTATGGATGGATTATTTAGTAGCCAAAGGTGATATGACTCAATTTGAACGAGCATATAAAACGATGAAAGAAGAATTCCAACTATCCAATCATCTATTAAGTTGGAAAATTGAGGATGGAGAAAAAGCACAGACGAACGCATTAATCGATGACTTACGTGTGATTGAAGCGTTATTTAAAATGGGGGAGTTAACGAATAATCGTGATTATATCGATGAAGCGGTGGAGATGGCTAAGGCGATTAAAGACCATCATATAAGCAATGGATATTTTGTTGATTTTTATGATGTGGAACATGAAGAAAAAAATGATTTTACGACGATTTCATATTTGAAGCCAAATGCTCTTTTTTATATGGAAAAGTATAAAGTGTTGCAACCTAATGACGTGACAAACATGTTGACATTTCTTAAGCAACTACCGATAGAAAATGGTTTTTATCCCCAAACATATTATTTAAAAGAAGATCGCTTTGCATTTGAGGAGGAAGTAAATTTAATCGACCAAATTTATATTGGACTTCACCGTGAACAAGCTAGTGTTGATTCAAGTATTTTATTTGATTGGTTAAAAGAGACTTTTTATAAAGAAAATCAGTTATTTGGACGTTATGATGCACAGACAAAGAAGCCAACTGTTACATATGAGTCTGTTGCAGTGTATAGTTTAGCCATTATATACAGTTTAGAAAAAGGGGATCAAATTTTTGCTAAAGATGTATACGATAGAATGATTGAATTACGGGTTGCGGATGAAGGTGATCCTTATTTTGGTGGTTATGTAGCGGATGATAACACTGATACCCACTCCTTCGATAACTTATTAGCTAGCATCGCAGAAAGGAAGTTGAAACATGCAAAAGTTATTCCATAATCGACGTTATATGCTCTTTTTATTTTTTATATTTATATGTATTGTGAGTGGCACTACGTTCATGTTAGCACCCTACGGACAAACAGGAGTACTTTTATTTATATTGCTTTTATTCGTCGGCGCAGTTGGCTTGTTTTTGGGAACGATTGCCTCCTTAGGGGTGACACTCGTTTTATATTTTGTCATTGGGAGCTCTTATTTTTGGGCGACATTACCAGCTAGCATTGTCATTCAAACGGAAATCCCGTTTTTCCTTCTTGTCATATGGATGACTGGATTGTTATTGATAGCACTCTTTTCGGGTGTTTGTGCGACTAGAGTTACCATTTTATTCCGTGAAAAGGAATTACTGGAGGAGCAAATTCGGACAGTGGTGGCGACAGATCCGATTACAGGGTTTGATAATGCGTCACGTCTTATGTTTGAATTAGAAGCTGAATTTAGTAGATCGAAACGATATAGTCGAACATTTTCCTTTTTAATGTTTAAAATGCGCAATTATGATCAATTCCGGCAATTATATGGGGAAATGGAAGAACGCCGTTTGTTGCATCATTTATCTGAGCGTATTTATGCACATACGAGAAAAAGTGATATGCGTTTCCGGGTGGATAAAGATACGTTTGCAATCATTTTAACAGATACTCCTTTTGAACATGTACATATCGTACAGGAAAAAATTGATGAGGATATTCGTACGTTTCGGTTACGTAATAATAAACTAGTGACATTAACTTTCGATTATGGTGACAGTCATTTCGATGATACGTTAGAAAATTATGAAGATATTTTTGTTGATGCAAAGGAACAGGTCGATCAAAATGTCTCGTAAACTATTGATCATTCTATGTATTGTCGTTTGTATCGCATATATACATCCGATTAAAGTTTCAGCGACACCAACAAAGAATGTAGACATATTACTTTTATATGCCAATCAGCAAGATGCGGTGACAGAGAATGTAGCAAAGCTAGACGTTATTTTACATCACTTTTTTGAAGATGTAGTCATCTCTTCTGTTACAGAGGCTACTGAGGAGATGATTGAACAAGCTTCTTTCATTGTGTATGTGGCGGAAGATGACATAGCGCTACGAAAAGATGTAGAGGATGCGTTAAAACAGACTGAACAACCTATTATAACGATTAGTGAACAAACACCTGTATGGATGGACGAATTAGCAACTATACAAAAAAGAACGATGAAAAATGTTAGTTTTGAGCCATATATAGATTCTTTTCCACTTGAAAGAGGGATGGCGTTCACCGAAGTAAATGTGCAAGATCGTAACCGAGTTTTATTATATGGCTATGACGGAAACAAGGCGGTACCATTAATGGTCCAAGTAAAACAACATTATTTTATCGGCATATCAACTTTAGATAATGTTTTGTTACGTCATATCGCAGAATGTTTTCATAATATTTTTCCAAATGATCATGAGGCGAACCAGCTTGCTTATCTTCGTTTAGAAAATATCCATCCGTTAACAGATGTGGAAGCATTGCGTGAAATAGGAGCACTATTAGAAGCACGTAATATACCATATATGTTAATGGTTCGGCCAGCTTATATGGATGAAGAAACGAAACGTGTCACTTATTTAAAAGATCAGAAAGAACTATTACAGTTGCTACAATCATTACAAGAAGCAAACGGTACAGTCGTTTTTAATGGATATATTAATGTGGCGAATGCTTCATATGAATTTTGGGATGGATATTTTGATCAACCAGTGTACAGTGAGCAAGAAGAGCGGGAGCAGTTACTCAGTAAGTCGCAGTTTACAAATAAAGACGATTATGAACAGTATATAGATGAAGTAAGGGAAAAAGAAAGAGCGTTTGTACAAACGCGGATAGAAAAAGGGATCCATGACTTAGCAAAGGTAGATATAGCCCCATTAGCTTTCTCGCCAGTTTTTCATGCGATGAGTCGGGAAGGGTATGCTGTAGCACGAAAACATGCGACATCTTTAGTGGGGAATATCCAATTAATGGATGATACAGCATCATCAATATATGCTCCACCATTCCTCACATCTGCAAGTTTTATGAAAGGGATGACTGTTTATCCCGAAACTGTCGGTGATATTTCAAATACGACAGCAACAGATTTTGCAAATGCGATTGCAAAGTTAGAAATGGCACAAATAGTGCGTGACGGTGTCATAGGGGTAAGTTATCAAACATATTTAGGTCCGGAAAAATTAGAACAAAGTTTAAACACACTGCATCCATTGGGCCGTGTGACATGGCTTGATTTACAAGAAACGGAACAAACTATCCAAACAGAAAAAACAACTATTACTTCGAATAAAACAGAAGGTATAAAAACGATGTATTACTTTACTTGGAAAGATCATATAAGTGAATGGGTGAATCAATTTACATTATTAGAAAAGGTTCTCTGGGTGGTAACATTGTTCGTATGTTTGTTTGTCGTACTCTTTTTATTTTTTGGATTACATTTACGTTTACAGTTAAGGAAGCGACTGTTTAGGGAGAGAAGATAAATGGCGAATACATTATTTATTATTTCATTAATTCTCATTTGGGTCATGCTACTTTATCATATGTTCCTAATGTTAGGTGGCTATTTACATTTTACAAAGTATGAAAGAGTCATACCACAATGGACCCGTAATTTAGGAGAGTTGCCTAAAGTAAGTATTATGATCCCCGCGCATAATGAAGCAGTCGTTATTGGAAACACCTTAAAAGCAATGGTGCAGTTAGATTATCCGAAAGATAAATTAGAAGTCATTGTAATAAGCGATAATTGTTCTGATAATACGAGTGAAATTGCCGGTAAATTTGCTGCAAAGTACCCGTTTGTGAAAGTGGTTGAAACAGAAGGAGAATATAAGGGAAAAGGGAAATCGAGTGCACTTAACTTCGGTTTTAAACATTCAGAAGGAAAATATATAGCTGTTTATGATGCAGATAATACACCAGAAAAAGGCTCCATTTATCATTTAGTGATGGGGCTCGAAAATGACCCAAAGGCTGGAGCGGTTGTCGGTAAATTCCGTGTCGTTAATGCTAAAAAGTCATTATTAACACGCTTTATTAATATTGAAACTATTACATTTCAGTGGATGGCCCAAGCAGGAAGATGGTTTTGGTTTAAAATGGCTACGATTCCTGGAACGAATTTTGCGATTCGGCGTACCATTATTGAAGAGTTAGGTGGTTGGGATGAGAAGGCGTTAGCAGAGGATACGGAGTTAACGATTCGAGTGTATGACCTCGGGTACCATATCCGCTTTTTCCCTGCTGCAGTGACGTGGGAACAAGAACCAGAAGTATGGAAAGTATGGTGGCGCCAGCGCACACGTTGGGCTCGTGGAAATCAATATGTCGTTTTAAAATATATTGGGAAGTTTTTAACATTAAAACGAAGAGTAATAGTTTTTGATTTATTTTATTTCTTTTTTACGTACTTTTTATTTTTCTTCGGTGTCATTTTGTCGAATATTATATTCATCGTTAATTTGTTTTACGATCTCCAATTATCTGTTGGGATTGTCGCGATGGTATTGTGGATTTTGGCATATGCGTTATATGTAACAGAAGTGTTTATCACGTTAAGTATAGAAAAAACAGAAATGACGTTTGTGAACTTTTTAATCGTTCTGTTTATGTACTTTACATATTCCCAATTGTGGATTATTCTCGTCGTTTATTCGCTATATTTAGAAATAAAGCGTGTGTTATTTAATCAAGAAATAAAATGGTATAAAACAGAAAGATTTGATAAATAAAATTGTGCACGTTCGATTTAGTTAAATGCTTTGTTTAAGAAGGACTTCGTTTTTATAAAAGTATTTTCAATGAAAAGTGATATAAGCATAGTTGTTAGAAGGGGTGAAGGGATGAGAGAATCCATTTGGAAGTTGTTGTTTGTGATATGTTTTATTTTCTTGTTCTCGTTTTGGCAAACAGAACAAGTACAAGCAGAAAGTAAACCAACAAAATTGTATACTGGTGAGGAAGACTATGTATTAGAGGGTCTCATTGACCAGAAACAATTTTATTATGACATTCCGACTGAAAAAATAAGTGGCAACAATAATTTTGTTTTACATATTCGTTATTCGGATCTTTTGTTAAAGGATTCAACAGTTACGATTGCTTTAGATGGAGAACCGGTAAAAAGCGTGACAATTAATCCAAAAAAGACGGAAATGGAAATCGATGTCCCATTGCGTGGGGAAATGTTAGAGCGAGGATTTCATCAAGTGACTGTTAGTTTTTATGGGGAATTGGCAGCTGAAATGTGTACAAACGAGGAAAATCCGGCGAATTGGATGACTATATTAGCAGATAGCCATTTTAATTTACATGTAGATAAAGATTTAAAAGATCGAGATAATATGTTGGTCGATTACCCATATCCATTTGTACAAATGGATGGAAGTGATGCTTCATCGACGGTCATTGTTTTGCCAGATGATGCATCCGAAAAAGTAATGTCTGCGGCGTTGAAGTTGACAGGTTATATAAATAGCCAAACAGGGGAGCAGGAATCCGTTGATATAATGTTTGAATCGGATGTAGAAAAACAAGTTAACAAGTTAGATGCACATATGATCGTGATAGGCGAAGTAGATACTTTTTCATCGATAGTAGATGGTATGATTCAAACTGCTGAAGCGGATGTAAAAAAAGATCATCTACTCGTTAAAAATGAAATTATTTCCCTCCCGAAAGGAGACCGTCAAGTAATGTTCGTTTTAGCGAATGACGGAGAAACATTGTCATCGTTAATTCCGATTATTACGACAGATGCATATGTTGATCAATTAACTGGAAATGAGATGGAAATTAAACAATTACCAACTTTGCCAGGGCAAGATCGAAAAGATAAAGTAGATTTTAATAGTTTATCCATTCCATCTATGACGTTAAGTGGTCTGGAGTCATCTTCACCATATTACTTTTACGATGTACCGACATATGTGGACCGTAAAGAGACTAGTTATCTGCATTTAAAGTTAGAAGTAGCAGAAACATTGCGTCACGAATCATTAGCTTCTCAACGATCTGGAGAGCTCGTTGTCATGGTAAATGATGTTCCACACTCTGTCGATTTGAATGAGCTAGAAGAGGATTCAGATGGATTTTTCCGTCTTGCTTTACCTATTAGTTCTGAAACGATACAACAGGGTGATACAATGTCGATTCAGTTTGTTGGACATGGATTGAAGGAGCGCGACATTTGTGTCTTACCAACAGATGAGCGATGGATTTATATTGATGAAGCTAGTTATATTGAGTTTGCTTTAAAAGAGGATGGTACAAACGAGGCAGATTTTTCTAGTTGGCCGCAACCGTTCATTTCTAGTGAGGAAGGTACAAATACATTAGTCGTTGTTCCAGAAAAAATCGATAGAGAAATGTTAAAACAAACCCAAATTGTTATGAATGAACTCGTTACGAAAAATAATATGGCATCTATGGAGCTTGTTCATACGGATAATGTGACGAAAGAACAATTGAAGGATCATCATATTATTTTTATTGGTGATGTTCGTAAATGGGAGGCTTTAAATGATGCGGAGTCTACTTTATTGCAAGTAGATGAAGAGGGAGTTGTAAATGTGTATGAGCATGGATTTGTCGCAGAAGGAGCAAAGCTTGTCACATCGATTCAAGATTCAATATGGAATGATAAGCATAGCCTCGTTATTTTCACATCGGTACATCCAGAAGAAAAAGAATTTGTCAGCTCAGATATCGTTCACGCATTATCAAATGAAAAACTATTCGCCAATATCGTTGTTGAAACAGCGAATACAGATATATTTTCAAATGAAGTGGCATTGAAAGACGGAAGTGATATCGGGAAAGCACCATCAGAAAAATCAACAGAAGAACCGTGGATGCTCTTTATCTTTGTTGGTATGTTCGTAATAGGGTTACTCATTTTCATCGCCGTAGTACGTAATCGACGTAAAGCGATGAAAGAATAGATAAAAAAATAAAGGTTAGGGTTTTCGCCCATCATTTGAGAGCGAAATCCTAACCTTCTTTTATTCTTCCGTATTAATTTTAATACGGCGTGCTTTTGTTTCTTTGTTTTTCGGTAAATGGATGAATAATACTCCATCTTTATTGTCCGCATGTATTTCCTCTACATCGACATTTTCAGGTAATGTAAAAGAACGGAAAAAAGATCCATAATGATGTTCTACTGTATGAAAGGTAATTTCATCATCTTCCACATCTGTATCTTCATGTTTTTCGCTCTTTTCACCTTTTATTTTTAAAATTTGTCCATCAAGTTCAATGTCAATATGGTGAGGGTCAACCCCGGGGATTGCAACTTCGATTGTATAACGGTCTTTTCGCTCGATAATATTGCAAGCGGGCGTGAAACCATCTTTACGATCTAACAACTTACTAGAGAAAAATGGGTCTTCAAAAAAACGCTGAAACATTGTGTCCACTTCATTTTTCAACTTTTTAATTGGTTGTTCATCTGTAATACGTTTAATCGGGTTCATTTCTTATACCTCCTACAATCTTATTCAATTTATATATTTCCTATTATACAAAATATAAACGTAACCATACATAGTTTAAACAAATTGTCACAAATTACTTGTCGCTTCTATTTTTGCACTTCTATTTAGAACACTCTATAATTGCAAGTAGGATTGGAAAGGAGTATACGAAACGATGCTACGTCGATTTTTTGCTTATTATAAACCACATAAACGATTATTTATTATCGATTTTGCGAGTGCAGTTTTCGTTGCTATTTTGGAATTAGCATTTCCAGTAGCTGTACAATGGTTCATCGATGATTTATTACCAGGAAATAATTGGGATCTTATTTGGAAGGTAGGGATTGGCCTACTTCTAATTTATGGTATAAGTTCTGTCTTACAATATGTTGTTACATATTGGGGACATAAGCTCGGTTTAAATATTGAAACAGATATGCGAGAAGATTTATTTCATCACGTACAAAAACAATCCTTTCGCTTTTTTGATAATACGAAAACCGGACATATTATGAGTCGGATTACGAATGATTTGTTTGAAATTGGAGAACTTGCCCACCATGGTCCAGAAGATTTATTTATCGCATGTATGACGTTTATCGGTGCATTTTGGATTATGTTAACGATCAACGTACAGTTGGCACTCGTTATTTTATTTATCGTTCCTCTACTTATTTTCTTTATGACGTATAGCAATATAAAAATGAGTAAAGCATGGAAAAATATGTATGAAGATATTGCAGGGGTAAACGCTCGGATTGAGGATGCAGTCTCAGGTTCACGTGTTGTACAATCATTTACAAATGAACCATATGAAATGGAACGTTTTCGAGAAAATAACGAATTATTTCGCAAGTCAAAATTAGGTGCCTATAGAGTAATGGCAATCGTGACATCAAATATATACTTATTAATGCGTTTTATGACATTAGTCGTGCTCGTATTCGGTGCTTGGCTTAGTTTTACAGGAAAACTTACATACGGAGAGCTTGTTGCTTTCGTTTTATATGTCAATGTATTAATAAAACCGATTGAGAAAATTAGTGCCTTATTAGAATTGTATCCGAAAGGGATGGCTGGGTTTAAACGTTTTACAGAATTATTAGATGAAGAGCCTGATATCGAAGATGAAAAAAATGCTAAAGTCGTCAATGATTTACAAGGAAATATTGCTTTTCAAGATGTCACTTTCACGTACGAAAAGACGCAAGCACCTGTATTGAAAGATTTAAGTTTTCAGGTGAAAAGTGGAGAGACAGTAGCATTTGTCGGTCCATCTGGTGCAGGGAAAACGACGATTTGTTCGCTCATTCCTCGTTTTTATGATGTGAACAAAGGTGCGATAACGATTGATGGGATCGATATTCGAAGGATGACAATGCGCAGTTTGCGCAAAAATATCGGGATCGTACAACAAGATGTGTTTTTATTTACCGGAACATTACGGGAAAATATTGCATATGGAAAACTTGATGCAACAAATGAAGAAATTGAACACGCTGCAAAGCTAGCACATATGGAAGAGTTCATCACAACTTTACCAAATGGATATGAAACACAAGTTGGGGAGCGTGGATTGAAGTTATCAGGTGGTCAAAAACAACGGATTGCAATTGCACGAATGTTTTTAAAGGATCCTTCGATTTTAATTTTGGATGAGGCGACATCTGCACTGGATACGGAAACAGAAGCAATCATTCAACAAGCCTTAATGGATTTAGCAAAAGATCGAACGACATTAATTATTGCTCACCGACTTGCGACGATTAAACATGCAGATCGAATATTAGTCGTTACAAAAGACGGTATCCAAGAAGAAGGAAGTCACGATGAATTAATTGCACAAGGTGGCATGTTTGCACATTTGCATGACATTCAGTTAAGGTAGCAGCGTATTTCTATTAAAATCTGAATGAGCCTATCCATATAAAAAAGCTTGAGACATGGAATACATCGTCTCAAGCTTTTCTATCTAACTTACAATTTCTTTTTCTTTCTTTTCTTTTGAATTATCTAATGTTGTTACATCTGTAGGTGGTTTTTCGACATAGAAAGATTGCATTTTTCTTACGTTATTATTCGATTCTCGAAGTGCAATATGTTGGTGTGTGAATTTCGTTGGCGAATCAATCCCACAAGAAGCGCCTAACATGAATAATCCTTCACGCATCGTACGTAAGTAGTTCGCTGTACGGAAGCGTTTCTCTTCTACGACAAGTCCTTTTTCTAAATGTGGTAAATGGGACGTAATACCAACAGGACACAAGTTCGTATGACATTTCGCGGCATTAATACAACCAACTGTATTCATCGCCGCACGAGCAACGTAAATAAAGTCTGCCCCCAATGAAAGTGCGATCGCCATTTTATCTGCTGTTGCAAGCATACCTGATGCAAAGATTTTCACATTATCACGTACACCGTGACGTAATAATGTATTGTGTAAAATATGGACACCAGAGAAAATTGGTAAACCTAGTCCATCTGCCATCTCTTGATAAGTTGCCCCAGTACCACCTTCAGCACCATCTATTGCGATGAAGTCAGGATGTTTTCCTGTGTCTTTCATATATTTTGCCAATTCTTCAAAGGAACTTTCATCCCCTGCTACTACTTTAATACCTACCGGCTTGCCTGTAATTTCTTGCCAATGTGTGAGCCAATGAAACAAGCCATCCATATCATTAAATAATGGAAAACGGTTGGGACTTTCTACGTCTTTCCCCATGTCAATTCCACGTATTCTAGCAATTTCAGGTGTAATTTTTTCTTTTGGTAATTTTCCACCTCGAACTTTTGCACCTTGCGCTAATTTTAATTCAATTGCTTTCACTTCTGGACGTAATGCATTGCTTAAAAATGTTTCCTCACAATATTCGCCATCTTTTCTTGCCCCGAAAAGACCTGAACTAATTTGGAAGATGACATCTGCTGTTTTTTGGAATAATACTTTTTGTTCGACTAAAAGATCTGCATGGTGCATGACAGATTTACCAAAATGCTCTTCTAATTCAAAGTTTGAACAGTTCGGATTATCTGTTACATATTGCACAACTCTTTCACTTAAACGGTCTACTAATGGTTCTTCAGGACGGTCTGGATTCACTTCGTAAATTCGTGATAAATGGTATGGAGATAATCCACCTTCTCCAGAGTTCATGAAACTACCACCACTAATTGCGACGCCCTGTGTTAATGCTTTTACAGCACTCTTAGATAAAGCACCATAACTCATTGCAGAAACACCGATAAGCCCTTTTACTTTAAATGGATGGCGCCTATCTTTTCCAATTACTTGAATGTTGTCCCCTTTTAAGTACCAAGGTTTAACTTCTGTTGCTAAACGCTTTTCTTTTCGATTAGTTAATGATTCATTTAAAATCTTATACGTATATGTTTTGATTAATTCATCGTTGTCTACACTTAATTCATTCGTATTTAACGGGAACATAGAGTTCGATAAATAAAAGCTAGTTAATGAGAAATCTTTTTTGGAACCAAATCCAACAACCGTGTTTGCATATTTACCAGCTTTTGCAATTGCCTCAGCTGTATCACGATCTACAGGTTTTCCCTCTTTGTCATTCAGGAACCAATATTGGCGCATTTCCGGTCCGATCATCTCGAACACATAACGTAAACGCCCTAAAATTGGATGTGTTTTTAAAATAGAATGCTGATGTTGCAATTTATCCTTCAAGTATAAAACGACGATAAAAATAATCACTGCATAAAAAATTAACAAAGGAACTGTTTGAAATGTTGATATAAAAATAGACAGTTTGATCACCTCTATTAATATAATAGCAATAAAATTTTATTATGAAAGGATAAAATCGCTATATCTCAAAAAGATATAAGTGTAATGCCTTTTCGATATAAGTTAGATGAAAATTAACAGAAAAGTATTTAAAAATCAGACTTTTTCTCTAATCTGCCATGGGCGATATAGTATAAAAGTAACCCGAAAATGATGAAAAATATTAGGTAGAAATACAACTCTCTAAAACCGACTAGTGGGATAAGTGCTCCTAAAAATAAAGGACCTAAGCCAAGTGAGAAGTCGTAAAAAATAAAATAAGTTGCATTGGCTAATCCCATTCGTTCAATTGGTGCTCGTTGAATAGCAATCGCTTGTGTACTAGATTGAAAGTTTCCATACCCAAGACCAATTAATGCTGCTGCAAATAAAAAGGTAGAAGTAGATGTTGCTTTACTAATAAAAAACATACCGATAGCAAAAATAATGATCGTCGGATAAATAACGGCATTTCCGCCGAATTTATCGAGCACTTTACCAGAAATAGGTCTTGTTAATAGAACGACAATTGCGTAAACGACAAAATAAAATGTTCCCGCTTGCACGAGATGAATTGTTTCTGCATAGGTCGAAATGAACGATAAGATACTTGAGTACGTAATACCAATAACTAACATGACAGAAGCAATGGGAATGGAAGAACGTTCAAGGTAATTTGAAAGTTTGAATGTTCCCCTTTTTGTCTCTGTTTCTTCAACTTCAATCGTTGGTGCCTGAATAATAAAGGCGAAAAGGAAACAAACGATTCCAATGGTTAATGAAAAAATAAATACATACGTGTATGAAAAATATTGAATCAGTAAAATTCCAATAAGTGGACCAATTGCTTGCGCTAATACGACACTACTACTGAAATAACCGATCCCTTCTCCAGTTCTTGAAGGAGGAATTATTTGGGAGACAATGGTTCCTGTTGCCGTTGTAGCAAGCCCAACACCAATACCTTGCACAACCCGCACAATTAATAATAAATAAATATTTATATTTAAAAAGTAAAAAATACTTAAAATTAAAAAAATAATAATTCCAACCATTAAAATTCGCTTAGTCCCGAGTTCGTTCATTTTACTTCCGGCATATAGTCGACCAATTAACGCACCAAAAATAAAAATACTGGAAACAAAACCTGCTAAACTTGTACTAGCCTTATATGTATCAATTGCATATCCTGCCATAATGATGATCAACAAAAACATCGACAACATAAGAAAGAAGTTCACCAATGATGTAATAATAAATGTTTTTGTCCATAATTTTTCTCTTTCACTACCCAAAAAATCACTCCTATTATAAGGTGGATAAATCATATACGATTTATATTATATCGAACAATAAAGATGGATGGAACTAATTCATTTTCATAAAAACATAATTTATTTCAAAAACCACGAAAAACGGTACGGTTTACCATTTGTAAGATAAACCGTACCGTTACATATCACATGTATATTATTCTACTGTAACTTCTTTTTTGGGCATTGTATGTAAATGGTTTGCATCCGTATGTGCATACATTTCATACGTGCCAGCCTCTTCGAATGTATGATCAGCAGTATATGTGCCGTCCTCGTTGTTTGTTGCTTCAAATGTGACGCTATTTTCTTCATCGCCACTTTCCCATACTTCAAATTTCACTTCGGCATCTTTCTCAGCTTCTCCACCATATGTTACTTCTGCTAAAAATTCCACCGTCTCCCCTGCTTCCACAGTTTCTGGAAGAATAAATTGTACATCTAAATCTGCTAACTCTTCACTATCATGGTTTGCATGCTCATTCTCGTTACTACATGCAAATAAAAGTACTGCCGGTAAAAGGAATAAAAGTAATAATCGCTTTTTCATTTATATAGCTCCTTATTGTAATAAATTTTTCTTGTTTAAAGATGCAAGATCTTCCATAATTTCATCCAAACTGTCGGCTTTTACTCCGTCATACCCTTTTACGATATTGCCCTCAGGGTCGACTAAGAAAAACCTTGTATCATGCATTACTTCGTCTGAACTTTTCTTCGGTTCTTTTAATAATGCACGGAATGATTTGATTGATAATTCTTTGATCGTATTAAAATCATACCCAGTTAAAAATGTCCATGTTTCAAAATCACTACCATATTCGTTTCCATATACTTCTAACACTTCTGGTGTGTCATAATCTGGATCTACACTGAAAGAAACGAGATGTACAGGGAAATTTTCCTCTGCAATACGTGTTTGTAATTTTGCCATATTGCTCGTCATTGGTAAGCAAACCGTTGTACAATTTGTAAAAACAAAGTCTGCAATCCACCACGTTCCTTCTAAATCATCGAGACTAAAACTTTCGTTATATTGATTGGTAAAAGAGAAATCTGCTACTTCCTCAGACATATTTGTCTCAATTGGCAACTTATCTCCGCAAGCCGTCAATATTAATAAAAGGCTAGCAATAACAACGAAAAAAATCCGCCTTTTAATCATTTTTTCTCTCCTCTATTCTTATAATAATCTGCTATCACCTTCTATTTAAGCATGTTATGCCGCAATTTGCATAAAATTTGATTAGAAAATGTCTACCCTTCTAACATAGCATACGATATGCCAAAAATCTCAACATAGTCATGAACAAACTATGAAGATAATGTGACAAGGGTGAATGGTAGATAAACTCAAAAGTGAACTCATGCATTAAATACCATTATTTCCCAGGAAATATTTTTTAAAAATTGATCGATTGTAAGCATCTTTCTATATTCCCTCTTCTCGCTCCGATATAATACGGGATGATCGATATATTTTTTACATGTAAAAGGGAATGATGGAAAGAGTAGGGTACACAAATTTCTTTAATATTTTAAAAATTGTACATGTTAGTTGAATTTTTATCGTTTCATTTTACAATAATAAGTGGAAGAATCAATTAGGAGGTACTATCTATGGAGAAAAAACAATTCCAAGCAGAATCAAAAAGATTACTTGATTTAATGATCAATGCGATTTATTCACAAAAAGAAGTTTTTTTACGTGAATTAATATCGAATGCAAGCGATGCAATCGATAAAGTGTACTACAAAACTTTAACAGACGATACATTAACATTTAATCGCGATGATTATTTTATAAAAATCACACCGAACAAAGAAGCAAATACGTTAACGATTACAGATACTGGAATCGGGATGACGAAAGAAGAATTAGAGGAGAACTTAGGAACGATTGCTAAAAGTGGTTCTTTAGCATTTAAAGCTGAAAATGAAATAGAGGAAGACTTTGATATTATTGGACAGTTCGGGGTCGGATTTTATGCGGCATTTATCGTGGCAGATAAAGTAACGGTTGTAAGTAAAGCATTTGGTGCAGAGGAAGCTTATAAGTGGGAATCTGAAGGTGCAGAAGGTTATACTATTGAACAATCAGAAAAAGACCATATTGGAACAGAAATTACTTTACATTTAAAGGAAGATACGGAAGAAGAAACATATAGTGAATTTTTAGAGGAATTCCGTTTACGCGATATTATTAAGACATATTCTGACTTTATTCGTTACCCTATCAAAATGGATATTACAAAAAGTGAGCCAAAAGAAGAGAATGAAGAGGAATTTGTTGAATATACAGAAGAAGAAACGATTAACAGTATGGTCCCAATTTGGCGTAAAAACAAAAGCGAATTAACAGATGAAGACTATCGAAACTTCTATCAAGAAAAGCGCTATGGGTTTGATGAACCATTGACACATATTCATACGTCTGTTGATGGAAATATTCGTTACGATGCGATTCTGTATATTCCTTCTACGATGCCATTTGACTTCTATTCTCCTGAATATGAAAAAGGGTTAGAACTATATGCAAATGGTGTACTTATTATGAATAAATGTGCCGATCTATTACCTGATTACTTTAGCTTCGTAAAAGGAATGGTTGATTCAAGCGATTTATCGTTAAATATTTCCAGGGAAATGTTACAACATGATCGTCAATTAAAAGCGATTGAGAAAAATATTACCCGTAAAATTAAACAAGCATTGGAACGAATGTTAAAAAATGACCGTGAAAAGTATGAACAGTTTTATGATGTGTTTGGTCGTCAGTTAAAATATGGTGTATATGCTGACTTCGGTCAAAATAAAGATGTGTTAAAAGATTTATTACTATTTTACTCATCGACTGAGGAGAAATTGGTCAGTTTAAAAGAATATGTGGATCGTATGAAAGAAGATCAAACGACGATTTTCTATGCTACGGGTGAATCGATTGACCGAATTCACAAAATGCCACAAACAGAGGCTGTACGTGATAAAGGTTATGAAATTTTATACTTCACAGAAGACGTGGATGAATTTGCTATTCGTATGTTAATGAACTACGATGAAAAAGAATTTAAAAACGTATCTGATGGAGATTTAGATTTAGAAACAGAAGAAGAAAAACAAGAGGCAGAAAAGGAAGCTGCAGACCATAAACAACTTTTTGAAAAAATGAAAGACATTTTAAATGGAAAAGTTGTCAATGTGAAAGCTTCAACTCGTCTTCGTTCTCATCCGGTTTGCTTCTCAACAGAAGGAGAAGTATCGATTGAAATGGAGAAAGTGATGCAACAAATGCCGGATGGACAAGGAGTAAAAGCGAACAAAGTATTAGAGATTAATATGGATCATGATGTTTTCACAGCGTTAAAACAATCATTTGATACAGATGAGGAAAAATTCGCATTATATACGAACCTTTTATTTAGCCAAGCAACGCTTATGGAAGGTTTACCGATTGAAGACCCGGTTGAGTTTTCTAATGATATTTGTAAAGTAATGGTGTAATATTTAGGGAAATAAAACTAGCATATAGAAATGAGGGATATCCCCTTTTCTACATGCTAGTTTTTTTTATAAGGAAGTCAGTGGAGAACGTACAGGAGAAATAATAAAGTGAATGAACATTGGTCATTCACTTTTTCTGTGCAAATATTCAAAAAACATGATAGATTATGATTATATTATGTAAATTATTTGTACAAATGGATTTTCTGTTTTAGTTGATTGGAAGGATGAAAATTCAAAAGTGTCGTAGGGATATAGAAAGCTTATTATGTAGAGATTCAAAGTAGATTTGAAAGAAGCACTGCTATAAATAAAGAGAGAATGGCGGGGTAGAAAAATGAAGTTATTAAAAATCATATCACAAATTGCTCTATTATTTTGTTTTTATTACATCGGTGTGTTCATCCAACAATCTTTTGGATTATTCATTCCAGGCAGTGTCATTGGACTCGTATTAATGTTTCTATGTTTAATAACTGGCATTGTAAAAGTGAATTGGATCTCCGCTGGTGCGAGTGTCATGGTTACCCATTTAGCGCTATTTTTTATTCCGGCAACAGTAGGTTTGCTAAACTATTATAAATTATTTGCTGGAAAAGGAGTTTTATTACTTGTCATTACGATTATTAGCTCGATTTTAGTAATGGGCGTATCTGGCTTTGTAAGTGAAAAATTGGCGAAAAAGGGAGTGGAAAGTCATGAATGATATAATGATCGCACTCATCGTTATTATTGGAACGGTCATTGCCTATTTGTTTTCAAGATGGCTTTATAAACGTGTCTATACACCCCTTCTATTACCGGTAGCTGTATCGACATTTATCATCGTTATTTTTTTAATTGTGACGAATATATCTTATGATACATATATGATTGGTGGAGAGTGGATCAATTGCTTTTTAGGTCCTGCAGTTGTGGCACTTGCTTATCCGCTATATCAAAATAAAGATGTGTTAAAGGAATTAGCTTTTCCGATGTTAGTCGGTACGTTCATTGGTGCGGTCGTAGGAATTGTTTCAGGCGTGTGGTTGGCAAAGCTCGTTCGATTTGAGGAAGAATTAGTTTTTTCGATTACACCAAAGTCTGTTACGACACCGGTTGCCATGGATATAAGTGAATCGTTAGGCGGCATTGACACACTATCAGCAGTATTTGTAATGGTCGCGGGAATTGCTGGTGCTATGTTTGGAACCTATGTCTTTAAATGGTTCGGTTTAAAAGAGACGATTGGTCGTGGTGTTGGGTATGGTTCCGCATCACATGCAATTGGAACATCTAAGGCATTAGAAAACGGACAGTTAGAAGGTTCCATTAGTACTATTGCGATGATTTTAAGTGCTGTATTCGTTTCGATTATTACCCCATATTTAATTCATTTTATGATGTAGACAATGTATTTTTCAATAATAAAACGGGATTCCAGTACATACTGAAATCCCGTTCATTTATTAGTGACGTTTTTGTAACCATAAAATTCCTGATTTTGTTAAACGTGGCACAAGTCCTGTTAATGATTGTTGGAACATGCTACCAAATCCATCTGATTTCCCTAAAGAACCTAATGTTCCACGTAATTTAATTTCCTTCGGTTTCTTCGGTGTACGTCCATTGACGACATCTGCTAAAATGGCAGCAACTTGTTCACCTTGTAACCCTGCAAGTTGTCCACTTGGGGAGTGAGTCGATGAAACATTATCCCCTATTACATAAATATGTTCGTTGTTTGGCACTTGATAAAATTCATTCGTCATCACTTTATTAAAACGATCTTTTTCAAACGGCAGTGCACGAACGATAGAGTGAGGTTGTACTCCGGCAGTCCAAACAGTTACATCGTTCACATAACAAATACCGTTATTACATACTCCATCTTTTTCAACATATTCTACAACGGAATGGTGGAGTACTTCGACATCATTTTTTATAAACCAGTCTGCCACATATGCTTGAATTTTTGGATCGAATGCTTTTAAAACAGATCCACCACGGTCTAATAAACGAATATTTAAATCTGGGCGACTCTCGCGAATTTCTGCAGCAACTTCAATTCCACTTAACCCGGCTCCAACGATGGAAACTTTTCCATATGCTTTTAAGTTTCCAACGGCAACCCCTGCTTTTCTAGCACGAGAGAAGCTTTGTACACTTTCCGTATACTTTTCTGCTCCTTCAATACCGTGATACGCATCCTCACAACCTAATGATAGTACTAGATAGTCATACGGTAATACTTTACTTTTATCACTAAAATAAATTTCCTTTGTTTCTAGGTCGATTTTTCGAACCGTTCCAAATTCATAGTGCACACGGTCATTTGTTGGATAAGCTGTTCGTACATCCGTATCTGCTGCAGTTCCTGCAACAATTGTATGGAATTCCGTTTTATACGAATGGTATGGATTTTTGTCGACAAGTACAATTTGAACGTCGTCAGGTAGGTTAGCATTAATTAACCCAGTTAAAACTTTTAAACCACCATAGCCTCCACCTAAAATAACTAAATTTTTCATATTTATACCCCCACTATCGATGTCTCGCACTTTTACATTATCTATTATTAAGCGTACCAAATAACTAGTAAAAAAACTAGAAAATATTACTTTAATAATTGACTAAAACAAATAAAGGAAATGTTCTGAATACTACGCCCTGTACCATGCACGAATTTTTGCATCATTTGGTAATAGGAAGGCAAAAATACCTAAAATAGGTAAGGTGGCAACAATCCACATCGTCGGTTGTAATCCGATGGAATCAATCGTAGAACCGAATACGATTGAACCAATCGCTCCCATTCCAAAAGCTAATCCAACGATAAGACCGGACATCGTACCAACTTTACCAGGAACAAGTTCTTGCGCATAGACGACGGCAACAGAAAAGCTCGACATGAGTGCAAGACCGATAATCGCTAGAAAAATAATAGCTAAAACATTGTTCACCATTGGCATTAGTAAGGCGAGTGGCGCTGGAATTAAAAAAGAAAGCAGGATGACTGTTTTCTTCCCGAATCGATCTGATAAAGGTCCACCTAAAAATGTCCCAATTGCTCCCATAAACAAAAAAGTAAAAATATATAATTGTCCTTTTGCAATCGATAAATGATAACTATCCATTGCGTAAAATATGTAAAAGTTTGCCATTGCATTATGGTACCATGAGCGAGCAAACACAATAAAAACTAAGACGATAATAGCGTTTCGCAATGCTTTTTTTGGTGCCTTTCTTTCGACTGTACGAGATGTCGCTTTACGCTCAGCTATTTTGGATAACTGTTTCTTATACCATGTTGCGACATAATATAAAATAATGACTGCCATCGCTGCAATAAATGTAAACCAAATGGATCCGAATTGACCTAAAGGAACGAGGATTAATGCTGTAATTAATGGTGCTAATGCTTGCCCGGCATTTCCTCCTACTTGGAAAATACCTTGTGCGAGCCCTCTTCGTGGTCCTGCTGCTAAATATGCTACTCTGGAACCTTCCGGATGAAACGTTGCAGAACCAATGCCAATGAAAATAACACTAACAAGGATCGTAATGAAGTTTGGTGCGAGTGCCAGTCCTAACATACCGAGCATACTACTCGTTAAGCCGATCGGAAGTGCATAAGGTAACGGATTTTTGTCCGTATACATTCCGATCATCGGTTGCATGACAGAAGCGACCATATTTAATGTAAAGGCAATTAATCCTAGTTGTGTAAAGGTGAGACCTAATGATTTTTCCAAAATAGGAAACATTGCTGGGATAACAGCCTGTAATGAATCATTTAATAAATGACAAAGACTAATTAAAAATAAGATAGAGTAGACAGTAGCATTGTCTGCCTGCCCGACATGTTGTTGTTTTTTTGCAATTGTACTCATACATAGCCTCATTTCTTTTTTGTTGTATATCTATTTTACCTTATTCATCATTTTTCGTGAAGAATAGTAAAAAGGTACTTCATGTTTTTTAATATAAGACGATATAAATAATGGAGCCTTTTTTGGTGGAAGTAGGAGGTAAT
Organism: Pseudogracilibacillus sp. SO10305; assembly: GCF_037072005.1. NCBI lineage: Bacteria > Bacillati > Bacillota > Bacilli > Caryophanales > Bacillaceae > Pseudogracilibacillus > Pseudogracilibacillus sp. SO10305. The sequence continues at coordinate 203,810 of NZ_JAXHDE010000003.1, read as the reverse complement.
GTAATGGATAGAACATCAGTCATAGGTGTCATATTAGGAGTTATTGCTATCGGGGTTGGAATGATTTTAAAAGGAATTTCTTTTGAGGCTTTATTAAATCCTGCTGCATTTTTAATCATTATTTTTGGGACGATTGCAGCTGTACTTATAGCGTTTCCAACTCGTGTTATTAAAAATATCCCGAGTTTATTTAAAATTTTATTTTTAGAGCAGCAAAAATATGATGAAAAGGAATTAATTTTAACATTCACAAATTGGGCGGAAGTGACAAGACGAGAAGGAATTTTATCTTTGGAAAAAGAGATAGATCAGATTGAAGATCCTTTTTTACAGTCTGGTATACAAATGGCTACAGATGGACAAACACCTGATTTTATCGAAGCTGTGTTAATGGGAAAAATTGTCGCGATGGAAAGGCGACATGAAGAAGGTGTGGCGGTCTTTACACAAGCGGGAACATATGCGCCAACATTAGGGGTATTAGGTGCGGTTGTCGGATTGATTGCAGCGTTAGGTAGTATGGATAATATGGATGTACTTGGAGCAGCTATTTCGGCTGCGTTTATCGCGACATTATTCGGTATTTTTACCGGGTATGTATTATGGCACCCTTTTGCAAATAAACTTCGTGAAAAATCAAAGCGTGAAGTGCTAATGAAAGAAATTATGGTCGAAGGGATTCTTGCGATTACTGCTGGAGAATCGCCTGCTGTAATTAAAGATAAATTAAGTTCATTTTTATCGGCGAAAGAAATAATTGCTTTAGAACAATATTTGGAAAGCAAGGTGAAAGAAAGTGAAGTGGAAACGGAAGGATAAACAAGAAGAAAAAACGGATGAATCGTGGCTCCTCCCGTATGCCGATATGTTAACATTGCTCCTTGCGTTATTTATTGTTCTATTCGCGATGAGTGAAGTAGATGCAAAAAAGTTTAAACAATTAGCCTCTTTTTTCGAGTCGGAATTTACGAGTGGAGAAGGAATATTAGATAATAATACTTCTATCATTCCAGAAAAAGAATCGAAAGATGAAAATGAAGTAGCAGAGGAAGAGGATGCGGATACATCTGAACAACAAGCAGAATATGAGTATTTACGAGATATACAACAAAATATGGATGCCTATATTAAAGATAATGATTTAATAGATGTAATTGGAACGAAACTAACGGCAGAAGGTTTGTATATTACCATTCGAACAGATATTACTTTTGATTCTGGTAGTGCACAGGTGAAGTCTAGTGGGAAAAAGATTGCTAAGGAAATTTCTCCTATTTTAGAAACGGAGCCCCCGCATGAAATCGTCATTAATGGCCATGCAGATGACCGTCCAATGCATAATGAGCAATTTGCGTCGAATTGGGAATTGAGCTCGATGCGGGCTATTCAGTTTATGTATTTGTTATTAGAAGAAACGGATATTGATCCTAAATACTTTAGTGCACGTGGGTATGGAGAACATCAACCGACTGTTCCGAATACGTCTGATGAAAACCGTGCGCAAAATAGACGAGTTGAATTATTAATTGAACCAAATTATACGATTGACGAATCATTGATTGAAGAAGTAGAAGAAACAACAGAATAACACATTGCATTGAACGAAGCGGTATACATACTGCATGATCTGTTCAATGCTTTTTTTATGGGAAGATATAAAAGAAACTATGAAGGAATCAAACATGATGGATTCAGGCCGTACGAGCAATATGTACTCTAATTTTAAAAGCGAACGTTTACATATGATATTTCCAATTTCCTTCATTTCATCTTCATTTGAATTGTGCTATGATAGGAAAGAATAAGATACGAAAAAGAGGGTAATCATGAAGAAATCAATTTATAGTCTCACTTTTGAAGAGTTGACAGACTGGTTAGTGGAACATGGAGAAAAGAAATTTAGAGGTGCCCAAGTGTGGGACTGGTTATATAAAAAACGGATCGAAGCATTCTCAGAAATGGGAAACGTAAATAAGGAATGTAGACAACTATTAGAAGATAATTTTGTCATTCATTCCATGGAAGAAGAGTTAGTGCAAGAGTCTGCAGACGGTACGATTAAATTTTTATTTAAATTAAAAGATGGTAATTTAATTGAAACCGTGTTAATGAAACATTATTACGGTTATTCGGTTTGTGTCACGACACAAGTCGGTTGTAATATTGGTTGTACATTTTGTGCTAGTGGTATTTTATCGAAAAGCCGTGATTTAGTTGCAGGTGAAATCGTGGAGCAAATCGTGAACGTTCAAAAGTTACTAGATAAGCGAGGAAAAGAAGAGCGTGTCAGTCATATCGTTGTCATGGGGATTGGAGAACCATTCGATAACTTCGATAATTTAGTGAATTTCCTTACTATCGTGAATGATCAAAAAGGGCTTTCGATTGGTGCGCGTCATATTACCGTTTCTACAAGTGGATTAGCACATAAGATTTATGAATATGCAGATCTTGGTATTCAGGTGAATTTAGCTATCTCCTTGCACGCACCGAATGATGAACTGCGTACGAGCATTATGAAAATTAATCGTGCCTTTCCGATTGAAAAATTAATGAAAGCAATCGATTATTATTTAGAAAAATTAAATCGTCGAATTACGTTTGAATATATTATGTTAAATGGTGTCAATGATCAACCTGAACATGCATATGAACTTGCAGCATTATTACGTAATAAGCGTCATTTATCCTATGTGAACTTAATCCCATATAATCCTGTAAGTGAGCATATTCAATATGAGAGAAGTTCAAATGAAAACATCCAGAAATTTGAAGAAATTTTAAAATCAAAAGGTATCAACTGTGGGGTTCGTTTGGAACAAGGAACAGATATTGATGCAGCATGTGGTCAGTTACGAAGTAAACAATTAAGCAAATAAAAAAGCCGACTAATTGGTTCATTCCAATTAGTCGCTTTCTTTTTTCGCTTCCTCTTGTAACCTTTTTTCATAAGCTACTTTTAATTCATCTTCGACCGTTTCATCCGTCATTTTCACGTTTGCACGATAACTTGCTCGTAAAACGAGGTGTCCTGATACAGGTGCCGTAATAAAGACGAACACAATCCCAAGCATAAGACGGACACTGATAACCCCGTCATGGTTCCAGACGAATAAAAAGACACCAATCAATGTCGTTAAAATAGCAACCGTTGTCGTTTTCGTTGCAGCATGTGCACGGGAATATACATCACGAAATCGAATGATGCCAATAGCACTGATTACACTAATGATACTACCTAATAAAATTAAACTAGCAGCAACAAACTCAAATATCTCGTTTACGCTCAATGATCGCACCCCTTTCTAAAAACTTAGAAAAGGAGATCGTACTAATAAATGCAAGTATTCCTAAAACGAGGATGACATCATAAAAAGCTTTCGTATTAAAAATGATGGAGACGATAGCAATCGAGGAAATTAAATTTCCCCCAACGACATCCATTGCAATGACACGATCAGGGAATGTTGGGCCGATAATAATTCGAATGAACGTAATAAAAATTGCAATCCCAAACAAGACAAATGAAGCCATTAACATCCACTCTATCATTATCTCGTCACCTCCATGATCGCTTTTTCAAATGTTTTTAGTGATTTTTCTAAGTCGCTTTTATATCGATTTATATCCATCGCATGAATGTAAAAGACATTTCCTTCCTCATTTACTTCCATAACGACAGACCCTGGAGTTAATGTAAGCAATAACGCTAATGTCGTTACTTCCCATTCACTATGAAGAATCGTTTTATAAGAAAAAATCCCAGGTTCAATATTAATTTTAGGTGTAATAATATGTTTGATTACGACGATAGTGGATTGAATTGTCTCAGATATAAAGATTAAAATTAGCTTTATAATAGAGAGGAAACGATGTAAATAGAAACGACCACCAAAGAAGCGCCGCATCATATAAATAATGACACTACCAACGATAAACCCGACGACGATCGTTTGCCATCTTAGCACATCTTCATCTTTTAAGAGTACCCATAATAAAGCGATAAATAAGTTTAATAAAAATTGTGCTGCCATCATTTCACCCCCTAATTAATGATTGTATAATACTGCATCAATATATATAGACGGGTTCATCAATGTTTCTGCTGCATCAACGATATATACAGCTACTGCTTCTGAACCTAGTCCAAGTAAGAATGTACAACATACTAGTAAGCTCATTGGAAATAATACCCCTTTTCGTAAAGGAATTTCCTCTTCCTCACTAATAATTGTCTCCCCCCAAAAACAACTCATGAAAATACGTAATAAAGAATATAGAACGATAAAACCTGATGCAAAACTAAGTCCTAATAAAACGTAAGAACCTGCTGCAATGGCACCTTGACCGAGCAATACTTTACCTAAAAATCCGCTTAAAGGTGGGATTCCTGTTAACGATAGGACGACGATAAAGAACATCCAACCTAATGCGGGATAGTTTCGAATCAGACCACTCATCTCATCCATACGTTCTGATTTCGTTAAATAAATCATCGATCCCGCTAGTAAAAATAGTAAAGCTTTCACGATCATATCGTGCATCATATAAAATACAGCACCTTCTATTGCAGATGTATGCATAACTGCAAGTCCAACTAAAATGAATCCGACCGTAATGACAACGTTATACGAAACGATTTGGCGAATATTCGTATAAGCGAGAGCTCCGATAGACCCACCAATTAATGTTAATGCAGCCATTATACCAATGATTGTATGTGTAATTTGTTGTTCGTGGTAAAAGAGCAATGTGAACGTTCGAAATAAGGCGTAAATCCCGACCTTCGTTAGCAATGCTCCGAACAATGCAGCGATTGCTGTTGGTGGTTTACTATATGACCCAGGTAACCATTGGTATAAAAGGAGTCCACTTTTTAAGCTGAAAACAATTAAAAAGACTAAGCTAATAACAGTTAAGATTGGTGTTTGGCCTACTTCTTGAATTCGCTCTGATAAATGGGCTAAGTTTAAAGTACCTAATACACCATATAAATACGCAATTGCTATAAGGAATAACGAAGATGAAACGACATTAATAGTAATATATTTAATCGATTCACGTAATTGTGCTTTCGTTCCTCCTAATGTTATTAATGCATAAGATGCGAGTAACATCACTTCAAAAGTAACGAATAAGTTGAATAAGTCCCCTGTTAAGAAAGAACCATTGACACCTGCAATCAAAAATAAAACGAAAGGATAAAAATATAGTTTCTCTCGCTCTTTTCCTATTGTGAAAAAAGCATACATCACACAAAAGATACTAACGATATTCGTCGTTAAAACGAGTAAAGTAGCAAAAGAATCTGCCACAAAGGAAATACCAAATGGTGGCAACCATCCTCCGAAATGGAGGGTCAAAATACCTTCCATTTGAATCGTTTGTAACATGATAAAGCTAATGATTGCATTGATGATTAATGAAAAGAGTGTGAATCCTCGTTGCAATTTAATATATGGTGTAAAAAATATGAGTAATACTCCAGTGATGAGTGGTAACACCATAGGAAATACAATAATATTATTCATGGCGGAACCCCCGTAACTGCTTTAAATCTGTCGTCTTTGTCCGTTTATATACTTGGTATGCAAGGACTAGAAAAAAGGCGGTTACCGCAAAGCTAATAACGATGGACGTTAAAATAAGTGCTTGTGGTAATGCATCTGCATATTCTTCGCTGTTTTCTCCGATAATTGGCACACTACTTCCGTAAAAGCCACCCATTGCCATAATGAGTAAATGAACTGCATGAGTTAGGACAGCTGTTCCTAAAATAACTTTAATTAAATTTTTAGATAAAAGTAAATAGGTTGCAATGGTAACTAATATACCAGATAGGATAATAATGACTGTTTCCATTACTTACACGTCCTCACTAATAGATAAAATAATCGTTACGACAACGCCGACAACTGCAAGGGAAACACCTGTTTCAAAAAGTGTCACCGTTGATATTTCAATTGGTCCGAAAAAAGGTATTTCTATTTCTTTAAATGCTTGCGTTAAAAATGGTTTACCGAATACGACAGCACCAACCCCATCAATGAGTACAAACATGGCACCAACGGCACCTAATATGCGGAAATTAACGGGAATGCCTTTTTGCACAGTTTCCATATCAAAAGCTAATAGCATAAGGACGAAGCTAGATGCCAACGCAAGGCCTGCAACGAACCCCCCACCAGGTGCATCATGACCAGAGAAAAACAAATAAATCGCTAAAGTCAAAATAATAAAGACAACCACTTTGGTGACAGATTGTAATATGACATCATTCGTTTTCATCATGCTTCACCTCCACTTTATCTTTATATTTAATCAATGTATACACACCAATTCCGGCGATAAATAATACGATGACTTCCAACATTGTATCAAATGCACGAAAATCTCCAAGTACAGTATTTACAATGTTTTTAGCACCTGTTAATTCTTCAGATTTCTCGAAGTAAGTGGAAATAGATTCAAATAATCGGCCACTTTTAACAGAAAGGGCAATGAGCGTAAAGGTTACCCCGACAGAAATGGCAATAATAATATTCGTGATTTTCGTTTTACGAGCTGGTTTTTCCTTTTCCCACTCAGGAAGGAAATAGAAGCAAAGTAAAAATAACGCTGTCGTAACTGTCTCTACGACGAGTTGGGTTAAAGCTAAATCTGGTGCTCTAAATAAAACGAAAAACATCGCAATAGCAAAACCGATATACCCATTGACGATAATTGCTGTCATTCTTGATGATGCAAATAAAATAGTCATACCAGCTATAATAATCGATCCGACTAAAATCCAAGCAAATATATTAATGGTAGCATCTCCTTCGATTGAAAAGGCGAATGCGTCTACGTAAAAGAATACTCCTAATAATAAGACAGTGAAAAAACTGAAGATAAATGCGATATAATCACGCAAATAACCTGTCATATAGAAGTTCGTTATTTTATTTGCATATATATCTAATTTATCTAATGTATTGTTGTATAACGCATCAAACGACAATGCGCGTGGAAATACAATGTACACTTTTTTGAAATAAGTTAAATAAACATAAATGATCGTTCCTAGTACAATAATGCCAATCGTCATTTTTAATTCTGTATTAAATCCATGCCATTGTGAGATGGAGCCAATCATATCAGCTGTCACATTTGGATAAATGCTGTAAATAGCAGGTTTAATAATATGGTCCCCTAATATGTTTGGGAAGAAAAATACGAATACGACAAGTGAGCCTAAAATGATCGGTGGGATAAGCATCCCAAATGAAGGTTCTTTTGCTTCTTCTTCATTTTGGATTTTAAATGGTCCAAAGAACGTTTGAAAAACAATCATCATACAGTAAATGAACGTAAAGACGCTCGCTAACCAAGCGATAATTGGGAAAAATGTTGCCATCGTTTGTAAGGATGTAATAGATGCAATATTCATTTCTTTTAATTGAAGCATCGATGTGAAAAACATTTCCTTACTTAAAAAACCGTTAAATGGTGGTAGCCCAGCCATTGAAAAGCTACCAATCATTGCGATAGTAAATGAAATTGGCATGAAGGATGCTAGTCCACCTAAACGTCGTAAATCACGTGTTCCAATTTGATAGTCAATAATTCCAACAATCATAAATAATGCACCTTTAAATGTAGAGTGGTTCATTAAATGAAATAATGCCGCAAAAATTGCCTGTGTATATAAAGTACCTTCTAGTGAAAATTGTGGATGAAAAGATAAAGATCCGACACCAAATAGTGTCATAATTAATCCGAGTTGACTGACGGTTGAATATGCGAGCAATGCTTTTAAATCTGTTTGGCGTATTGCTGTGAACGCACCCCAGAATAATGTAAGTAAACCGATAATGCTCACGAGTAAAAACCAAATCGTCTCCCCACCGAATATAGGGGTAAAGCGGGCAACGATATATATTCCGGCTTTTACCATTGTTGCTGAGTGTAAATAAGCACTGATCGGTGTTGGAGCCTCCATTGCATCCGGTAACCAAATGTGGAATGGAAATTGTGCTGACTTGGTAAATGCACCGATTAAAACGAAAACGATGATCCATGTAAGTAATGGGTCGTTTTTCCACGTATCGGCTTGCGTGATCATTTCGCTAATTTGGAATGTACCAGTAAGATGGTGTAACATTAGGAACCCGACGAGCATAAAGAACCCGCCGATAACGGTAATATGTAGCGCTTTTTTTGCACCGTAACGAGACCCTTTACGTTGATACCAATAAGCAATTAGTAAAAAGGATGAGATACTCGTTAATTCCCAAAACACATACAACACCATTAAATGGTCTGAAAAGACAACACCAAGCATACTTCCCATAAATAATAGTAGGTAAATATAAAACTGTACGACATTTGGATCTGTCGCCAAGTAATATATCGAATACAAAATGACAAGTGTACCAATTCCTGTTATTAATAGACCGAATATGAGGCTAAGCCCATCCATATTTGTCAAAAAATTAATATCAAATGTTGGTATCCATGACATTTCATTCCGGAAAGTTTGTCCAGAAGCAATTTTGGGGATATATGTACTTAATTGAATGAATAAAATGGTGGGAACGATTAATACGAGCCAACCAAGATGAATTTTTTTAAATCGCCTTAGAAACAGTAAAATGATAAGAGCTGTTAAAAAGGGAAAAATAATCGCTAAATGTATTGGAAGCAATTGTTTTCCTCCTTTGTAGTATAAGATTGAGGTAAATTAAATATTTCTTGTTAATTATATACTAAAATATATGTTTTATCACGTATCGGAGCGAAAAATTTATCGAGAAATAAAGGTTTAAAAGAAAATAATATGTTATGATAGAAAAAATGTACGATATGTCGTATAATATGTTGCTATAAATTATTGATTCATATTATTGGAGAAAAGAAAGGGTGTCGTCTCTTGGGTAATATTAAAAGCCATATGGATGAGCGAATTTTAGTTTGTGTATATTACGGTCCTAATGGTGAAAGATTAATTAGGCGTGGGTACGAATTGTCCCAAATGTCGGATAGTCCTTTCTATGTATTAACCGTTGACCGACTGGCATCAGATGAATTTGATGCTGAAAAGGCTAGTTATATTGAACAATGGCAAGCATTATCAAAAGAGTTAGGTGCAGAGAAGTTTATTTTAAAAGATAATGAAACACGACCGATTGTAAAGGCAATTAAAGAGATTTGTTATAAATATAATATTACCCAGGTAATTATTGGGGAAATGCCGCAAAACCGTTGGGAAGAAATTACGAAAGGTTCATTTGTCAACGTATTATTACGGGAACTAGTTTTTGTTGATCTTCATATCGTTTCAGTAGATCGTGCGTTAAAAGTGGCGGACGAAGCGATGTATGAAAAAGGTATTCGTGGTTTCTTACAAAAGGACGAGCAAGGATTTGTCTTATCGTTTACAAAATCAAAGGCGAATTTGTTTGAAGGTGTTTTCTATAAAGAAATTGGAACGGACTTTAATAATGGCATGTTTAAGTTCGTATGTGGTGGAGAAAGCCACCAAGTACGGGTAAAAGAAGACCATGTTATTGATGAAATAAAAGAACCACCAAATATTAATTTGGGATAAATAAAAGGGTAATGGGTATCTTTCTATAAGACACTCATTACCTTTTTATATAACATTAAAAGATAGCTATAACTGCTGATCTATTTCTATCAACACTTCTTTAATACTTTTATCTTGGATAACGACATCTGCAAAACGATCATATTCTGTCGGTTCACGATTTACAATGACAAGCTTTGAACCATGCTCTTTTGCGATTAATGGAAACATATTTGCTGGTGAAACAGATAAGGAAGACCCTAATACGATAAATAAATCAGCATTTTTTGCTTCAATTTCAGCACGTCGAAACGTATCTTCCGGTAAATTTTCGCCAAATAATACGATCCCTGGACGAATCGTGCCACCACAATCACATGTAGATGTCCCTTTTAAATAAACATCTCTTGCATATTCTTTTTTACACGTATGGCAATAGAATACGCGAAAAGATCCATGTAATTCCATGACATTTTCGTTTCCGGCATCAGAATGAAAGGCATCAACATTTTGTGTGATGATCCCTTTAATACGACCGGATTTTTCCCAGTCTGCTAATATATGATGTCCCTTATGTGCTTCATATTTATTAATTTCTGATAGTCTAAATTGATAAAACTCCGTAAATTCTTCTGTGTTATGTACTAATGCATGTACGTTTGCTAATTCACTCGGATTGAATTTCTCCCATAATCCCCGATCTTTGGAACGAAAGTCTGGTAAGCCACTTTCTGTTGACATTCCAGCACCAGTGAAAATAATGGTGTTAGAAGATTCTTTTAGCATTTCTGTTAGTTTATCCAATCATATCCCCTCCATCATGCTCTTATTCATATCGTAGCAAAGAAAAAACGACGAAACAATTTTATTTCGTCGTCCTGTCTTAAATGACTCCTTGCTCTATCATTGTGTCTGCTACTTTTGTAAATCCTGCGATATTTGCTCCGACAACTAAATTTCCCGGATGATCATATTTATTCGAAGCACGTTTGCAGTTTGAATAGATAGTTTTCATAATTTGTTGTAGTTGTTCATCTACTTGTTCAACAGTCCAACTTAGTCTTTGGCTATTTTGCGCCATTTCTAATGAAGAACAAGCGACACCACCTGCATTTACTGCTTGAGCAGGACCGAACATAATATCATTTTCTAAAAAGATATCGATTGCTTCGATGGAACAAGGCATGTTTGCTCCTTCTGCCACAACTTGTACGCCATTTTTTACTAACATTTTTGCAGATTCTTCATCGATTTCATTTTGTGTCGCACAAGGAAGTGCAATATCACATGGAATCGACCAAATTTTAGACCCGTCATCAAAGTATTCTGCTTCAGGGTGTGTTTTGACATACTCGGAAATACGTGCTCCTTCCGAAAATTTAATTCGTTTAATCGTCTGTAGACTTAAACCGTTACGGTCGTACACATATCCACCTGAATCACTACAAGCGACAACTTTTGCTCCTAATTTAATTGCTTTTTCCATTGCATAAATAGCAACATTTCCAGACCCAGATGTGATAACAGTTTTATTTTTAAAATCTTCCCGTTTATCTTTCAACATTTCTTGCACGAAATAAATCGTGCCGTATCCTGTAGCTTCTGTACGCCCTAAACTACCACCATAGTTTAACCCTTTTCCTGTTAATACGCCTGCATGGTACGCGCCTTGGATACGTTTATATTGACCAAACATATAACCAACTTCACGTTTTCCAACACCAATATCTCCTGCTGGTACATCTGTGTCCGGGCCGATATGGCGATATAATTCTGTCATAAAACTTTGACAGAAACGCATAATTTCGTTGTCAGACTTTCCTTTTGGATCGAAGTCTGCTCCACCTTTTCCGCCACCAATTGGTTGACCAGTTAAAGAGTTTTTGAAAATTTGTGTTAAGGATAAAAACTTCATGACACTTAAATTCACACTCGGATGGAAACGAATCCCTCCTTTATATGGGCCGAGTGCACTGTTAAATTGTACACGATACCCACGATTCACATGCGTATTTCCGTTATCATCTATCCACGGAACACGAAAGGTAATGATTCTTTCGGGTTCAATTAATTGTTCTAATATATTTTTTTCTATATATGTGCGATTCTTCACAAACACCGGCACAAGAGAATTTAGTAACATTTTTGTAGCTTGTAAAAACTCCACCTCATGTGGATCACGCGCTTTTATTTTTTCGTAAAGGTCATCCATGTAGTTGATTACTTCTTGTTCTTCCGCTGAAATGACGCGCTCTAGTTGAGTCATGATGCTCGCCTCCCATTTCTTTCTATTCCGTCTATTCTATATACTTCCTCTATTAATAACTTATCATACATGTATCAATCTAAACAATACTATTAATAGATATTATTAATGCTTTTATGAGATAATAAAAATACGAGGTGACAAAAATGGAGTTAAGACAAATAAAATATTTTATTGAAGTTGCAAAACGTGAGCATGTAACAGAAGCTGCAGATGCTTTACATGTGGCACAATCAGCAGTAAGTCGGCAAATTTTTAATTTAGAAGAAGAGCTTGGGGTAGATTTATTTATTCGAGAAGGAAGAACCGTTCGACTAACGAGAATTGGGAAAGTTTTTTTAGAACATATGGAAAAAGCGATGAATGTGATCGATGATGCAAGACAAGAAGTGATTGAATATACCGATCCTAAAAAAGGAACGATTCATATAGGCTTTGCGGCTAGTTTAGCCTCTTATATATTACCTACTGCTATTTTTTACTTTCGAAAACAGTATCCAGATGTGAAATTTGTGCTAAATCAAGGGACACATAGTGAGCTACTTGATTGGGTGAAAAAGGGCGAAATTAATATTGCATTATTAGGACCATTACCACAAGACCAAGATAAGGTGAAAAGTACAGTACTTTTTACAGAAGATATTGTCGCTTTATTACCGAGTAATCATTCTCTTGCAAACAGGTCTTCATTAAAATTAATCGAATTGCGCGATGAATCGTTTGTCATGTTTCCAAAAGGGTTTATATTACACGACGTTATTATGGAAGGATGTTTACAACGTGGCTTTCAACCGAAAATTTCCTTTGAAGGAAAAGATTTAGACGCGATAAAAGGGCTTGTATCAGCGGGATTAGGTGTTACATTAATTCCAGAAGTAACATTGGTCGATTGTTTGCCGCGTGCTACGGTGAAAGTTCCAATTACAGAACCTAGTTTGAAACGATCGGTCGGGGCGATTATTCCTGCTGAACGTGAATTATTACCGACGGAAAAATTGTTCTATCAATTTATAAAAGACTTCTTTATGCGTTTAGAAGTATATCAAAACTAAATCGGTGTTACAAATCCGTCAACATGCTATACCAATATTCGCTAAAATTGTTAAAAATATATTGCATCATAAAAATGAATATGTTAAGATTAAAACACAATATATAGATGATATATAAAATTGAATACACAATATATAGTGATTAAGGTGACGTATGAAAGTCTTAAAAAGGGAATCTAGTGAGAAGCTAGAACTGCCCCCGCAACTGTAATTATGTTATTTTTATGAAAGGACATGCTCACTGTATGTAGTTGTTTTTTTAAGAAAAGGCAACACATATAGGAAGGGGTTCTGGAGATACATATAAGTCAGGAGACCTGCCTAATCGCGTTAGTTTCACTTCTCCGGGGTGAGGGATTTTGGAAACGGCATGGATATTGAAATAGTGCATATTTTGTTGTCTTTTTGGCCGTTTATTCCTCATGCGAATAAACGGCTTTTTTAATATAAAAAATACATATTAGGAGAACACGAAACGAAGCGATCGACATATATAATAGGGGATAATTTTTCAGGAGGGATTTATAGATGAGCATGTTAGAGGTAGAAAACAAGGTAGAAGCATTAATGACGTTGGCACAAGAAGGTTTAAATGTAGATGTCACACCGTATAAAGAAAAGATGTTAAACGCAACAGCGAATGTGACAGGATTAGATGTTCACATTGAGATGATTAAAATTGCATTAGAAAATATTGATGAAGCTAATCCGGATTGGACATACTTTGCCAGTCGTTTATATGCTGCACAATTGTATGAGCAAGCTGCAGCTAACAGAGGATATGACCCAGCTGAAAAATATGGAGATTTTTATACATTAATTGATCAATTAACGAATAAAGGCATTTATACGAATAAATTATTAGAAAAATATACAAAAGAAGAGATCGACCTTTTAGGAAGCAAGATCGAACAAGAGCGCGATAGTTTATTTCACTATTTAGCTATTTATACGTTAGCAACAAGATATTTAGCGACAGACCATGAGAAAAACGTTTTTGAATTGCCTCAAGAACGTTGGATGATTATCGCAATGCATTTAATGCAAGATGAAAATAGCGAGAAGCGAATGGATTATATTTTAGAAGCTTACTGGGCTTTAAGTAATTTATATATGACTGTTGCAACACCGACAATGAACAACGCAGGAAAAACACATGGACAACTTTCTAGCTGTTTCATTGATACAGTCGAGGATAGTTTACAATCGATCTACGATGTGAACACAGATGTAGCACAATTATCGAAAAACGGTGGCGGAATTGGTGTCTATATGGGGAAAGTCCGAGGCCGTGGGAGTGCAATTAAAGGATTTAAAGGAATGTCGAGTGGTGTCGTGCCGTGGATTCGTCAGTTAAACAATACGGCGGTAAGTGTGGACCAATTAGGTACGAGAAAAGGTGCGATCGCGATTTATTTAGATGTATGGCATATCGATATTGAACCGTTTTTAGATTTAAAATTAAATAACGGGGATGCACGTATGCGAGCACACGATATTTTCCCTGGAGTATGTTTACCAGATTACTTTATGGAACAAGTAGAAGCACGTGGTGACTGGTATTTATTTGATCCACATGAAGTAAGACAAGTGATGGGATATAGCTTGGAAGATTTTTATGATGAAGAAAAAGGTGCTGGAACGTGGCGGGCGAAATATGAAGAATGTATTCGCGATGAACGTTTAACGAAAAAGAAAGTACCGGCAATTGATATCATGAAACGTATTATGATTTCTCAGTTAGAAACAGGTACACCGTTTATGTTTTACCGTGATGAAGTAAACCGTATGAATGCAAATAGTCATGCTGGTATTATCTATTGTTCTAACCTTTGTACAGAAATTACCCAAAATCAATCACCAACAGAGTTTTTAGAAGAGTATGTTGAAAATGAAGATGTGATTGTGAAGAAATATAAAACTGGAGATTATGTCGTTTGTAACTTAAGTTCTGTTAACTTAGGTCGTGCGGTACCAGAAGGTGTGTTAGAGCGACTCATTCCGATTCAAGTAAGAATGTTGGATAATGTAATTGATATGAACACATTACCAATTTTACAAGCACAACTGACGAACCAGAAATATAGAGCGGTAGGTTTAGGAACGTTTGGTTGGCATCACTTGCTTGCACTGAAAGGCATCGAATGGGAGTCAGAAGAGGCATTAACATACACGGATGAATTATATGAACAGATTGCTTATTTAACGATTCAAGCAAGTATGGAATTAAGTAAAGAAAAAGGCGCTTACCGTTTCTTTGAAGGAAGCAAATGGCAATCAGGACAATATTTCACTTCACGTGGATATGAAGGAGAAAAGTGGGAAGCATTACAACAAG
Source organism: Pseudogracilibacillus sp. SO10305 (assembly GCF_037072005.1). Taxonomy (NCBI): domain Bacteria; kingdom Bacillati; phylum Bacillota; class Bacilli; order Caryophanales; family Bacillaceae; genus Pseudogracilibacillus; species Pseudogracilibacillus sp. SO10305. The sequence goes on along the minus strand of NZ_JAXHDE010000003.1, from coordinate 188,586 downwards.
AAGTACAAGAAAACGGAATTCGTAATGGGTATTTGATGGCAGTAGCACCGAACTCATCGACAGCGATGATTGCAGGGTCCACTGCGAGTATTGACCCGATTTTCCAAGTGTTCTATTACGAGGAGAAAAAAGACTTCAAAATTCCAGTAACAGCACCAGCATTAGATCACAGAACGTATAACATTTATCGTCGTTCTGCATATATTGTGGATCAGCGTTGGTCTGTAAAGCAAAATGCAGTAAGACAAAAGCATATTGATCAAAGTATTTCATTTAATATGTATGTACCAAATACGATTCGTGCGTCTGTCTTATTAAATTTACACGTACAAGCTTGGAAAGAGGGGTTAAAAACATCGTATTATGTTCGATCTACTGCGAACGATATTGAAGAATGTGAGTGGTGTCATTCATGAGAACTTTAATTGCTTATTTATCTTATAGCGGAAATACAGAAGAGATTGCGGAACATATTGAGCGGAAATTAGTATGTGAAGGAATAGAGGTCGATATGTTATCGATTGGCATTGATTATGTACCAGACTTAAGTGAGTACGATTATATATTCCTTGGCACATTTACGTGGGATATGGGTGGAACACCAGATGAAGTGAAAGATTTTGTATTAGAAGTCGGCTATAAACCGAATAATATAGCAGTATTTGGTTCAGGCGATACACAATTTGGCGGAGATGCTATGTTTTGTGGAGCTGTTGATAAATTAGTGAAATTTTATGAGAGTAAGTGGGACGGTTTGAAAATCGAACAGTCCCCAAGAGGCTCCCAAGAAGTATTAATTGATAATTGGCTAGAAGGAGTGTTAGAAGATGTCAGAATTACTGCTTGAACGTGCAAAAACATTAGAACCGCGTAACCCGAACAAATCGACGGGGATTTTCGGTGGAAAATCGAGTGGTATTTTAAATTGGAATGATATTGCGTATCCACATTGGTATAAAATGTATAAACGATTAGTCGGAAACTATTGGCAGGCAGATGAGGTGAACATGTCGAGTGATATTAAGCAGTTCCCTACGTTAACAGACGAGGAACGTGATGCTTATTTAAAAATTATCGGGTTATTATCGACATTAGATGCACCACAGACGAGAACCGCTTTACTGTTTTCATTATATGCAACAGATCCATCTGTCCAGTCAATTATGGCAGTCATCGCGCAACAAGAGGCGGTGCATAACGAATCATATTCATATGTACTATCATCTGTTGTTTCGCTGGCAGAACAAAATGAATCATTTGAACTCGGAAGAAAAGATCCCGTTTTATTAAAACGAAACGAAAAGATTATGCATCATTACAATAAATTTGCCGAAGAGCCAACGATTGAAAACATCCTAAAAACGATGGTCTATACGATTTTATTAGAAGGAATGTTCTTCTATTCTGGATTCGCGTTCTTTTATAATTTAGCACGCCATAATAAAATGGTTGGAACCTCTACTATGGTAAGTTATATTAACCGTGATGAATTAGAGCATGGTCGCTTCATTTCTGAAATGTTCCGTGCAACATTAACGGAAAACCCATCTCATAATAATGAAGAATTTATTACATGGGTATATGATAGCTTCCGTGACTCTGTTGAATTAGAAATTGAATGGTCGACATATGTATTAAAAGATGTGGACGGTATTAATTTAGATGAAATGGCTGGCTATGTGAAATATCGTGCCAATAAGATGTTACGAATGATGGGGTTAAGTGAGTTATATCCAGAGTATACGGAAAACCCGATGAAATGGATTCGTGCCTATGTAGATAATTTTGACGGTACAAAAACGGACTTCTTTGAACAAACATCAAGACAATATACGAAAACAAGTGATTTAAACGGTTTTGACGATCTATAAAATGAAACAACATCATACTGAGGTTTGGATTTAGTTGGAATATCATAGGGAAAGATGAATTGGATGAATGAACATTATAAACGCGACATATAGGTATATTCGCTTTATTCATTCGCTAATTTATGCCTGTATCGATCATTCCCTCCTCTATCCAAACCTCATTTTTTTATATTTTAAATGGGAATGTGCAAACTAATTAAAAACGAAGCCAAATCATTAGCTTTAAATTGGTTTTTCCTTCATGTATACTATTAAGAAGGAAAGGAAGATAATGTATGCAAGATGATCATCAAGATAAGATTTTCACGAAAGATTTCGCATTTATTTGGCTTGCGAACTTTTTTATTTTTTTAGGGTTTCAAATGACGTTACCAACATTACCGATCTTCGTAAAAGAACTAGGTGGTTCAGATCAATTAGTCGGATTAATCGTTGGTATTTTTACATTTTCAGCACTTTTGTTTCGCCCGTATGCAGGACATGCATTAGAAACGAAAGGAAGAGGCCGAGTCTATTTATTTGGTCTGCTTTTATTTATTATATCTGTTGGGACATTCGGCTTCATGACAAGTATGGTAATGTTATTCGTCATGCGTATCATACAAGGAGTCGGTTGGGGATTTTCAACGACAGCCTCAGGTACGATTGCAACAGACTTAATACCTCCAAAAAGACGTGGAGAAGGGATGGGCTATTATGGTCTTTCTGGTAATTTAGCTTTAGCTTTTGGCCCCGCTTTAGGCCTTTCATTAGTAGGTGTTATTTCATTTAAAACACTCTTTTTAAGCAGTGCTGCATTAGGTGTCATAGCATTATTGTTATCGATGAACATAAAATATAAAAAAGTAGCACAGTCTCCTCATAGAACTAAAGTAGCCCGCTTTGATGTATTAGAAAAGTCGGCAATTAATCCAGCAATTATATTGTTTTTTATTACATTGACATTCGGTGGAATTGCTTCGTTTCTTCCGTTACATGCCGTGGAAAAGGGTGTGGCTGGCATTGAAATGTATTTTATTTTTTATGCAGCATTTTTAATGTTATCTCGTATTTTTGCTGGGAAAATATATGATAAAAGAGGAGATTTATATGTGATTCCGCCAGGTGTATTACTCGTGTTTTCTGCGATGTTATTGCTTGCCTGGTTACCGAACACAGTAACGTTAATGGTTGCAGGAAGTTTATATGGATTTGGTTTTGGAATGATTCAACCTGCATTACAAGCATGGGCAGTTGATAAAGCCGAAGCGAACCGAAAAGGGATGGCAAATGCAACGTTTTTCTCTTTCTTTGATTTAGGTGTAGGGATTGGTGCGATAGTGTTCGGTCAGATTGCCTTTTTATTCGGTTATAAATATATTTACATCGTATCCGCAGTTTCTGCGATTGTTGCATTAATGTACTATTTGTATTTAGTTTTCTCAGGAAGACGTAATCCACGTAAAGCTTAAGGAATCGAATTTAACGATAAAGGGTAGATATGGATGGGACAAAAATTAACACATTCGAATATTCAACAATTGTTTTCGCCTAAAATTTATGAGCGAGGTTTACAATATTATCATTTAGGTCGTGTTCATGGGTTAAGTTTTAATAAAAATAGTGATGCTTGGTTTGCAGAAGTAGAAGGAACATCTTCTTACTATGTGGAAGTGGATATGAACAAAATTGATCAAGGGACGATTAAGCCATATTGTGAATGCCCGAGCTTTTCGGTATATCATACGTGTAAACATATCGTCGCTGTTCTGTTGGAAATAAGTGATCGAGAAGAGGAAGCGGTAAAAACGCTGAACCGTTCTTCCGCAGAACATTTTATTCAAAACATTTCCCAATACGAATTACATGATACATCATATGTCATTGATAAAATGCCAATGAATGTAGCGTATGAAGTAAATGTGGAATATACCGGAAAAATATGGTTGCAAATAAAAACGGGAACAGACCATTTGTATGTCGTTCATCAAATTCGTGATTTGTTATACCATTCGTTGCACGGGGAAGAGCATTTCTTTACGAAAAAATTTAGTTTTCGTCCAGAAGATCATTATTTTTTACAACAAGATATCGCTATTTTTGAATTATTACAATCGTCTATTCAAACAGGAGATTTATATACGGATCGCCGTTATGACCCGGGAAATGCTTATGACCGTCGTCATTTACTCATTTCGCCTTCGATTTTACAATTATTGCTTGAGAAATTACAAAAACGGACAGTGTCCCTAACAGAATCAAATAACGAAGCAGTATATACGTCTGTACAAATAGAGTTAGACAAGTTACCATTGCAATTTTCAATAAAAGATCATAAAGATAATTTAGCATTGTATGTAGAGGGAAATGAAGAGACACCGATTTATGATTTAACGATGTACAATGCATTGTACCAAGGAGGAACATTTTACTTTTTAGGACCATTGCAACGAAAATTACTGCATGAATTTGGCCGTATAGAAAAAGGCTCCTTTGCAATGCCGATCCCATCGTCGTTAAAGGACACATTTTTTTCAGAAACGTTACCGAAAATAAGACAAATTACTCCTGTGGAAATGAATGAATCCATTCAGGGTGATATTGTGGAGGCTCCACTGATCGCGAAGTTTTATTTAGAGATGGATGGAGAGAAAATAACAGGGGCGCTAGAATACCATTATGGTGCACATAAAATAGATCCTTTTCAACATACGAAGAAAAAACACCAGAAGATTATTATTCGTGATATGGAAAAAGAAGAACAAATTATGTATTTTATTGAACAGTCGAACTTTAAATATAATGGAGAAACATTGTTCATCCAATTATATGAAGATGAAGAAGTATATGAGTTTTTATATACGATTTTGCCACAGTTGGATGAATATGTTGAAGTATATTTAACAGCAGATATTCAGGCGATGATGGCAGAAATTGAACCGATTCCAAATAGTGCTGTTCGGATTGATGAAACGACAAATTTATTGGAAATAAGTTTTGACATTTCAGGAGTCGAAGAAGCTGAAGTAACGTCGATGTTACAAGCAGTTATGGAGAAAAAACGTTTTTACCGTATGCGAAATGGTACCATTGTGTCGTTGGAAAATGAACAGTTTGAATCGATTCAAAATCTTGTTTCGACGTTGGATATTAAAGATACGCAACTACATGATGGAAAGATTGAATTGCCGGCATACCATAGTATGCAAGTAGATGAATTGCTCGATTTGAAGAAAAGTTATGATCCATCGTTTCGAAAATTATTACAACAATTGCGATCACCAGAACAGACGAGTTATGAGGTCCCAGATCAATTGAATGCGACGTTGCGTGCTTATCAAGAGGCTGGATATCAATGGTTTAAGTCTTTGAGTGAATATCGTTTAGGTGGTATTTTAGCGGATGATATGGGTCTTGGAAAAACGATTCAGACGATTACTTATTTAATGTCTGAGCAATCCGAAAGCCCCCATTTAGTTATTGTACCGTCATCTGTCGTATTTAATTGGAAGCATGAGTGTACGAAATTTGCACCTCATTTAGATGTGGTGGTTATTTCTGGAACGAGGCATGAAAGGGCAACATTGATGGAATTACATGGACAGGCAAATATTTGGGTCATGTCATATGGGACTGCACGTCAAGATATTGAATTATTAAAAGGGTGTTTCTTTCACACATTAATATTAGATGAAGCACAATTTATTAAAAACTATGAAACGAAAACAGCAAAAGCGATACGTGAAATAAATGCGCGTAATTGTTTTGCCTTAAGTGGCACCCCAATTGAAAACTCTATCGACGAATTATGGTCTATTTTCCAAGTTGTATTGCCGGGCCTTATGCCGAAGCTAAAGACTTTTCGTGAACTATCGAATGAGAAAATTGCTAGTTTAACACGTCCGTTTATTTTACGAAGAGTGAAAGAAGATGTGTTAAAGGAATTACCAGATAAAATTGAAACGACCTCTATTTCCGAATTAACCGAGGAACAAAAACATTTATATGTTGGATATTTACAACAAGTGCAACGTGATGCACATGACTCTATTGCTGGAGAAGGCTTCCAAAAGAATCGGATGAAAATTTTGGCTGGAATTACTCGGCTACGGCAACTTTGCTGTCATCCTGCATTGTTTTTAGAAAACTATGAAGGGAACTCTGGAAAATTAACGCGTTTGCTAGAAATTATAGAGCAGAGTATTGCGGATAATAAACGGATGCTCATTTTTTCGCAATTTACATCGATGCATGACATTATAAGAAAAGAGTTAGAGAAGCGTCATATAAATTATTTTTATATCAATGGTGAAACACCTGCGAAAAAACGTGTAGAAATGAGTGAGGCATTCAATGAAGGGGAAAATAGTGTATTTCTTATTTCGTTACGTGCAGGTGGAACAGGATTGAATTTGACAGGGGCAGACACGGTCATATTGTATGATTTGTGGTGGAACCCGGCAGTAGAAGACCAGGCGGCAGGGCGTGCCCATCGTTTTGGTCAAAAAAATGTCGTTCAAGTCATTCGCTTAATTGCTGAAGGAACAATTGAAGAAAAGATTTATGAATTGCAACAGAAAAAACGCGAGTTGATTGACCAAGTGATCCAACCAGGAGAGTCGATGCTTTCTACGTTATCAGAAGAGGATATAAAACAATTATTAAGTATATAACAGAGAATGTTTCAGACATAACTTGAAACAATGTTAAAAAACGATTCACTATTACAAATTAATTATGTTAGAAATGTACAGAGTTTTTCACGGGAAATTGTGAAGTTATTAGCATGCCTTACAGAAGGTTTATTAAGGCCTTTTTTTCCGAAGAATTCTCTGTACGTTTTTTGTCTTTTTGGCCTCGTGCTCAAGCTTTATCGCGGCCATTCTGCATTGGCTTAAATATTTGTTGAGTTTGGATGGATAGGCTGAAATGCCCTTTGTTTGCAATGGAAAAGGGAGTGATGGCAACCTGAAATATATATGTACATACTTTCTTCCTAAAAAAGTTCACAAATTAGACAAAAACACTTGCATAAATAGTCAGAATATTATAAAATATCAACACAAGAAAGTGAAGGGGGAGAAAAAAATGAGAGCTGTAGCGAGTGGTTTTTCGAAATGGGTACTATCATATGTTGCTGTGATCTTTGTCATTATGATTATGCCAGTGTTCCTTATAACGAGTGATGTTTCGACATTGGATAACTTAGTGAACTATATTTTTGGGAACAAACAATAAGAATGAATAGGATGAATGAAAAAGTTGGAAAAAGCAATATGTATCATAACAGAACCGAATGTCCGTTAGCTTTGATTAGGAAGCATTTAACGAACATTCGGTTTTTATTTATTGTTCCATGAAAGTTAAAACAATTTTACGTAATTCACGTTTTAAAAACTTACCGACAGATGATTTAGGTATTTCCTCGACAAATATAACATCATCAGGAATCCAAAAATTCGCAAACTGTGGCTTTAAAAAGTCGAGTAGCTCTTCCTTTGTCACCTTACCATCATAGCCATCATGTAACACCACACATGCAATAGGGCGCTCTTGCCATTTCTCGTCTGGTATAGCTACAACACATGCCTCAAATACAGCCTCATGTGCCATTAGTACATTCTCAAGTTCAACAGAAGAAATCCATTCCCCGCCACTTTTTATAAGGTCACTCGTTCGGTCGATAATTTTAATGGTACCTTCTTCGTCTACTGTTACAACGTCTCCGGTATGAAACCAACCATTGACGAATGATTTCTCTGTTCGATCGTCATTGTAATATTCATTAGCAATCCACGGACCTCGTAATAACAATTCACCCATCGTTTCATTGTCCCAAGGAATATCACCATTTTCATCGACAACTTTCATTTCTAAACCAGGTGCTAATATACCTTGACGTGTTCTTTCTTGAATTTTTTCGTCCATTGATAAGTCTGCTTGATAACTTTTTAGTCGAGAAAATGTAGCAAGTGGTGTCGTTTCTGTTGCACCATAAGCATGGAAGAATGGGATATGATGCTTCTGTTCAAAAGCGCGAATCATGCCGATGGGTGCAGCAGATCCACCACATAGTACACCACGTAAACTGGATAAGTCATAGTTATTTGTGTCGATTTCTTTTAATAAGCCGAGCCAGATTGTTGGAACGCCGGCTGTAATCGTTACTTTATATTCATCAATAAAGCGTGCCAATCGTTCAGGTGTGAATCTAGGTCCAGGCATTACTTGTGTAGATCCAAACCAAGTACATGCAAATGGCATTCCCCAAGCATTTACGTGGAATTGTGGTACGACAGGCATTGCAACATCTGATTCCGATACTGCCGCTGAATCTGCTAGCCCAAGTGCATAGCTATGTAATGCGATAGATCGGTGTGTATACATGACCCCTTTCGGTTTTCCGGTCGTTGCGGAAGTGTAGCACATTCCAGCTGGGTCACGTTCATCAATATCTTCTAAAAATTCGTATGTTTCATCCCCATCACGAATTAAATCTTCATATGAATATACATTTGTTAAGGTTGTTTCAGGTAAGGTATCTTTGTCTGTCATCACTACGAATTTTTTTACAGTTGTAAAGTGTTCATGGAGTTGGTTTATTAAAGGGAAAATATCTTCATCTACAAAAATAATTTTGTCTTCTGCATGATTGATGATATAAATAATATGTTCGGGAGATAGTCGTATGTTGATCGTATGGAGCACTGCTCCCATTCCTGGTGCGGCAAAATAAATTTCTAAATGACGGTGTGTGTTCCACGCGAGCGTACCGACACGGTCGCCTCTTTGAATGCCAAGTTTATCTAATGCACTCATTAAGCTTCGCGTTCGTTTTCCAATTTCTTTGTACGTCAATCGATGAATTTTATCATGTGTTTGAGAGATAACTTCCTTCTTCGGAAAAAAATTCTCAGCACGTTCCATCATAGCACCAATGGTTAATGAATGGTCCATCATGAATATCAGCCCCCTAATCTATTTTCTACTATTATATACTAAAAACAATTAATTGAAAATATAGAATTTTCAAACTTACATTCATTGAATCAAATAAACAAATCGTATGGTAAAATAAAAAGTAAGTTGATAGGAGTCGATATACATTGCAAAGGCAGTATGATTTTACGAAAGGAAATATTTTTAAACAATTAATTTTCTTTTCAGGTCCGATTATTTTAGCGAATATATTACAAACTTCATATCAAGTTGTCGATAGTTTATGGATTGGTAATTTACTTGGTGCAGATGCTTTAGGGGCAGTGGCTGTTTCTGGTGTCATTGTTTTTACACTATTATCATTTGTCATTGGATTAAATAATGCTGCCTTAACGATTTTGTCCCAACAAAAGGGACGTGGGGATGAAGAAGGATTAAAAAAATATGTGAATGCATTCGTCGTTACATTACTTTTCCTATCCATCATCATGGCTATTATTGGGGTTATTTTTGCCGAACAAATGTTACAACTATTACGTACTCCAGAAAACTTAATGCCGTATGCAACTCGCTATTTACAAATTAATTTTATCGGGGTACTTTTTTTATTCGGTTATAATTTTATAAGTACAATTTTACGTGCGGTAGGAGATAGTAAAAGTCCATTACGGTTTGTGTTTATTGCTGTCATCTTAAATATTGTTTTTGATCCGTTATTTATTGAAGGATTTAATTTAGGCGTAGATGGGGCAGCATATGCAACGATACTATCTCAAGGGATTGCTTTTGTATATGGGTTTATTTTTGTAATACGACGCAAGTTAGTCCCTTTTCAAATGCCCAAAATACCAGCGGCAGAAGAAGTGTCGCTTATATTAAAATTAGGGATTCCTGCTGGCTTACAAATGTCTGTTATTTCGGCTGGTTCTGCTGCTATTATGAGTGTCGTGACGACGTTTGGTTCCGCTGTTGTCGGTGGCTTCGGTGCTGCACAAAGATTAGATAGTATGATTATGATACCGGCACAAGCGCTTGGGACGGCGGTAAATAGTATGGCTGGGCAAAATATGGGTGTGAAGAATTGGAAGCGAGTCAACAATATTGCAACATATGGCTTGCTATACAATTTTATTTGTATGAGTGTGATTGGACTTGTTATTATATTGTTTGCACCTTTTTTCGTACAATTATTTATTCGTGAATTAGAAGCGGTACAATTTGCGGTAACATATTTACGTATTATGGCATTTTGTTTTCCATTTCTAGGCATTAATTTTGTTTTAAATGGAGTTGTACGTGCTTCAGGAGCAATGTATCAAGTATTAATATTAAATATTATATCTTTTTGGATATTAAGGTATCCGTTAACGTATTTTTTCTCACAACAATATAATGAAGTTGGTATTGCCATTGGCATGGGAACGAGTTTTGTGATCAGTAGTGTATTAGCTTTTCTATATTATAAATTTGGAAAATGGCGTAAAAAAGAAATATTATCTTAAGATGAGGTTTTTAGGATGAAACAAAAAAGAACAGGGCGGAGTGTTTTATCAATTATATTATTGTTAAGTGGCATATTGGTCACAGTTTCCTTACTTGTTGATCGTCATTCAGATGAAAAGCAGTTAGTGGAAGACTTACAAATATATCATGTAGAAAATGAACGCAAAACCGTTACAAAGTATGCAAAAAAATATGGTGTAGAAGAATATGTAGATGTATTATTGGCAATGATGCTACAAGAATCTGGTGGAAGGGGAAAAGATCCGATGCAGTCATCAGAAAGTTATTGTGGGGAAATTGGATGTATCAAAAGCCGAACCGAATCGATTGAACAAGGGGTCCAATACTTTTCACATGCGCTGGAACGGGCGAATGGTGAGTTGGAGTTAGCAGTTCAGTCCTATAATTTCGGCCTCGGGTTTATTGCATATGTAAAGGAACATGAAACGGATTATAATTTAGATATCGCGATTCAATTTTCAAAAGAAATGTATGAAAAACTAGATGATACGAATCATTATTCTTGTTTACGTAAAGAGGCGGCTAAATTCGATGCGTGTTATGGGGATATTTATTATGTCCGTGACGTATTAGAGCAAAAGAAAAATTTCCAAAAATAACGAAAAGAAGCAATGTAATGGTTTTCATACGGGGAATTAATTGTTATGATAATAATATAGTAAAAAAGAGAGGATGAAATGAGATGAAAGAAATTTTTACAAATAAAGCACCAGAAGCGATTGGACCATATTCTCAAGCGATTGTTGCAGGTGACTTCTTATATGCATCAGGTGCCATCGGTATAAATCCAGAAACAGGAGAAGTTGTGGACGGAATTGAGAAGCAAACGATTCAAGTAATGGAGAATTTACGGACAGTTTTGTTGGAGGCTGGAGCATCTTTCTCTCAAGTTGCGAAATTTACAATATATTTAAGTGATATGAATAATTTTGGTACAGTAAATGAAATTTATGGTCGTTATTTAAACAAGCCATATCCGGCGAGAGCGACAGTAGAAGTAAGTCGTTTGCCAAAAGATGTTTTAGTAGAAATTGATGCTGTAGCGTATTTGAAGGAGTAATGTATATTACTCCTTTTTTTTCCCTAAAGTAGAATGAAAATTCAAATAAAGAGGTGAAAAACGATGCAACCATTTATGTATTATAACCCGACGAAATTATTATTTGGAAAAGATCAAATTAATCAATTAAGTAATGAAATAGGGAAGTATGGCAGAAAGATTTTACTCGTTTATGGCGGTGGAAGTATTAAGCGAAACGGAGTTTATGAAAAAATTACGTATGAATTGAAGAAAGCGAATGTGGAATGGGTCGAATTAATGGGAGTGGCATCCAACCCTAAATTATCGACGGTTCGCCGTGGTATTGATATTTGTAAACGGGAGAAGATTGATTTTATCTTAGCAGTTGGTGGTGGGAGTGTCATCGATTGCACGAAGGCGATTGTCGTTGGAGCGAAGACGGAAGCAGATGTGTGGAATATTATTTGTAGAAAAACGAGAGCGATTGATGGGATTCCTTATGGTTCCATTGTTACTTTAGCAGGTACAGGTGCTGAGTTAAGTTTGAGTGCGGTTATCTCAAATGAAGAAACGAAAGAGAAACGGGCATTTGTTTCCTCGTTTTCACGAGCGAAATTTTCCATTGTCGACCCGACATTAATGATTTCTGTCCCGAAGAAACATACGATAAACGGTGTTGTGGATACGATGAGTCATTTATTAGAACATTATTTTCATCACGGAAACAATACGAATATACAAGACGAATTTTTGGAAGCGGCATTACGTAATGTCGCCACGACAGGAACGAAGTTATTGCAAGACTTGTCCAATGAATCATATCGAGAAACGATCGCTTATGCAAGTTCCATCGCATTAAGTGATCAAATGAATATGGGGTTTATTGGTGATTGGGGTACACACCATATCGAACATGCACTTTCAGCTGTACATGATATTCCACATGGAGGGGGTATGGCAATTTTATTTCCAAAATGGATGGAATATGTACTAGACGATGAAAATGTGAGTAGGTTTAAACGATTTGCTGTAAATGTTTTTGGGGTAGATCCTAGTGGGAAGTCAGATAAACAAGTTGCTCAAGAAGGTATCGAATCATTAGCTAATTTATGGAAAGAATGGGGCGCTCCTTCATCTTTAGAGCATTATGACATTCACGATGATAAGACATTTTCTTTAATTGCACATAAAACGATGGAGACAGCTCCGAATTGTGGGAACTTTAGACGTCTTCAAAAAGACGATGTGCTACAAATTTTACAAAAAAGTTTATAAATAAAAAAGAACTAGAAATTATGCATACATTTCTAGTTCTTTTTCAATTTGTGTACGTATATTATTTAAACATTGTTCAGCTGTTTTTCCGTGTACGAGTTTGCCGTTTACTTGAGCATATGGGCTATTTGCACATAATCCACAAAAAGAGAGGCAACTATTTACGATGACAGCTACTTCTGGATATTCTGATTCAATAATTGTTTCAATATCTAATGTCATAATTGGATTTACACTACAAACGTCTACAACGACTATTCCCAATCTTTCACACTTCCTATATATTTATTCAAATGATGTTTTAAAAAACAGATGTAATGTACATGCACGTATGCTAGTATATTTTATACCTAACATACTAAAAAAGCATATGATTATTTATCTATGTAATATTGTAAACGGAATAGATAGGTTAAAGCAAAGTTACTGCTTTATATATGTGTCGAATATTGTTCATTGTATTTTTACCGTATAAAGCATAAAATATGTATATGGAAATGTCCATTCTTAAAGGAATAAAGGAGATTAGATGATGAAACGAATTAGTAAATTGTTACTCGTAGGAATAGTAGCTTTTGGATTAATGATACAGTTTTCGCCTTTTGTACAGGCAGCAGAAATTGCGAAAACAGAAGAAGATTTATTAGGAGAAACGATTGTCGTTTATGGTGGGAATTTAAATGAGGCACAAAAAGCAGAAGTAAAAGATATTTTAAATGTAGAAGATGGGGATACAGAATATAATGTAACTGGACAAGATATCGCACATTATATTAATGGAGATCCAAACTCAAACATGTATTCTTCAGTAAAAATTACACCGAAAGAAGAAGGGCATGGAATTGCTGTACAAATTTTAACAGCGAACAATATAACGAAAGTAACTGCCGATATGTACCGGAATGCATTGTTAACAGCTGGGATTGAAAATGCAGTAGTTGAAGTAGGTTCACCAATTCAAGTAACAGGCGAATCTGCACTATCTGGTATTTATAAAGCATATGATGCTAGTGGTGTAGAACTTGAACAAGGAAGAATGGAAGTTGCTAATGATGAATTAGAGATTACATCCGATTTAGCAGATAAAGAAGGACTTTCCGAAGAAAAAGTAACGGCATTAATGACTGAAATTAAAAAGGTAATTTCAGAAGAAAAACCAGCAACACGTGAAGATGTGGAACGTATCGTATCAGAACAATTAGATCGCTTAGAAATTACTCTAAATGATGACGATCGTCAATTGCTTATCGATTTATTTGATAAAATGCGTGATTTAGATATCGATTTTGGAAAAGTAAAAGACCAATTAGAAGATATTACATCGACAATTAAAGACAAGTTAGACGATCTTGATTTAAATTTAGATGAAGGGTTTTGGGAAAAAGTAAAAGCATTCTTCAATGATATTATTGACTGGATTGCATCATTTTTTAAATAAGTAAAAACGTGGAAACACGAATACATCTAGATGAAAATAGTACGTTCTTTCATCCGATAACATAGGGTGTATTCGTGTTTTTATGTATGTAAGGAAAAAATTGAAGGATGTGGTTTTGTGCAACAACAATCATATAAATGGCCGATAATTTTATTTACTATCGGGGTATTTATGGCAGGCCTTGATAATGGTATTATTAGTGCTGCCTTAACGACGATTTATCAATCGTTTGAAGTATCGCCGACATGGGGCGCATGGGCGATTACATTATATACATTAGGACTAGCGATCTCGGTACCGATTATTGGGAAGTTGTCAGATCGTTATGGACGTAAAAAATTATTTTTAATTGAAATATTTTTATTTGGATTAGGCTCACTTCTCGTAGCTCTTAGTCCGACGTTTACAATGTTATTAATCGCCCGTTTTATTCAAGCGATTGGTGGCGGTGGTATATTTATTATTGGTTCTACATATGTTTTAACAACCGTCCCAAAAGAACATCAAGGGAAGTTTCTCGGTTTGTTAGGGTCGATGCATGGGTTATCAGCTGTCGTTGGACCGAATGCAGGGGCACTTATATTACATTTAACGGGAAAATGGGAATGGATGTTTTTCATTAATGTTCCGATTGCAATCTTTTTATTTTGTATGGGCCTTTGGAAAATGGATGAGCAAAAACGTACAAGTGAAGGTCGTTTAGATGTGATCGGTGCGGCATATTTATCCTTATTCATTTTATTTATTATGTTGGGCTTAACAAACTTGGATCCACAAGCATGGGTACATAGTATATTATCTGTTGCTGTTTTACCTTATTTTGTTGCAGCATTTATTCTCGGCGTTGCTTTTTTACGACACGAGTATAGAGTGGAAGCTCGCGGAGAAGACCCGATTATTGCGACGAGTACATTGCGTCATGTGCCATTTATAGGAACACTTTTCTTAGGGATTTTATCGGGTGGGTTTCTAGCAACTATTGTATTTATACCGAGTTATGTGGAACAAGTGTTACAAGTCCCTGTGGAGAGCGCGGCTTTCTGGGTAACACCTGTGGCAATAGCATCTGGAATTGGTTCAGGACTTGGTGGGTTTTTAACGGACAAAATTGGTCCTAAAAAAACAATCATGTTATCTGGAATCATCGGTTTTACTGGATTTTTACTGTTTTATCAATTTGTAGACAATATGTTTATGTTCGTCATTGCAAGTATGTTTGCAGGTATAGGATTAGGATTTTTATTAGGTGCACCACTAAATGTATTAATGAGTGTAACGGTTGCTGAAGAGGAGTATGGTTCGTCACTTGGTACATTATCTTTAATGAGACAAATGGGAATGACGATCTTTCCGATGGTGTTTGCAAGCTTTGTTACGAGCAGTGTAAAGCAGTTAGGGACAGACATTCAATCCGTGACAGCGAGCACGTTTTCGATTCCAGCTGGAAACGATGATGCCCTTTATGGAATAATTATGGAAAAAATTGGCCATATGCAAGCAGGACAAGAAAAAGAAACATTGCTTCAGTTCGTTGCTAATACGATGGAAATAGGGTTTGGATATATGTTCCTTACGACGATGGTTTTAGCGACAGTCGTTAGTATAATTGGATTTATTTTCTTGAAATTTCATAAGCAATAAAACATAGTCGGAATGTAGCTGTTTACAGAATATTCCGACTATAACTCAAATTGTGGAAAAGTTAAAAAAAGTATGTATAATTGAAATATCAGATAAAATCTGTATTTTTTAAAAAAGGGGAGGGTTCATACTATGAACTGGAAGAAATGGTCTTTACTTTTAACGATCGCTTTCGCATTCTCGTTATTTCTAGCAGCATGTGGCGGAGGAAATAATGATGCTGGATCAAATAACGGCAACAATGAAAGCGGAAACAATAATGCTGAAAACGCGGAACCATCTGGCGATCAGACATTAAACATTAATATTAAAACAGAGCCACCTTCATTACATCCAGGTACTTCATCTGATACGACTTCAAGTGCGGTACTTGACCAAGTGTTTGAGGGGTTAACTCGAATTAACTTAGAAGGTGAACCAGAGGAAGCGATGGCTGAGAGCATCGATGTATCTGAAGACGGATTAACATATACATTTAAAATCCGTGAAGATGCAGAATGGTCAAATGGTGATCCTGTAACGGCGGAGGATTTCGAATATGCGTGGAAATGGGTATTAGATCCTGAAAGCGCAGATACGGACTATGCATATCAATTATACCCAATTAAAGGTGCCGAAGATGCAAAGGAAAACGGCGGATCTTTAGATGATGTTGGGATTACAGTAGAAGATGAGAAAACATTAGTTGTTGAGTTGACTCAACCAACAGATTATTTCTTAGAATTAACAGCATTCCATACTTATTATCCATTAAATAAAGATGTTGCAAGTGAAAATGACAAATGGGCTCTAGATGTTGGAGACGACTACGTTACGAACGGGCCATTTAAATTAGTTTCTTGGGATCATAAAGATCGTATCGTTATCGAGAAGAACGAAGATTACTGGGATGCAGATACGGTACAATTAGAAACGATTACAATGCACATGATTGACGATGAGTCAACGGCATTATCTATGTATGAAAATGATGAATTAGACTGGATTGGAGATCCTGTTGATGCGATTCCTTTAGCAGCTATCCAATCGATGAAAGATGCGGGAGAGTTACACATTGAGGACCGTGCTGGATTATACTACTATGCAGTTAACCATGAAGACGAAGTGTTAGGAAATGCCAACATTCGTAAAGCATTAGCTTTATCTATTAACCGTCAAGGAATTGTAGATAATGTTACACAAACAGAGGAAAAACCAGCAATGGCACTAGTACCACCTTCCATGTTTGAAGAGAACGAAGAAGGATACTTCGCAGATAATGATATTGATGAAGCGAAGAAATATTTAGAAAAAGGTTTAGAAGAATTAGGTTTAGATGAATTACCAGCAATTAAACTTTCTTATAACACAGATGAAGGACACGCGGCAATTGCACAAGCTGTTCAAGATATGTGGAATAAGAACTTAGATTTAAATGTTGAATTAAATAACGAAGAGTGGAACGTTTACTTAGACTCATTAGGAGAAGGAAACTATCAAATCGGACGTATGGGTTGGATTGCAGACTTTAACGATGCGATTAACTTCTTAGAGATCTTCGAAACAGTTGGTGGAAACAACTACACGAACTGGGAGAACGATGAATTCAAAGCGTTATTAAAAGATTCACGTGCAGAACTTGATTCTGACAAACGTCAAGAAATTTTAAAAGAAGCTGAAGAATTATTTATGGAAGAATTACCAATCGTTCCTGTTTACTTCTATACAAACACATATGCTGCAAAAGACAATGTAAAAGGCATTGAGGCTCTACCTGTAGGTGCATTCAACCTTAAGTGGGGTTACAAAGCAGAATAATATGCATGTTTGCACATGAAAAAAGGGGTGATTCATTTCACCCTTTTTTCATGTTTTGTACATCTACAATATCTTGCCCCAGAATGAATTGTAGTTCCTCGAACGAATAATTAACTTCTTAAATAATGAATGAGTTTAGTGTGGAGGTGTGTTCACGTGTTTAAATATATTTTAAAGAGGATTGGATATATTTTCGTTTCTTTGTTTTTTATCGTTACGATCACTTTCTTTTTAATGCAAGCCGCTCCAGGTGGTCCGTTTGCATCAGAACGAAAATTGCCTCCTAAAATTGAAGAACAGATGAACGAATTATATGGATTAAATGATCCGATTTTTGTACAATATACAGATTATTTAGTAAGGGTGGCAAAATGGGATTTCGGACCATCTTTTAAGTATGTTGGTCAAAGTGTAAACGATATTATTTCACGTAGTTTTCCGTACTCTTTAGTATTGGGAATCGAAGCGATTTTAATAGCACTTTCTATAGGAGTGTTTTTAGGTGTTGTCGCAGCACTATACCATAATAAATTTGGAGATTATGTTGCGATGATTATTGCTGTACTAGGGATATCTGTACCGAGTTTTATTTTAGCGGCTTTATTACAATATGTTTTCGCTATAAAAATGGGTGCATTTCCGATCGCAAAAATGGACACGTTTTGGCATACAATTTTACCGGCGGTTGCCATTGCGACGACCCCACTTGCCTTTATAGCAAGGTTGATGCGTTCGAGTATGTTAGATGTATTAAGTTCTGATTATATTAAAACAGCTAAGGCAAAAGGTTTAAGTGGCCGTGTGACAATTTACCGTCACGGTATTCGAAATGCAATATTACCAGTTGTTTCTTATTTAGGACCGTTAGTTGTTCAAGTGTTAACCGGAAGTTTTATCATTGAGAAAATCTTTGCTATACCAGGACTTGGAAATGAATTCGTAACGAGTATTACGAACCGTGATTATACAGTTATTATGGGAACGACCGTATTCTTTAGTGTGCTATTATTGGTGTCGATTTTAATTGTCGATATTATTTATGGGTTTATCGATCCTCGAATTAAAATTACTGGAAAGGGGGATCAGTAATGTCACATCCACAATTAAATCAAAGTGATTTTGAACGTATGGAATATATGCAATCAGATGCTGAGAAAATTGCCGGAGAAAGTACTTCTTATTGGAAAGATGCTTGGCGTCGATTCCGAAAAAATAAATTAGCGCTTTTTGGTGTATTCGTAATCATCTTTTTAGGTGTGATGTCATTTGCGGGTGAATCTTTATCAGGGCATAATTATTATGACAACGATCTAATGATGGCGAACCAGTCACCATCTGCGGAACATTGGTTTGGAACAGATAACTTAGGCCGTGACATCTTTGCTCGTACATGGTATGGAGCAAAAATCTCCTTATTTATTGGGTTAATGGCGGCATTCATTGACGTATTAATCGGTATTATTTGGGGTTCGGTTTCAGGATATTTAGGTGGTAAAGTAGATGAATATATGATGCGTGTGGCAGATATTTTATCTGGTGTGCCATACCTTTTAGTAGTAATTTTATTAATGGTTGTTATGAAACCAGGATTATGGACGATGATTATCGCCATGACGATTACTGGGTGGATAAATATGGCCAGAATTGTTCGTGGGGAAGTTATGCGATTGAAAAATGAAGAATATGTACTTGCGGCGAAATCACTCGGAGCAAGTAGTTATCGAATATTATCGAAACATTTAATACCTAATACATTAGGTCCAATTTTAGTTACGTTAACATTAACAATCCCGACGGCTATTTTTACAGAGGCGTTTCTAAGTTTCTTAGGATTAGGTGTACCAGCACCAAGAGCTAGTTGGGGTACGATGAGTTCTGATGCGATTGCTGCATTACAATATTATCCATATCAATTATTTTTCCCAGCATTCTTTATTTGTTTAACGATGCTTGCGTTTAACTTAATTGGTGATGGATTACGAGATGCACTTGACCCGAAAGATCGTCGTTAGTTTGGAGGGGAATGAAGATGAAAAAAGTGTTAGAAGTGAAGGACCTATCTGTTTCGTTCCATACATATGGCGGAGAGGTACAAGCGGTCCGTAAAGTGAATTTTGACGTGTTTGAAAAGGAAACATTAGCAATTGTTGGAGAATCTGGTTCAGGTAAAAGTGTAACCGTTCAATCGATTATGCGTTTACTTGCCATGCCACCAGGAGAGTTTAAATCTGGTGAAATTTTACTCGACGGTGAAAACTTAATCGATAAATCAGAAAAACAAATGGAAAAAATCCGTGGGAAAGATATTGGAATGATCTTCCAAGACCCGATGACTTCTTTAAACCCAACGATGAAAATTGGTCGCCAAATTACAGAAGGATTAATAAAACACCAAGGTGTTTCAAAGAAGGAAGCATATGACCGTGGGATTGAGTTATTAAAACTTGTTGGAATTCCAAATCCTGAACGTCGTATTAACCAATATCCGCATGAGTTCTCTGGTGGAATGAGACAAAGAGCAATGATCGCAATTGCCCTTTCTTGTAACCCGAAAGTATTAATTGCGGATGAGCCGACGACAGCGTTAGATGTTACGATCCAAGCGCAAATTTTGGATTTATTACGTGATATTCAAGAAGAAATGAATACGGCAATTATTTTAATTACACATGATTTAGGTGTCGTGGCAAATGCTGCTGACCGAGTTGCGGTCATGTATGGTGGAAAAGTTGTAGAAACGGGAACGGTTGATGAAATTTTCTACCAACCGAAACACCCTTATACGTGGGGATTGTTAGGATCAATGCCGAAGCTGAACAACTCAAAAGAGAAGTTACAGTCCATTCCGGGATCACCACCTGATTTAAAAGATCCTCCAAAAGGTTGTCCATTTGCGGCGCGTTGTCCTTATTCGATGAAAGTATGTGATCAACATATGCCAGAGTTTAAGACATCATCTGAAACACAGCAAACAGCTTGTTGGTTACTAGATGAACGAGCACCGAAAGTGGAACCTCCAGCACATATTATGGTAGGAGGGGAAAACGATGAATAGTAGCGAAAAATTACTAGAGATTCGAAATTTAAAAAAGCATTTCAGAATTGACCGTAACAATGTGTTAAAAGCGGTGGATGGATTAAATTTCGATATTTATAAAGGGGAAACATTTGGATTAGTAGGAGAATCTGGCTGTGGGAAATCAACAGCAGGCCGTACGATCATGCGCTTGTATGAGGCGACAGAAGGGGAAGTCATTTTCAAAGGGGAAGATGTACATGGGCCGAAAAATAAAGATGCTTTAAAGAAATTTAACCAAAATATGCAAATGATTTTCCAAGACCCATACGCATCCCTAAATCCGCGTATGACCGTTGTAGATATTATTTCTGAAGGGTTAGATATTCACGGCTTAGTGAAGTCAAAACAAGAGCGTTTACAGCGTGTACATGAGCTACTCGAAATTGTTGGGCTCAATAAAGAGCACGGAAACCGTTATCCGCACGAATTTAGTGGAGGACAACGTCAGCGAATTGGGATTGCCCGTGCATTAGCAGTAAACCCGGAATTTATCGTAGCGGATGAACCGATTTCTGCATTAGATGTGTCGATTCAAGCGCAAGTTGTAAACTTAATGAAAGAGTTGCAAGAAGATCATGGGTTAACGTATTTATTTATTGCACATGATTTGTCTATGGTACGTCATATTAGTGATCGTGTCGGTGTTATGTACTTAGGGAATATGGCTGAAGTAGCAACGAGTGAGGAGTTATATGAAAACCCACTTCATCCCTACACGCAAGCTTTATTAAGTGCTGTCCCGATTCCGAATCCGGATTTAGAACGGTCACGTGAACGAATCGAAATAAAAGGTGATTTACCGAGTCCGATTGATCCACCGAGTGGTTGTGTATTTAGAACAAGGTGTCCATTTGCTACTGAAGTGTGTGCAAATGTGCAGCCATTTTATCAAGAGTACAAAAAAGACCACTGGGTTGCGTGTCATAAATATGATGATCGTTATAAAGATAGTTTTGAGTAATAGATGCCACGGGAGTATAATCTCGTGGCTCTTTGCATTTGTTCGTTTGAATAATTAGAGGAAATAGTAAACTCCTGAACAGTGTACATAATGGTTTCATATATTGCACCATCGAAAGGGAGAGTTTACTATAGTCTAAAATGAAAACAGGTGTTGCAAACCGTTATTTAAAGGGATCAGATATTAGATGCGATGCTGTGTGTACTGGATGCAATGTGATCGAAAACAGATGCAATAAACGAAAAACGGATGCAACGCGATTGAAAACAGATGCAATAAACAAAAATTAGATGCAACGCGATCGAAAACAGATGCAATAAACAAAAATTAGATGCAACGCGATTGAAAACAGATGCAATAAACGAAAATTATATGCAACGCGGTCGAAAACAGATGCAATAAACGAAAATTAGATGCAACGCGGTCGAAAACAGATGCAATAAACGAAAATTAGATGCAACGCGGTCGAAAACAGATGCAATAAACAAAAATTAGATGCAACGCGATTGAAAACAGATGCAATAAACGAAAATTATATGCAACGCGGTCGAAAACAGATGCAATAAACGAAAATTAGATGCAACGCGGTCGAAAACAGATGCAATAAACAAAAATTAGATGCAACAAAAAAGGATTCCAGCAAAATAAGCTAGAATCCTAAAATATTTATGCATACATCTCCGCTATTTCTTTTTGTAATTTTTCGTCACGGACATATTCATCATATGTCATCGATTTATCGATAATACCGTTTGGTGTAATTTCAATTAGGCGGTTTGCAATACTATGAACAAACTGGTGGTCACTAGAAGTGAATAAAATCGATCCTTTAAACTTAATTAAGCCATTGTTTAAAGCCGTAATGGATTCTAAGTCTAAGTGACTTGTCGGTTCATCAAAAATGAGTACATTTGATTCTGCAAGCATCATTTTAGATAACATACAACGTACTTTTTCTCCTCCTGAAAGCACTTTTGCTTGTTTTAAAGCTTCCTCCCCAGAGAAGAGCATTCTACCTAAAAATCCGCGTAAAAATGTTTCTGTTTGATCTTCAGGTGAATATTGACGTAGCCAATCTACTAATGTTAATTCGTTATGTTCGAAATAAGCACTGTTATCTTTCGGGAAGTAGGAGCGAGAAGTAGTGACACCCCAATGGAATTCTCCACTATCAGGTTCCATTTCGCCATTTAAAATTTCAAATAAAACAGTGTTTGCTAAGTCATCTTTTCCAACGAAAGCAACTTTTTCATCTTTATTAATCGTAAATGACACATTATCTAACACTTTTTGTCCATTGATCGTTTTGGATAACCCATCAACACGTAACAAATCATTTCCAATTTCACGACCTGGTGTGAAGGCAACATATGGATAACGGCGTGAAGAAGGTTTAATATCATCTAATGTAATGTTTTCTAGTAATTTACGACGTGAAGTTGCTTGTTTAGATTTTGATGCGTTCGCACTAAAACGCGCGATAAATGCTTGTAAATCTTTAATTTTTTCTTCTTTTTTCTTGTTTTCTTCTTTGGCCATTTTTGCAGCTAATTGACTAGACTCATACCAGAAATCATAGTTTCCAACATAAATTTCAATTTTCCCGAAGTCAACATCTGCAATATGTGTACACACATTGTTTAAGAAATGACGGTCGTGTGAAACGACGATTACTGTATTTTCAAAGTCTGCTAAGAAATCTTGTAACCAATGAATGGCTTGAATATCTATTCCGTTTGTCGGCTCGTCTAATAGTAATACGTCAGGTGTACCAAATAAAGCCTGTGCTAATAGCACTTTAACTTTTTGGTCATTTTTTAGTTCGGACATTTGTTTATCATGTAATGAATCAGGTATACCTAACCCAGAAAGTAAAATAGCAGCTTCTGATTCTGCTTCCCAACCATTTAACTCTGCAAATTCCCCTTCTAGTTCTGCAGCACGGATGCCGTCTTCTTCTGTGAAATCCGTTTTTAAATAGATCGCGTCCTTTTCCTTCATTACGTCATATAAACGTTCATGGCCCATTAGAACAGTTTCTAACACTTGTTCGTCTTCATATGCGAAATGATCTTGTTTTAACACTGCAATACGTCTATCTGCGTCTAGTGAAACATGGCCTTTTTGTGGCTCAATTTCCCCAGATAAAATTTTTAAAAATGTTGATTTACCGGCACCATTTGCACCGATTACTCCATAACAGTTTCCATTATTAAATTGTATATTGACATCTTCAAATAATTTTTTATCTCCAAATCGTAAACTAACGTCGGTGACATTTAACATGTACATGTTCCTTCCTAAATTTATTGTCTCAAGTAAGCGTAAGTGATTATCGTATATTCGTCAATAATTAGCTCTAATTATTCAATCCTTTTTTAGCGAGGCTATCAATTCCTAATGTCTTATAAGGGACATCAAATTTAAAAGCAATATTGTTCGTTTCTAAGTCGAATGCATGTACAGCGACGTGGAAGTTACTTTTGATATCCATTTCCGTCACTTTTACATAAATTTCTTCCTCTCGTGGATTAATCACAACCCATTCAGGTGTTGGTAAATATTGCTCGATATATTGCATAATTTTTTTGTTCGGTAATTTTAAATCGCCGACAGAGATTGATTTTTGTTTTAAGGATAAATCACCGTTCTCTTGAACAACTGGTTCAAAATTGACGACTAATGGAACGGTAGAAGAGAAAATAGGAATTTCTCCGAATAATTGTACTTCCTCATCAATATTAATATAAAATTGGTGGTCTGTATTTGCTAATAATTTATCTAAATACGCATTGACCAAATTATTTACATGATGTTTTGTCGATCGTACGATAAATTCCGAACTATCCTCTAATTTATATGCAGTCCGTTCCTTTTCAATATCGACTTTAGGTACAGGAGAATAAAAATAAAGTGTTAAGAGGAGGAGTACTCCAATATTAACCCCCGCCAATATATAAAATCGCTTTTTCCATACATTTTTATTCATTGTTTCGTTCTCCTTCATGGATGACAAATTGTAAAATACGTTCAGCCATCATTTCATATCCGGTATGATTCGGATGGAAATTGTCTCCAGATAAGTAAAATTCATTTTCAGCTTCATCGAAAATATCGACCATTGGGATAAAATACCCCTTTTCATAGCGGTTTGCTACGTCTGCTCCTATTGTATTCCAGCTTTCTACAATATAGTCCAATTCTTCGATATCTGAAAAATATCGTTTAAACGGATTGTAGAAACCAATTAAGTAAATTTCTGTATCTTCATTTAAATTTTTTATCGTATCAAAAATTGTTTCGAGTCGTTGTTCATATTTAATTTGTTCACTTGTGAATTGATCTAACGATAAATCGGTAAAATTGTCTTTAAACACTTGCATGATATCATTCGCTCCGATAGTAATAAGGACAATATGTGACTTTTCAATCGCTCTTTTTATTTCTCTTTCTCCTAGACGTTCAATTAATTGGCCACTTCGGTTACCACGTTTACCGAAATTATCAAAATGGACGAGTTGTTTTTCTTCATTAATAGTTTCATCTAAAACACCGACATAACCACCATTCTCCGTTTCATCGCCAACACCTTCTGTTAGAGAATCACCAATGGCAACGACATTAATTTCGTTTGTGAAAAAGAAGTTCGCAGCTCGTTTTAATTGATCTGAAATAAAGTCACGTACTGGGTCTTCTTTCATCATCGCTGTTTCTAACTCTTCATCCAATGGCTCACCGTCGCTATCTGTTTCACTCATTCTTTCATCTTCAATGATTTTATTTAAAGGTTTTTGTTTTTTTGGCGTAGAGAAAAATGCTAACACAATGATGCTTATAATAATGATGGACAAAATAAATGTTCGTTTAATAAAAATCACACCTATATTTCAATATTATCTATATTATAGATGACATTCCTTGATTATATAAGTACTTTACCCAATCGTTAAATAAATGTAAACGTATGAAAATAAAGTTGTTACGTAAATAAATAGAAATTTGAGCAATATAAGATGAAGTAGTAAAAAGTTTCGTTCCTATTATCCTGCACATTTCAAACATGTTTTATAAACTATATAATTTTTGTCATGCTAATTTTCGAGAAGAAAAGGGGCAGGAACTAAAGTGAAAAAACGACACAAGGAGGCTACTTTACATTAATTTTTACTGGAACTCCTTTTTTGTCGATTTCGGACATGACTAGTCTCGGAAAGGTTTCCAAAAATTCACAGAAGCTATGTGAAGGCACAAAAAAAGAGCACCCCTACGTAAATGTATAGTATTTACGTAGGGGTGCTCCTAATGATTATAAATCATGTTTTGTCCAAGTCTCGGTATTTTTAAGTTTAACTATCTAGTTTTTCTTATTTTTATTATGCACGTTTGTTTCTAGCACTTTTTACAGTCGTAACTAAGTCATTGTTTGTAATGACGATAGCATTCCCATTTACCGTAACATCACCATCAGACCAGATGATTGTAGCACCTACATTATTTTCTACTGTTGCCTCGTCTGTATAAAGGATGTCTACAATAGTTTCTGTCACATCTTGTACTTTCACAATATGATATCCTAATGGACGTAATTCATTTGCTTTTTCTAATAGCGCATCTGAACCTTGAACTGCAATTGTTTTTGCGCGTAGTCCTTCTGAACGATCAAATGGTGAATTCGTTACCCAATCAATTGCTGCATTGTTTGTCGTTTCAAGCACTGTTTCACCTGTTGCTTGTTCGATTGCGCGATCTAATGTAGCTAAAATGTCGTCAATTGCTTCGATACCGATAGAAAGACGAACAAGATCTTCTGTTACACCACTTTTTGCAAGGTCTGCTTCATTCAATTGTTGGTGTGTTGTAGAAGCTGGGTGGATAATTAATGACTTCGCGTCACCTACGTTCGCAACATGAGACCATAGTTCAATGTGGTCGATCAATGTTTTACCGGCTTCTAGACCACCTTTAATACCGAATGTAATAACAGATCCATATCCATATTCAAAATATTTATGTGCCAATTCATGTGATGGATGATCGTCAAATCCAGGGAAGTTCACCCATGTTACACCAGGATGATCCTTTAGGAAATTAGCGACTTTTATCGCGTTTTCACTATGACGTTCTAAGCGAACATGTAAAGTTTCTAATCCTTGTGTTAATAAAAATGCGTTATGTGGGCTAATTGCTGCTCCTGTGTCACGTAATAATTGAACACGAATCCGAAGTGCAAATGCAACTGGACCTAAATCAGCGAAGCGAACACCACCATAGCTTTCGTCCGGTTCTGTAAATCCAGGGAATTTATCGCTATCCCAGTTGAAACGTCCGCCGTCGACAATGATTCCACCAATCGATGTCCCATGTCCACCAATCCATTTTGTTGCAGAATGTACGACAATATCTGCTCCCCATTTTAATGGTTTCGCAAATTTTGGAGCGAAAGTGTTATCAATGATTAATGGAATGCCGTGTTCGTGTGCAATATTTGCTACAGTTTCAACATCAAATACATTTAAACTAGGGTTCGTAATGGTTTCTCCAAAAACGGCTTTTGTTTTATCTGTAATAGCATTTCGAATCGCCTCCGGATCTGTCCCATCGACAATTTTTACAGTAATTCCGAAACGTGGCAATGTATGAATGAATAGGTTATATGTTCCACCATATAAATTACTATCTGCTACAATTTCATCGCCTGCACTTGCAACATTTAAAATCGCATATGTAATTGCAGCCATCCCTGAAGCAACTGCCACTGCCGCTGTTCCATCTTCTAATTGTGCGACACGTTGTTCAAAAGCGTCTGTCGTAGGGTTCATTAAACGTGTATAAATATTACCAGCTTCTGCTAACGCAAATAAGTTGCGCGCATGGTCTGTATCGTTAAATACGTAAGAAGTTGTTTGATAGATTGGTAGTGCACGAGAACCTGTTGTAGGATCTGGCTCCTGACCTGCATGAAGTAAAATTGTTTCATCTTTCTGAAAATTGAATGTTGACATGTAAAACTCCTCCTTAAAATTTTGAACTTATTGTATTCCATTTGAGAAGGCGATGATATAAAAACCCTCTTCTACATGATTGTAAGAAGAGGGTATCATTATGTATTATCCCCCTCTTATCTTCCAGAATATCATCTGTAGGATTTGGCACCGTTAAAAGCAAACGCTTTAAGGTTGCTGGACTTCACAGGGCCTATTCCCTCCGTCCGTCTTGATAAGAGATGTGTCGATGAAATTAGTATCCATTATACATGTTTGTAAATCAATGTCAATTAATTTGTGAATTTTCTAACTTTATTGACTTTTAATGTAGAAGATACAAATAAAATTAGCGCAATCCAAATACATGTAAACGTCACGAAATGTGCAGACGTAAATGGCTCATCATAAAGAAATACTCCGAGTATCAGCATAATTGTCGGTGCGATATATTGTAAAATTCCTGCTAAGGACAAAGGAATGTATGCGACTGCATAGCCGAACAATAATAGTGGGACGGCTGTAGCGATCCCGGAGATGAGTAATAATCCTGTATCTGTCCATGATGTACTTGCTGCAAATCCTAAATCTACACCAACAAACGTGAATAAGTAAATGAGTGCAATTGGAGTTAATAGTAACGTCTCCACTGTTAATGAATATGCTGAATCTAGCTTAACAGCCTTTTTAAACAACCCATATAAACCAAACGAGAGTGCTAATGCAATAGAAATCCAAGGAAAGACACCATATGATATCGTTAAATATAATACGCCAAAACTTGCGAATAATAATGCAACTTTTTGTGCTGGATATAATGCCTCTTTTAAAAATAGGACACCTAATACGATGCTTAATAAAGGATTCATATAATAACCTAAACTTGCTTGAATGACGAAATTATTATGTACAGCCCAAATGTAAATGAGCCAGTTTGCGCTTATCACAATAGATGCTAATGTAATGTAGAGCATTTTTTGCTTATCTTTTAATAGTGTTGTACATAATGAGAAAAAGGAACGTAATTTGCCTGTGAAGAATAAATATCCGACCATAAAGAGACAAGACCAAATGATGCGATTCGCTAAAATGACATCTGGTTCATATATGTCTAATAGTTTCCAATAGATTGGGAAAAATCCCCATAAAATATATGTAATAATGCCTAGCATAATGCCTGTTTTCATGTTTTTATTGTCCATTTCCTGCCTCACTTCACTGATGTTTTCTCCCATCATTTTACGCCTATGTTCTAGCTGTTGGCAATTGTTCCGACTTTTTCATCCATTCATGCATGGTCAAACAGAATTATCAGAAAGTTTGTTATACTAGAGTTACATAAATAAGAGGAGGAACGGGCATGAAAAAATTTGAAACGATGTCCATTCATGATGGATATGATGCAAAACAATTGCTAGGTAGTGTTTCAGTGCCAATTTTTCAAACGTCTACATTTGAATTTCAGTCTGCTGAACATGGGGAGAAAAGCTTTAGTGGAGAAGCAGACGGGCATATTTATACACGAATTGGGAATCCGACTGTAGATGTATTAGAAAAAAGGATGGCAGTGTTAGAAGGTGGCGAGCGTGCATTAGCATTCGGTTCGGGAATGGGCGCCATATCTGCTGTACTCATTGCACTTACAAAAGCAAATGATCATATTTTATGTTCGAATGGTTTGTACGGTTGTACATTCGGCTTATTAAAAATGATGGAAGAGAAGTATGGAATGGATGTCGAATTAACAGATTTTGCATCAGAGGAAAAAATTCGCCATGCCATAAAAGAAAATACGGCAGTTATTTATATTGAAACGCCTATTAATCCGACGATGCAATTAATCGATTTAACATTGATTAGCAACATTGCAAAAGAATACGATATACCTGTCGTTGTAGATAATACATTTTCAACCCCTTATTTACAACGTCCGATAGAGCTTGGGTGTGACATCGTTGTACATAGTGCGACAAAATATTTAAATGGGCACGGAGATGTCATTGCTGGAATTGCCGTCGGAAAAGAAGAGATGATGAATGACATTGCAAGTACGACACGTAAAGATATTGGTGCTGTATTAGCGCCATTTGATGCATGGCTTCTATTAAGAGGACTGAAAACATTGCCATTACGGATGGATCGTCATTGTGATAACGCGGAAAAAATTGCAGCTAAATTGCAAACACATCCGAATGTAGAAGCGGTTTATTATCCAGGATTAGATGATCAGATAGTGTATAAGAAGCAAATGCACCGTGGTGGAGGTGTTATTGCATTTGATATAAAAGGGAATAAAGCTGAAGCACAGCAGTTTTTAAATGCGTTAACTTTTGTTAAAGTAGCAGTGAGTCTAGGAGATGCAGAAACTTTAATTGAACATCCGGCGACGATGACCCATGCAGTGATTCCCGAAGACGAGCGAATTCAGATGGGCATAAAAGACTCTCTTATTCGCTTATCTGTAGGATTAGAAAATTGGGGAGATATATGGAAGGACCTTGAAGTTGCATTACATACACTCTCTTAAGTTCAAAATATGTTAGAATATAAGAAAGAATCAGAGAGGGGATGCCTATGCAACTTGTACCTATATTATTTGGATCAGTCATGATTGTGAACTTTGTCCTTGCATTTACGGTTATTTTTTTAGAGCGGAAAAATGCAAGTTCCACATGGGCATGGCTAATGGTCTTATTTTTTATTCCTGTTTTAGGTTTCCTTCTATATTTATTGTTTGGTAGAAATTTAACGAACCAAAAAATATTTACATGGGATACGAAAAGTAGGCTTGGTGTAAAGAAGGAAGTGCAAGAGCAACTAAAGGAAATCGAAGAAGACCAACTTCCTTTTAAGCAAGAAGAACTAAAGGAATATAAGGAATTATATTATTTACATTTAAAGCATAATGATGCTATTTACACGCAAAACAACGAAGTGGAAATATTTACAGATGGAACAGAAAAATTCACATCCTTAATTCATGATTTAGAAAATGCTAAACACCATATCCATTTACTTTATTATATAATTCGGCAAGACCAACTAGGAACAAAAATCGCAGATGTGTTAATAAAAAAGGCACGTGAAGGAGTAGAAGTTCGCTTTTTATACGATGATATGGGTTCCCGTGGATTAAGTAAGAAATTCTTACAGCGATTAGAAAGAGAAAATATCCAGGTTGGCGCGTTTTTTCCACCAAAAGTGGGAAAAATTAATTTTAAAGTAAATTTTAGAAACCATCGAAAATTAGCTATCATTGATGGGGAAGTAGGATATATTGGTGGATTCAATATTGGAGATGAATATTTAGGGCGTTCCGAAAAATTCGGTTATTGGCGTGATACACATTTACGTGTACGAGGTGATGCCGTCAGAATGATGCAAACGAGATTTATTTTAGATTGGAATCAAGCATCACGAAATCATGTATTATATGATGAACGCTATTTTATCGGAGGCGAAAAGGGCCAAGGTGATGTAGGGATCCAAATCGTTTCTAGTGGACCAGATCAACAATGGGAACAAGTGAAATATGGTTATATAAAGATGATTTTGGAGGCAAAGGAATCGGTTTATATTCAAACACCATATTTTATTCCAGATGAAAGTTTAATGGACGCGTTGAGGATTGCGGCATTGTCAGGCATTAAAATTAAAATTATGATTCCAAACAAACCTGACCATATATTCGTTTATTGGGCAACATTATCGAGTGTCGGGGAATTATTGAATGAAGGCGCCGAAATTTATTTATACCAAAATGGATTTTTACATGCGAAAACAATCGTTGTCGATGGAAAAATGTCTTCTGTTGGAACAGCGAATATCGATGTACGTAGTTTCCGTTTAAATTTTGAAGTAAATGCCTTTTTATATGACGTGAAAATTGCCCAACAATTAGTAGATACATTTGAACAAGATATTATGTTATCAACTCAGATGACGAAACAGTTATACGAACAACGTTCATTATGGATTAAATTTAAAGAATCTATATCTAGGTTACTATCACCGATTTTATAAGGAGAGAAAATAATGGAGAAAAAACCGAGTTCGAATTCAAAGACAGTAAAAACAGCACAAATCTTACCACCAGATGCCAATGCATATGGAACATTATTCGGTGGTAAACTAATGGCGCATATTGATGATGTAGCAGCAATTGCTGCGGTACGTCATGCACGTAAATCGGTCGTCACAGCATCGACAGACTCTGTTGATTTTTTATTTCCAGTAAAAGTTGGAGATTCTATTTGTGTAGAAGGATTTGTTACATATGTACATAAAACATCAATGGAAGTATTTGTTAAAGTAATTAAGGATAGTTTGCTAACAGATGAACAAACTGTTTGTGCAACCGCGTTTTTAACGTTTGTTGCATTGGATGATGATGGGAATCCGGCGGAAGTTCCTGCGGTATATCCTGAAACAGAACAAGAAAAAGTATTATTTGAAGGTGCAGCATTACGAAGAGAACGTCGTAATGAAAGAAGAAAAGAATCCCAAAGAATGGCGGAATTATTCGGAACAGACTAACGTATGGATGTTTATACGAATGGTATATGGCGGCTTTAATCTAAAAGTAAGAAAGGTGAGTTAACGAATGGAACAACAAAATATGGAAAAGTATGCACAACTAGTTTTACAAAAGGGGGTTAACATCCAAAAAAACCAACCACTTGTCATTAATGCGCCGATTGAAGGGGCTTATTTCGTTCGTGAAATGGCAAAGCAAGCATATGCATTAGGTGCCAAGGAAGTACATGTGAATTGGGCGGATGATACATTAACTTATTTAACATATAAACATGCGAATGAAGAAGTGTTTCAAACATATCCAAAATGGAAAGTAATGTTACAAGAATCATACGCAGAACAAGGTGCGGCATTTGTTTCTATTCATGCAACAGATCCAGACTTATTACAAGATGTTGATCCAACACGTATTGCAGAAGCGAATAAATCTGCTGGAATTGCGCTGAAAACATATCGTGAGTATATTATGAATGATAAAGTATGTTGGACGGTAATTTCTATCCCGACGACTGGATGGGCGAAGAAGATTTTCCCAGATGTATCAGAGGAAGAAGCGATTGGAAAATTATGGCACGAAATTATGAAGATGGTTCGTGTAGATAAAGAAGACCCAATTGCTGCATGGGACACACATAATGACTTATTAAAAAAAGCGAATGATTACTTAAATGAAAAACAATATGAAAAATTAGTTCTAAAAGCGGAAGGAACTAATTTAGAAGTTGGTTTACCGAAAGATCATATTTGGGCTGGTGGAGTAGCTATTTCTGAAGATGGTACAGTATTTAATCCGAATATGCCGACAGAAGAAGTGTTTACGGCACCACATAAATATAATGTGAATGGTGTCGTATCTAGTACGAAGCCATTAAATTATGGTGGAAATGTCATTGATGATTTCCAATTAACATTTAAAGATGGAA
The DNA here is from genome assembly GCF_037072005.1 of Pseudogracilibacillus sp. SO10305. Classification (NCBI taxonomy): domain Bacteria; kingdom Bacillati; phylum Bacillota; class Bacilli; order Caryophanales; family Bacillaceae; genus Pseudogracilibacillus; species Pseudogracilibacillus sp. SO10305. The sequence goes on along the minus strand of NZ_JAXHDE010000003.1, from coordinate 155,621 downwards.
TGGTTGTCGATTATCAAGCAAAACAAGGTGAAGAAGTTTTGAAACATTTATTAGAATCAGATGATGGGGCAAAACGTTTAGGTGAATTGGCACTAGTACCACATGAATCACCTATTTCACAATCGGGTTTAATTTTTTATAATACATTATTTGATGAAAACGCATCTTGTCATATTGCGTTAGGTAAAGCATATCCGACAAATGTTGCTCGTGGTCCTGAAATGGATGAAGCAGCTTTAGACAAAAATGGAATTAATGATAGTATGGTTCACGTTGATTTTATGATTGGTTCAGCAGAAATGAATATTGATGGTGTAACAGCTGATGGAAAGGTGGAGCCGATTTTTAAAGATGGAACATGGGCGGTAACATTTAAATAATATAATATAGGTTGAGGCGTAATAAAAAGCAACGTGACACACGAAATGTCGTTTTATGTAAACATGTTTCGATACGGCTTAGACATGTATGCCTTGGCCTTTTTTAATCTTATGTGATGAGTGAGTGTCCAGTCACTATATATTTTATAATTATGTAGGCCCAAATATGTATCCTATTTATTTTGCTTGCAAATACTTTACATTCTTTTCTTTCCTATTTACAATATTGCCTATATCCATTTTCATGTACGATAAAAATAGAAAAAAGGCGGAAAAGTTACATGGAATTATCCTTATTAATTATTATTATGTTAATTGGTGTGTTAGGAATTGGTTCACAGTGGATTGCGTGGAAATATAGTTTGCCGGCAATCGTCATTATGTCTATTGCAGGACTGATTGTTGGTCCTGTACTAAATATTATGAATCCAGAGGAGAGTTTTGGGGCGATTTATGACCCGATCATTTCTGTTGCGGTTGCCATCATTTTATTTGAAGGAAGCTTAAATTTACGTTTTAAGGAATTGACTGGATTAGGAAAGCCAATCTTTCGTATTGCGACAGTAGGTGCTTTAATTGCCTGGATTTTTGGTTCTTTAACAGCACATTATGTCGCCGGTTTATCATGGGAAGTTGCTTTTGTCATTGGTGGGCTATTTATCGTTACAGGCCCGACAGTTATTATGCCTTTATTACGCCAATCGAAATTGAAGGCAAGACCTGCGAAGATTTTAAAATGGGAAGGAATTATCGTCGACCCGATTGGGGTACTTTTAGCAGTATTTGCATTTGAAATTATTACATTTTTCACATTGGAAGATAAGACGGTTTCAAGTCTATTATTCTTCTTTATGATAGCAGCTTTCGGAATGTTTTTTGGATGGTTTTGTGGAAGGGCAATTGGTTGGATGTTTGAAGGTGGCCATATTCCAGAGTTCTTAAAGTCACCTGTCGTCGTTGCAGTTGTTTTACTATGCTTTACATTACCAGATGGCTTTGTAAAAGGGGCTGGGTTATTATCTGTTACAGCGATGGGAATAACGTTATCGAATATCGGTATTAGTTCATTAGATGATTTCAGACATTTTAAGGAAAATGTGTCTATTTTACTTATTTCAGCGATTTTTATTATGCTTGCGTCTTCTTTACAAATGGAGACCATTATCCAAATTTTCCAACCGAACATTATTGGATATGTTTTATTAATGATGTTTGCAGTACGGCCATTATCTATTTTTCTATCGACAATTGGGACGGAGCTGTCGATACAGGAGCGAACACTTGTCGGATGGATTGCTCCACGAGGGATTGTCGCTTTAACGGTTTCGAGTTATTTTGCGATTATTTTATTAGAGTCAGGATTTGAAGATGCAGAAATTCTTACGACATTAACATTTGGTTTAGTAATTTTTACGGTTGTTGCACACGGGTTTACAATTAGCCCATTAGCGAAAAAACTCGGTTTATCATTAGAAGGAAAACCTGGTATTATCGTTGTTGGAAGTAATCCGTTTACCGTTCAATTAGCAAAGTCATTTGAAAACTTAAATTATCCATCATTAATTGTTGATTCATCGTTTGCAAATTTACGTTATGCTAGAAATGCTGGTGTACAATTTTATCATGGTGAATTGTTATCAGAGCAAACAGAATACAATTTAGATACAATACCATATGATTTTATTATTACTGCAACACCACAACATTCATACAATGCATTAATTTGTACGGCGTTTTTACCTGAATATGGTCGAATGAATGTGTTCAAGTTAGATCCGAGTAGTGCAGAAGATGCTGGGATTGTAGATCGTGTCGGTGGACGTTCATTATGTAAAGAGGAAATTACACTGAATGAGTTTATTGATAAAATTAATAATGGATTTACGTTTAAACAAACAACTTTAACAGAACAATTTGATTATGAGCAGTATAAGGAGGAAAAAGATGAGCGATCGGTATTCATTTATTTTGTAAAACCTTCTGGTCAAATTGTTTTCTATGCGAACGATATGCGTTTATCTCCTCAAGTTGGAGATACGGTCGTTAGCTTAGCACCACAAAGCAAAGAAATTGAAGAAAAGCTAAACAATCATCCGATTATTTAAAAAGAAGAGCCTGAGGCAAATGAAAGTATAAGATGAAAACATGATGTGGATGCCTATCGTATCACGCATCAGTTTCAATTTCTTATACGAAATGTATGCCTCAAGCTCTTTTGTTATTTGCTCGCTAGTTGATCATTTATGGCAGAGATTTCTCCCTCTAATCGTTCTAATTGTTGTTCAATTGGAGAAACTTGTCCTCCAACTGCCTCCATTTTATCTAAATCTCCTTGAATTCGGATATAATCAGATTTTAGTTCTAATAATTTAGCTTCTAATTGTTTTCGGTCCATTTTTGTCCCTCCTCATTATTGGTAATGATACATTTAGTATAACTTTTCCACTTATAAACGACAATAAAAAGTATACTATTAGGAAAATGGACAAGTTGTATGCTATAATAAAACCATTCAAAAGAGTATATTAAAGGGGAGTAGCTTACAGTGTAAGTCGTCACTACGAGAATTCGTTCTCCGGCTGAACTGGCAACTCTTGTTGTTTGCGAGACCTTTACTATGGAAATATTTTCTGCTTCAATGGGGAAAATACATTCATAGTAAAGGTCTCTTTTTATTTTCATAAGAAGGAGTGCATAAAATGGACGCACAGTTATTGTTGGAGTATCTTTGGGTGTTACTTATTTTAATTGGATTAGAAGGATTGTTAGCAGCGGATAATGCTCTAGTTTTAGCAATTATGGTAAAACATTTACCAGAAGAAAAACGTAAAAAGGCATTATTCTATGGATTAGTAGGGGCCTTTATTTTACGGTTCGGTTCGTTGTTTATTATTTCGTTCCTTGTCGATGTATGGCAAGTACAAGCTATTGGAGCGATTTATTTAATGTATATTGCGGGGAAAAATTTATATGATAAATTTGCACAAAAAGATGGTATTAAAACGAAACAACGGAAAGAGAGCGGTTTTTGGATGACCGTATTTAAAGTAGAAGTAGCTGATTTAGCATTTGCGGTAGACTCTATTTTAGCTGCAGTTGCTTTAGCAGTTGCATTGCCACCATCAGGGTTATTTCATGTCGGTGGACTAGATGGAGCACAATTTATCGTTATTTTTGCAGGGGGAATGATTGGTGTCATCATTATGCGTTTTGCTGCCAATATGTTCGTGAATTTATTACAGAAACGTCCAGGTTTAGAAGTAGCAGCATTTCTCATCGTTGGATGGGTCGGTGTAAAATTGTCCGTACTCGTTTTAGGACATCCAGACGTACAAATTATCCCAGAAACATTTATTCATTCATTCGGTTGGAAACTGACATTTTACTTAGGCTTAATTATTATTGCAGTTAGTGGTTGGTTTTTATCTGATATTGGTAAGAAAAAACAGTCATAAAAGATTGCAAATAATTATATTGTACTAGTAATGCTATTTTGACGAATTTTCAAAAAATTGATTGAAATAGCAATTAAAACCGAGTATAATCAACATTGATTCAAGAATTTATAATCAATTTATATAATGAAAAGTAATCAAACAAAATGTCATAATGGATAATAGAAGGAGTAAATAGAAATGTCAGGAAAAGATTATCGGGTAGAAGAAGATTTATTAGGGCAAAAAGAAGTGCCTGTTGATGCGTATTATGGGATCCAAACGATTCGAGCGAAGGAAAATTTTCATATTACTGGATATACGATAGAGCCTGAAATGATTGTAGCCATTGCGACAGTTAAGAAAGCTGCCGCTTTAGCTAATATGGAAATTGGACAGTTAGAAGAAACGAAGGCAAAAGCAATTGTTGCTGCTGCAGATGAAATTATAAAAGGAAAGTTCCATGACCAATTCATTGTCGATCCGATTCAGGGTGGAGCAGGTACATCTGTCAATATGAACGCGAATGAGGTTATTGCGAATCGTGCTCTAGAAATTTTAGGAAAAGAAAAAGGAGCATACGATGTTATTCATCCGAACACAGATGTAAATATGGCACAATCAACGAACGATGCTTTTCCGACAGCTATTCATATTGCGACAATCCAATTATTAGACGAGTTAGAAATAACATTAAATAAACTAATGCATACATTTTTAGATAAAGGAAAAGAATTCGATCATGTAATTAAAATGGGAAGAACTCATTTACAAGATGCTGTTCCAATTCGTTTAGGGCAAGAGTTTCAAGCATATGGGAAAGTGTTATCACGTGATATGAAGCGCATCAGCCGTTTATATGAAAATTTATTAGATGTAAACTTAGGTGCAACGGCAGTAGGTACAGGATTAAATGCAGACCCATCATATATGGAGAAATCTGTTCGTCATTTAAATGAGATTACAGGTATTCCTTTAAGAAATGCATCTGATTTAGTTGATGCAACACAGAACACGGATGCATATACAGAAGTATCTGCCGCATTAAAAATTTGTATGATCAATATGTCGAAAGTAGCGAATGATTTACGTTTAATGTCATCTGGGCCACGTGCGGGCTTTGGCGAAATTAATTTACCAGCACGACAACCTGGTTCCTCTATTATGCCTGGGAAAATTAATCCAGTTATTTGTGAAGTTTTAAACCAAGTAGCTTTCCAAGTAATCGGGAATGATCAGACGATTTCTATGGCGTCTGAAGCAGGCCAATTTGAATTAAATGTAATGGAACCCGTGTTAGTCTTCAATTTACATCAATCGATTAAAATTATGGACCGTGTGCTAAATACATTTAGACAGTATTGCTTAGAAGGAATTGAAGCGAATATTGAAGTGTGTAAATCATATGTAGACCGTAGTATCGGCATTATTACGGCATTAAATCCACATATTGGGTATAAAGCTGCAACGAAGATTGCTAAAGAAGCATTAGAAACAGGCATACCTGTGAAAGATTTAGTATTACGTGATAAATTACTGTCGGAAGTTGCTATTAATGAGATTTTAAATCCATTTGAAATGACTCGACCAGGAATTGCCGGAGCGTTATTGTTGAAAAAATAGTTCAGGTGGTGGCATGATGGAGTTACACGATCAAACATCGTTATCTTTGCAACATATTTTACAAGCACAACATCGGATTAAGCCGTTTGTTCAACAAACACCACTTATTTCTTCTGGAAAATTAAATAATATATATGAAGGATCTATTTATTTAAAGTTAGAAAACTTACATGAAACAGGTGCATTTAAACTTAGGGGAGCAGCGAATAAGCTGCTCTCTTTAACAACTACAGAGAAATTAAATGGTGTAACAACATTTTCAACTGGAAATCATGGAGTTGCGGTAGCTTATATGGCGCAAAAACTTGGAATAGAAGCGACGATTTGTATTTCGAATCGTGTACCAGATGCAAAAGTGAAGCGGCTCGAAGCATATGGGGCAAACATAGTAAAAGTAGGGGAAAGTCAAGATGATGCTGCCAAACATTGTTATCGCTTACAAAAGGAAGGGAAGACATTAATTGAACCTTTCGATGATTTAGCAATCATTGAAGGCCAAGGTACCATTGGTTTAGAAATTTTAAATGATTTACCGGATATAGATCTAATAATTATTCCCGTCTCAGGTGGTGGGTTGTTTGCTGGTATTGCATATGTGTTAAAAACATATCATAAAAATATTAAGGTAGTCGGTGTGTCGATGGAACGTAGTGCGGTGATGTATGAAAGTATACGCGCCAATAAACCTATTATATTGAAAGAACATGATACATTGGCAGACAGTTTATTAGGTGGGATTGGACAACATAATCGGTACACCTTTTCGGCAGTAAAAAAGTATATCGATGAATTTGTGTTAGTTTCTGAAGATGAAATAAAAGAAGCGATGAACTATATGTTAGAAGAACATAAACAACTTATTGAAGGAGCGGCTGCGACAAGTATTGCCGCTATCTTAAGTGAGAAGGTCCATGTTCAACACAAAAAAGTAGCAGCTATTATTACAGGAAATAATGTAAATCTTTCTGTTTTGCGTACAATATTATAATTATGGGGTGTGAGGAAGATGCCTGTTTCCGTTCAAAACATAGTGAACTTGCCAATATTTAGTACAGCTACGATTCTAACTGGGATGGAAATGTTGGAGCAACGCCAGGTAGAATGGATGTCTGCAATTGAAGGACCTGTAGAAAACTTTGTACGTGAAAAGGAATTTATTTTAACGACAGGAATGGGATTTGAAGAAGATTCAAATGCTTTATTTCAATTTGTGAAAGACGTCTTTCGTGCGAATGCATCTGCCTTGGCGATTGCAACAGGAAGGTATGTGACAGAAATTCCCCGGGAAATAATTGATTATTGTGATGAGCGCCAATTTATTTTATTGGCATTACCGTGGGAGTTACGTTTTACCGATATTCAAAGAGAAGCGATGATGGAAATTAACCGACGGCAAGAAGACTTTTCAGAGACAGCACGTCGCATCCAACAAACATTAATTCAATATGTCATTATGGATAAAGATTTATCTGATATTATCCGTTATGTGGAACGTGATTTATCTTGTACCATTGTATTTACCGATAATAAAGGACGAAAACAAGGGACGGTCGAACATCCAGATGATTACATTAATTTATGGTATAACGCAGAAGAGGTCGAAGAAAATTACTTAGGAACATTTATGCAATACCATTCTATCAAAGGAAATGCAGGGTCATTAATAAAAAAGGAAATAACTTCTGGTACAAAAAATTTAACACAAGGATATTTTATTATTTACTTTGAGAAAGAGCGAAACTTGACCTATTATGACCGTCAGGTATTAGAGAGTTTAGCAGCAGCAACAGCCCTATGGATTTCGCGAGAAGATGCCATTGTAAAAACAGAGATCCGATTACGAAATGAGTTTATATGGGGATTAGCGAAAACACCAAATATGGCATATGACGAAAACTTATTATCACGGGCAAAGTTGTTTGGTTATCAACTAGAGTTACCGTATATTTGTCTAGTCGGTTATTCGAAAAACTTCGACACTTTTTCAGAGACGAAATACGGAAAAGAGATATCGGGTTTTAAAAATATCATTTATTATATTGAGGAAGAAGTACGTAATGCGGCATCTGTAGTTGATAAACATGTCGCCTTTACGTTTGACGGCGAAAATTTAATTATCTTTTTAGAATTGGAGGAAGAGGAGCATTTTGCTGTTCACCATTTTTTAGATTTAGTAGATAAAAGATTACACGCTCTCGTACCGGGGATTGTTTTTTCGTGGGGAATTGGAAAAAGCGGAGACGGCTATATGAAGTTTTATGAAAGTTATCATAAAGCACAAGCTGCTCTAGAAATGGGTTTAACGAAAGACGGCGAAGGATTACGCCATCATTTTGAAGATACAAAATTAAAACGTCTCTTGCTTCATATTGTCAAAGACACCGAAGTAAGAAGGATTACATTAGGAACGATTGAGCCATTAATAGCATACGAAGAAAAGCGAGAAATGGATTTAATTGATACATTCATTGCCTATGATAAACATAATGGTAATGTAAGCCAAGCGGCACGAGCTTTAAACTTACATCGACAATCTCTTTTATATCGGCTGCGCAAAATAGAAAGCTTAACAAATTTATCGCTCGACCAACCTGACGATGTTTTCCTTTTGAACTTAAGTATAAAAGTATGGAAATCTCAATTGACGAGCAAATAAATCGTGTTCCAATTTTAAAAGGAACATGTTGCATTCCTTTATAAAATAAAAATAAAGGATGTATAACTGAAATATTCATTAAAAAACCGTATAAAATCATTCATTAGATAGTGATGAACACTTTCATCCACATTGTCTATACAACACCCTTTCAACTTAGTTGGAAGGGTGTTCTTTTTGTGCATTTGAAAACCCCTGGCTCTGACGGGGATTCTAAGTAGCTTTTGGCGTGGTATTAAAAATGCCTCCTTCTGTTATAAGATAAAGTTGGTTTTCCGACCACCATATCTTATAACAGAAGGAGACAATCCTAGTGCAGGACAAGAAAAGACACAGTGGAGATGTAAGTATCATATTGTATTTGCTCCAAAATACAGACGACAAATTATTTATGGAAAATACAAAAAGAGCATAGGAGAAATTATAAGAGGTCTTTGTGATAGAAAAAATGTAGAGATTCATGAAGCAAATGCTTGTAGATATTCCACCAAAATTAAGTGTATCTCAATTTATAGGTTATCTAACAGGAAAGAGTAGTTTAATGATGGTTGATCGTCATACAAATTTATAGTACTAATATGAAAACTAGGTAGTTGCAAGAATACGGGTCAAAGTTGCAAGAATGCGTACCGAAGTTGCAAGAATACGAGTCGAAGTTGCAAGAAAGCGTGTCGAAGTTGCAAGAATACGGGCCAAAGTTGCAAGAATACGAGTCGAAGTTGCAAGAATACGGGTCAAGGTTGCAAGAATACGGGTCAAAGTTGCAAGAATACGAGTCGAAGTTGCAAGAATACGGGTTAAAGTTGCAAGAATGCGTACCGAAGTTGCAAGAATACGAGTCGAAGTTGCAAGAAAGCGTGTCGAAGTTGCAAGAATACGAGTCGAAGTTGCAAGAAAGCGTACCGAAGTTGCAAGAATACGAGTCGAAGTTGCAAGAAAGCGTGTCAAAGTTGCAAGAATACGAGTCGAAGTTGCAAGAAAGCGTACCGAAGTTGCAAGAATACGGGTCGAAGTTGCAAGAATGTAGGTTGAAGTTGCAAGAACCCAACCCCAAACCTGCAAGAACGCAACCATATAGCTAATCACCTCACCACAAAATGGAAATAGGAGTTTTGGTGTAGAGGATATTTTGTGGATACAGTAGGAAGGAACAAAAATCAAATCCAGAAATATATAAGAAATCAACTAAAAGATAGCGATTAATTAACGTCATTCGAAGAGTACGATCCATTTATGGGAGAACGAAATAAAAAAGAAAGCAATAAGAAATTCCTAAAGAATCTGTGCGTGGATGTGGTGCATAAGGGGGAGCGTTCAGTGAACCTTTTAGGCTGAGGTTGGTCACAAAAGCACTCGGCCGTAGAGCAACCCACCAGTCCGGTAATGCCCCATAAGCTAGAGTTTTGATTTTGTTGATTTTAAAGCAAAAATGAACAAAATAAAGTTTATCATACAAATTGTATATAAACTGTCATAAAAAGTTCATACATTCTTGCAATTGTTTCAAAAGTGCTCTTGATTTTATAATATATGTAAGATAGAAAAATGTACATTTTATTGGAAAGGCTGAAAAGGAGGAATGTTCGTGTTAATTTTCACAGAAGAAGAGATAAGAGAATATGTGAAAATAAATAAGGAATCAATAGATGAAATAGAGGCTGCATTTACCGACCTAAAAACAAAGGATGTCCAAATGCCACCAATTATGCGGGTGGACATTCCAGAATATAACGGAGAAGTGGACATTAAATCAGCATTTATTCCTGGATACGAAATGTTCGCCTTGAAAGTATCATCTGGATTTTTTAACAATTATCAACTAGGTTTACCGAGTACAGGTGGATTGATGTTTTTAATAAATGCTTTAAATGGTCAACCTGAAGCATTACTTTATGACAATGGCTATTTAACGGATGTTCGTACTGCTGCAGCAGGTGCTGTAGCTGCAAAATATATGGCAAATGAACAGGTAGAAACAGTAGGTGTTATCGGTGCAGGAGCACAAGCACGCTATCAATTGATAGCTTTGAAAGAAGTACGTGAGTATAAGCATGTACTCGTAGCGGGGAAATCCAAACGTAGATTACAAGAATTTAAAGAAGAAATGGAGTCAACATTAAAAGTCTCTGTAACTATTTTAGAAACACCACAAGAAGTGGCAGAACAAAGCGACTTAGTTATTACAGCAACACCATCTTCCGAACCCATTTTACAAAATAGTTGGGTGAAAAATGGTTTGCATATTACGGCTATGGGAGCAGATGCCCAACATAAAAATGAAATTGATCCAAATATATTAAAGCGGGCAAATTATTATGTGGCAGATGTTATGTCTCAATGCGAAATACTAGGAGAATTACGTTCGGCATTAGAAAAGGGAGTTGTAACGAAAGATCATCCAGTAATGGAGTTAGGCGACATTACCTCACGTGCAGAAAAAATACGCACCTCAAAAGATGATATAACGATTGTGGATCTCACAGGTACGGGTGCACAAGATACGAGGATCGCACTGTATGCATATAAAAAATTAACGGAAGAAAAGTGAGGGATTCCATATGCATATTGCAGAAGGGGCTGAAAATTTATTTGAACAATTAATGGAATGGAGACGTCATTTGCACGCTCATCCAGAATTAAGTTTTCATGAAAAGGAAACAGCGAAATTTGTCGTGCAACAATTGTCGACAATTCCGAATATAAAAATTGAAGAAAATGTTGGTGGTTATGGTGTAGTTGCAACACTAACATCTGGAGTTGGCCCAACAATAGCGTTAAGGGCTGATATGGATGCATTGCCGATTGAGGAAGAAAATGATCTCACATATAAATCGACAAAGGCAGGTATCATGCATGCATGTGGACATGATGCACATACGACGATGTTACTCGGTGCAGCAAAATTACTTGGCGGACAGTTTGAACGTGGAGAATTAACTGGCACGGTAAAGTTTATTTTTCAACCAGCAGAAGAAGCGACAGATGAAAATGGCTTATCTGGCGCACCTTATATGATTCAAGATGGTGTGTTAGACGATGTATCTTCTGTGATTGCTTTACATGTATGTCCGTGGCATCCAGTCGGTGTCGTGCAAATGAATCAAGGTTTTAGTATGGCAAATGTCGATGTATTTCAGGCAACGATTCGAGGAACTGGCGGACATGGTGGGTATCCACATTTATCGACAGATCCATTATGGATGCTCGGTGCAGTATTGCAGACATTTTACGGAACGGTTAGTAGGCGTGTATCACCGTTGGACGTTGTCGCAGCGAGTATTGGGAAGATCGAAGCTGGGGCAGTAAGCAATGTAATTCCATCTGAAGTTTATATAGAAGGAACATTACGCTCGTATACACCAGAAGCACGGGAAAAGCTTGCAGAAGAAGTCGAAAATGTTTTTAAAATCGTAGAAGCTTTTAGTGGAGAATACGAGTTCGAGTTAGAAAAGGGAGAACCAGCATTGAACAATGATATGGAAGTAAATCGTGTCATTGAACAAGCAATTTATGAGTTATACCCAGATATGGTGATCGATTGGGAGCCATTTGGAATGGGTGGAGAAGATTTTGGTTATATGACGGAACAAATACCGGGAGCAATGTTCTTCTTAGGTTGCTCGTTAGAAGATGGAGAAGACCGTGATTTGCATACACCTATTTTTAATATTGACGAAACGTGTATGCCAATTGGCACAGCAATATTTGTAAAAGCAGTAAATTTATTTTTGCAAGAAGAGGAAGTTCATCACCCATTAAAACGAAATAATATCCAAAGGGGGGCTTGACATGATGACAGCTGTAAAGGAAACGAGGATGCTACTAGGTGGGGAGTGGGTGAACCGAAAGGAAACCATTACGGTTCGTGACCCTCAAGACAATACGATTTTTACCACGGTACCAAAAGCATCTGTAAAAGATGCATTATACGCGATTGAAACAGCAAAAGAAGGGGCAAAAATTTCAGCAAAATTATCCGTTTTTGAACGAATGAATATTATCCATAAAGCGGTTCAATATATCGAAGACAATAAGGAACGTTATGCTCAAACAATTGCGACTGAAGGAAGTAAAACCATTACGGAAGCTCGAGCAGAAGTGAAGCGGTGCATGGATACGATGCGATTATCGGCAGAAGAGGCACGTAGAATGCATGGAGAAACCATTCCGTTTGGTCAACGAGAAGGTGGCGACAATCGAATTGGATACTACTACCATTTCCCAGTAGGAATTGTTGCAGCAATTACACCATTTAATGATCCATTAAATTTAGTTGCCCATAAAGTTGGTCCGGCTATCGCATCTGGAAATGCAATTATCGTAAAACCCGCATCATTAACACCGGTTAGTGCTATTTTACTTGCAGAAGCATTAGATTATGCTGGACTACCGCGAAAAGTTTTACAAGTCATTACAGGTAATGGCGGGGAAATCGGCGATGTACTTGTGACACATCCGGCTGTTCGTCTCGTATCTTTTACTGGAGGATTCGAAACAGGTGAAGCGATTGCGAAAAAAGCAGGCTTAAAGAAAATTAGTATGGAATTAGGTTCAAACTCACCAGCCATTGTGTTAGAGGATGCCGATGTGATGGATGCCGTCCAAAGTTGTGTTGCTGGTGCATTTGGTGCAGTCGGACAAAATTGCCTTGGAGTGCAACGTATTTATGTCAAAGAAGCGGTCTATCATGCATTTGTGGAACAGTTCGTGGCAGAGGCGAAAAAATATATCGTCGGTGATAAACGTTCAGATGAGACGATGATGGGGCCACTTATTCATGAAAAAGAAGCGATTCGTATCGAAAAATTAGTCGATGAAGCAGTTGCATTAGGTGCCACTATTTTAACTGGCGGGGAACGTGATGGAGCATTTTATATGCCGACAGTGTTGGAAAATGTTCCAAGAGGTGCACAAATTATTGAAGAAGAAGTGTTCGGGCCAGTCGTATCAATTTTTAAGATTGATAGTGTGGAAGAAGCGATAGAGTTAGCAAATGATGTGAATTACGGGTTACAAGCAGGTATTTTTACGAAAAATATTGACATTGCATTTAAGGCGATTCACGATTTAGAAGTCGGTGGTGTGATCGTAAACGATAGTAGTGATTATCGTGTAGACGCAATGCCATTCGGTGGAGTAAAAGGATCTGGTATTGGTCGAGAAGGTGTTAAGTTTGCGATGGAAGATATGACAGAAAAGAAAGTTGTGCAATTTAAATTATAAAAGAAAAGGATGATCATCATGACACAAGTACTAAACAATGAACAGTTAAAACAAGCATTAACAGAACTGGATAAAAAGCATTTTATCCATCCGACATCAAATATGAAACAATTACAAGAGGAAGGCCCGACATTTATTTTTACAGAAGGTGATGGAATTTATTTAAAAGATATAGAAGGAAGGAAATTAATTGATAGTTTATCATCTTTATGGAATGTAAATATTGGCCACGGTCGAGAGGAATTAGGAGAAGTTGCGAAAGAACAAATGACGAAGTTAGCTTTCACCTCTGCGTTTAGTAATTGGTCACATGAACCAATTATTCGCCTTGCAGAAGAAGTAGCTAAATGGACTCCAGGAGATTTAAATGTGACGTTTTTTACGTCTGGTGGATCTGAAGCGAATGATACGGCATTTAAAACGGTTCGTCACTATTGGAATGTGAACGGAAAACCGGAGAAGAAAAAGATTATTTCACGTAAAAAATCGTACCATGGGGTTGCAATGGGATCGACAAGTGCAACAGGTATTCCAGAGTTTCATACATTTACTCAATCTATTGCGCCAGACTTTCATTATGTTGATTCGACAGTAGAATCTTTTAATGAAATGATTGAAAAGGAAGGCGCCCATACTATTGCGGCATTTATTTCGGAACCAGTACAAGGTTCAGGTGGGGTAAACATTCCTGAAGCTAATTACTTTAAGGAAATAAAGGCGATTTGTGAAGCGAATGATATTTTGTTCATATCGGATGAAGTGATTTGTGGATTTGGTCGTACTGGTACCAACTTTGGAATGGAAAACTTCGGTATCACACCAGATATTATTACGATGGCAAAAGGTGTCACGAGTGGATATGCACCATTAGGTGGAATGGTCATCTCTGAAAAAATGCACAAAGAATTATATGAGAAGACAGAAGGAAACTTTTGGCACGGGTACACATATAGTGGCCATCCGACAGCGGCAGCAGTCGCATTGAAAAACTTAGAAATTATAAAAGAAGAAAACTTAATCGATAATGTCAACGAAATGGGTAAATATATGTTAGAAGGATTTGAGTGGATCAAGGAACAGCATGCTCATGTTGTAGATGTTCGCGGAATTGGTTTACTTGGTGCTATTAGTTTACATCGATCTGAAGGTGCAGAGGCGAAAACACCAAAAATTGTTCAAGAGGCATTAAAGCGTGGATTGATTTGTCGGGCAGTCGTTTATGATGGGCAAGATACGTTAGCGTTTGCACCACCATTTACGATTACAAAAGATGAGATGGATCAAATTATTCACATTGTGAATGAGTCCATTCAAACGGTAGGATAATAGAGTTAGGTGGAACATGAAATGAATCTACAAAAATGTTCCACCTTTTTTCACACCATTCACACCATGTAATAATAAATGCTTTCATACAAGTTGTATGAAAAGAAAAGTATTTTCTTCATACATGTTTCATATTGTTTCAAATAGGGAATGTTTTTATAATGTATACCAACTATCCCGTTTTACCGTTCCCGACCTTATGTCAAGTAAACAAAAGAAAAGGGAGGGATAACATGCAGAAAAACCCATATGGTTTTAGAGCGCGCATTGGATTAATATACATAGCATCTGCATATGCGATGGATGTTGAGTTCCAGGAAATGGCACCTCGTGGTGTAACGAGCCATGTAACGAGAATTAAATTGTCAGAAGATCCGACTCGTTTTACAATCGAAGACTTAGTTGAGTTAGAAGGAAAAGCATTAGAGGCGACATCTATTCTATCGCAAGCACCATTAAAAGCGATTGGATTTGGTTGTACGAGTGGAAGCTTCGTTAACGGTGTGCAATATGATAAAGCTCTCATTCAAAAAATGGAAGCTATTGCACAAGTGAAATGCACGACAACATCTAATGCTGTTGTAGAAGCATTACACCAGTTAGATGTCCAGACGATTGCCATTGCTGCACCATATACAAAAGAGGTGACAGATCAGGCAATTCATTATTTCAAAGAGGCAGGATTTGATGTAGCGAATTTAATTGGACTCGGTATGATGAATGACTACGACATTTCGGCCTTAGATCTGAAGACAATTTATGATATGGCAGTGCAAGCTGATCATCCCGATGCAGAAGCAGTTTTTATATCGTGTACCGGAATACAAGCGCTACAAGTAATTCCGTTATTAGAAAGGGATTTACAAAAACCAGTATTAACATCAAATCAAGCGACTTTTTGGCATTTATTACGTTTGAGTGGTATTCACGAAAACATGAATCAATATGGAGAAATATTCGATTTTTAATGAAGAGAAATGAAAGCGTTTTATTATTTGGGGGGTGTTAGAACGATGAAAATAATCGCAACGATAGATAAAGTTTGGGAAGAAATTGAGAAGGCAATTTTGAGTTTAACGACCATTGCGATGAGTTTAATGTTAGTTGGGAACGCGTTAAGTCGATATTTTTTAAATAAAAGTTGGGCTTTTACAGAAGAGGTTGGAAAAATGGGGGTTATCGTCTTGACGTTTATGGGACTCGGATATGCAGCAAGGAAAAAAATGCATATTGAAATGTCCGGATTTTTTGATTTAATGCCATTTAAAATGCAAAGGATTGTAGGAATGGGTGTTCATTTTATATCGGCATTCGTCTTACTTTATTGTGCATATTTAGGGTTAGAATACGTACAACACTTACAAAAGTTAGGTCAAGTTTCTACTATTCTTCGTGTGCCGTTATCTGTCACAATGTTTGTCGTTCCATTAGGATTCTTTTTATCCGGAATACGCTATTTTGTTGACTTATTTATCGGTATAAAACAAAAGGATAGTAATTTGATGCACGAACTTGAAATAACAGAAGAGAGGTGATTGTATGTTGTGGGGAATTATAGCATTATTGTTCGTCATGTTATTTTTAAACTTTCCCATTATGGTAGTTTTAATTGTATCTGCTTTACTCATGATGTTTTTCATGGCTGGAGATTTAAACTTAGTAATGTTCGTTCAGCAGATGACGAGTAATGTAGAGTCTTATGTATTGTTAGCGATTCCGATGTTTATTTTTGCAGCGGATATTATTGTTGAAGGTAGAACTGCAACGAGATTATTAGATTTTATTAATGACTTAATCGGTCATATTCGTGGTGGAACTGGTATTGTTGCTGCCGCGACGAGTACATTTTTTGGTTCTGTTTCTGGTTCATCGCAAGCAACGATTGCGGCAATCGGTCGACCGATGCGTGATCGTGCACTACAGTATGGATATAAGGATTCGCATATTATGGGGTTAATTATTAACTCAGCAGGGATTGCGATCTTAATTCCACCTAGTATCGTTATGATTTACTATGGTATGTTAACAGGAACATCGGTTGGTGATTTGTTTATGGCAGGAATTATTCCCGGATTAATGATTTTCTTTGGATTTGCGATTTGGGAGTTTTTCATCGCAATTAAGAAGGATATTCCTGTAGAGCCGAAAGCGACATGGGGCCAACGTTGGCGATCTTTCAGAAAGTCGTTTTTAACATTAGGATTCCCAGTACTTATTCTTGGTGGGATTTACTCTGGAATGTTTAGTCCGACAGAAGCTGCGGCATTCTCAGTATTATATGCGTTATTACTAGAGCTCGTTATTTTTAGATCCATTAATATTGCTGATATATATCGTATTGCTATTTCCACTGGAGCTGTAACGAGTATCGTATTTATTTTACTTGCAGCAGGTGGGGCATTCTCATGGATTATTTCTTATTTAAGAATTCCACAACAATTAACAGAAGCAGTGTTAGGAGCAGATCCATCACAGTTTCAAATTTTACTTATTATGTCGTTGTTTTTCTTAGTTTCATGTATGTTTGTTGACTCGCTCGTTGCCATTGCGATTTTAACGCCGATTTTTTTCCCGATTGCGGTGGCAGCAGATATACATCCAGTTGCAATCGGTATTTTAATTACGATGCAAGCAACATTAGGGACAGTTACACCACCATTTGGTGTAAATATTTTTACAGCGAGTGCCATTTTTAAACGGCCTTATTTAGAAATAGTTCGGGGAATTGCGCCATATATTATCATATTTGTTGCGATTAACTTTTTACTCATTTTATTTCCAGATATTATTATGGTTTATGAAACGATTTTCGGTAGTTCGAAAGGTGGTTAAAATGGAATTATATGTGAGGGGGTGTCATCGTTCCATTTTAGCTAGCAATTTTTAATTAAAATATATAGAAAAATTAAAGGAGGCAATGGTTTGTTAAACAAAAAAAGTCTAATGGTATTTGTAGGGATGTTAATGTTGACGATGTTTTTAGTAGCTTGTGGTGGAGGTAATAATAATACAGGTGGTAATAATGATGGTGGAAACGCTGGTGGCGGTGATGGTGATACAATCAACTTGCGTTTCGCTCATGAAGAAGGTCAAGGAGACGTACAAGATTTATATGCGAATAAATTTAAAGAGATTATTGAAGAAAAATCTGGTGGAGACATAACGGTAGATGTATATACTGCAGGTCAATTAGGGTCGAACATGGACGTATTGCAGTCATTACAAACAGGGGCAATTGAAATTGCAATTACATCACCGGGATTCTCTGGAGACGTTATTACTGAATCACAAATTATGGCAATTCCGTTTTTATTCTCAGATAATTTAGAAGTAAATAAAAAGGTTTTAAACGAAAGTGAAGCATTATATGGCCCACTTGCTGATAAATACGAGGAAAAAGGTTTAACGCCTTTTAAATTCTGGTTAGAAGGATTTATGTATTGGACAGCAAACAAAGAAGTAACGACAGAAGACGATATGAAAGGTTTAAAAATTAGAACGATGCCGACGAGCTTAATTATTAAGTCGTATGAATTAATGGGTGCAAATCCGACACCGACAGACTCAGGTGAAATTTATACGATGCTACAAACGAAAGGGATCGATGCACAAGAAAATCCATTATTTTATATCGTGAATAGTAACTTCCTAGAAGTACAAGATTATTTAATGGACTCTAAACACCATATTTATACGACAGTAACAGCGGCAAACCAAGATTTCTTCGAAGGATTATCAGAAGAACATCAAGAATTAATTCGTGAAGTCGTAGATGAAGTAAATGAGTGGTCGTTCGAGATGCAAGATGAAGAGCAGAAAAAAGCTATGGAGAAAGCAAAAGAAGAAGATGTAGAAATTGTGGAACTGACTGCAGAAGAGCGCGAAGTGTTTAAAGAGTTATCTTTAGAAGCTCGTGAACTATACAAAAAAGAAAGTGATGCAGCGAAGGAGATTATTGAAACATTAGAAAAGGAAATTGAAGAGGCAGAAGCTGAATTAGGCGATTAATTTTTCAAGTTTACTTTCTATTCATGTTATGAAACACAAATAAAATAAAGTAAATAAAGATACCGAACAATGATGGTAATGAAGAAATACAATTATCGTATTGTTCGGTTTTCTTTACGCAAAATATGACTGAATGAGGGTGAAATAATATGTTGTTTTCAAAGGCTGAGTATAAAAAAAGAGTACAAAAAACGAAGGAAAGTATGCAGTCTCGTGGGATTGATGTATTGTTGTTGACAGACCCAGCAAACATGAATTATTTAACGGGATTTGATGCATGGTCGTTTTATGTGCATCAATTAATTATCGTTACAATGGATCATGACGAACCAATATGGGTTGGTCGCGGCATTGATGCAACCGCTGCACAATTTACGACATGGTTAAAAGATGAAAACATCCTTTCATATCCTGATCATTATGTGCAATCAACGAAACGCCATCCGATGGACTTTGTTGCTAATTTGTTAGAAAAGATGAATCAGGATACAAAGACGATTGCTGCTGAATTTGATGCATATTATTTTACGGCGAAAAACTATATTCAATTAACGAAAAATTTGCCCAATGCTCGTTTTGTCGATGGGACGAGTTTAGTGAACTGGATTCGCATTGTAAAATCGGATGAAGAGATTCAATTAATAAAGCGAGCTGCAAACATCGTAACGATAACGATGGAACATGCAATAGAACAAATAAATGCTGGTGTTAGACAATGTGATGTCGTAGCAGAAATTTATCATAAACAAATTACTGGAACAAAAGCATATGGGGGAGATTATACCGCGATTGTTCCATTGTTACCGACAGGTGAAAAAACATCTGCCTGCCATTTAACTTGGACGGATGAAGTGTACAAAGAAGGGGATCCGGTCATTTTAGAACTAGCCGGTTGTCATCAACGGTACCATTCTCCACTTGCAAGAACGATGGTCATTGGTGAGCCGACAGATCAATTAAAAGAGTTGGCAGACGTAGCGGTAGAAGGAATTGAGGCGGCTTTATCTATGATTAAGCCAGGTGTAACATGTGAAGAAGTAGAATTTGCGTGGCGAACATCCATTCAAAAACGTGGTTATGAGAAAGAATCTCGGATTGGATATGCGACAGGTTTAAACTACCCGCCAGATTGGGGCGAGCATACTGCTAGTTTACGACCGGGAGATAAAACAGTGTTACAACCAAATATGGTATTTCATATGATTCCAGGGTTATGGCTCGATCATATCGGCATGGAAATAAGCGAAACATTTCGTGTAACCGAAACAGGGGTGGAAGTATTAGCAAACGTAGACAGAAAATTATTTATAAAGTAATCATTCGATGAACAATTTAGTAAAGTGTATACTGTTACTAAGTTGTTCATTTTTTTATGCAACAGGGATAAATGTCCATGATATACTAAGAAGTGGAGGGTAATAAATGATTTCAAAAAAGACATTGCTTCATAAGATGGACCAAGCAATACAATTGGCGAAACAAACGTCGAATGAAGACGTAATGATGCAGCAAATACAAAAAGTACATGTATTAGCAGAATTAATGATTGAAGAAACATCTATGACAAAAATGTCTACACAATCGATGAGTGTTCCAAATCAGATAGAAACGAAAACAACCGTTACACCAGCACAAGTACAACCATCAACGGTAGAGCATGAAACAACAAATCATCAAGAGGATGATGGTACATCGATTTTTGACTTTTAATATGCAAATAAATAAAAATGAAAGGGTAGGATGAGAGAATGAAAGTATTTTTTATCATTAGTGCGATTTATGGGTTTTTAGCAGTTGCATTAGGGGCGTTTGGCGCACATGGATTAGAAGGGAAAATTTCTGAAAAAGCGTTAGATGCTTGGGAGAAAGCAGTAAAGTACCAAATGTTCCATACGGGAGCATTATTAGTCGTTAGTATATTATTGTTAAAAGAACAGACCGGTTCACTAGTAGCGGCAGGATGGTTATTTGTTATTGGTACACTATTGTTCTCAGGAAGTTTATATGTATATGCACCGACAGGCATTAAATCTTTAGCGATGATTACACCAATCGGTGGAGTTGTATTTTTAATCGGCTGGATCTGTTTCGGACTAGCTGTTTCGAAATTATTTTAATGTAGAAACAATAGAATAAAAATGCATAAAATTGTTACGGTTCTGCATAATTGTAGGACACTTTCATAAGACCGAGACGTTTTATATAATAAAAATGCATCCAGAACGAGGTTGCAAATAATAAAAAAAGCAGCAAGTATGGTCGTTAACAACATTGTTTTAAAAAAGCTAATCAAAATAAATATGATTGCACAACAAAGAGAGAGTGATTGGAAGATGTCCATTTTAATTAGTGGATGATACAACTTCTGTCCCCCTCTCTTTTTATGTCATTATATGCGTATAAAAGAAAAACATGTGATGAAATCTTGCAAAAGGTATAAAAATAACTTCACAAATTTTGTAAATTGTATATAATAAAGTTATCGGACTATCGAAAATGAAAGAAGAGGAGAATGCATGCAATGAGTGATTTGTTTGAAGTGTTAAAAGGGAATTTACGTCATGGTGAACAAAAAAAGGTAGTATTTCCAGAAGCGACTGATGAAAGAATATTAGTTGCGGCATCAAGATTAGCACAAGATGGACTAGTTCAGCCTATTCTGATCGGAAACGAAACAGAGATTAAAGCGACTGCAGAAAAGTTAAAAGCAGATGTAGCAGGCACGACTATTTTAGACCCAGACAATTATGACGCATTCGATGAGATGGTGGAAGCATTTGTAGAGAGAAGAAGTGGAAAAGCGACGCAAGAAGACGCGAAGGAAATTTTGAAAGATGCCAACTACTTTGGTACGATGCTTGTGTATATGAATAAAGCGGACGGGCTAGTAAGTGGAGCTGCTCATTCAACAGGTGATACGGTACGTCCAGCATTACAAATCATTAAAACAAAAGAAGGTATTAGTAAAACATCCGGTGTATTCATCATGGTACGAGAAACTGAAAAATATGTATTTGCTGACTGTGCAATCAATATTGCCCCGAATAGCGCTGATTTAGCAGAAATTGCTGTAGAAAGTGCACGTACGGCAAAATTGTTTGATATTGAACCAAAGGTAGCGATGTTAAGTTTCTCTACTAAAGGGTCCGCAAAATCTGAAGAGACAGATCGTGTTATTGAAGCGGTAAGTATCGCAAAAGAAAAAGATGCCAACCTCGTTGTCGATGGAGAATTCCAATTTGATGCAGCATTCGTCCCAACAGTAGCACAGAAGAAAGCTCCAGACTCCGACATCCAAGGAGATGCAACGGTATTTGTATTTCCGAGCTTAGAAGCCGGAAATATTGGATATAAATTAACTGAGCGTTTAGGTGGTTTTGAAGCGGTAGGACCTATTTTACAAGGGTTAAATAAACCAGTAAATGATTTATCAAGAGGATGTAGTGAGGAAGACGTATATAAACTAGCATTAATAACAGCAGCACAAGCTGAATAATGATAGAAAAGAAGTGGAGAGACGAATACATGTCACTCTACTTCTTTATACTGGCTCTACAATATATGTATGGTGTTGGTCGAAAAATGCACTGGCACCTTTTTTTATGCATAAAAGTAGAACTATTTTACACTTTAAATGGAGATCAATCATACAAAGTAGAAAATCCTCCGCCCTTAGAGCTTAAGCAACAAAGGAGGAAACCAGCATGTAAACATCCATATGAAACGTAGGAAATGTACGTAGACTCCTGCGTGAAAAAAGGCCTAGATAAGACAAGGGAAGGCAAAGCCTGAGCTTGGCTTAGCAGCCGCACGCGGAAAGCGGAGTACATTTCCGAAGTGACATATTCATGCTATTCTTGATGGCTATTTATTGGCTCAACACAATTAAATATTACATGACTTTAAGAGGGTTACCAACGCTATTTGACAAAGAGCCTAGTTTACTCATTTTTATGTTACACAACAATTACTATGGATTGTACGAACGAATGGTTTCATTCCGTTTTAACATTTGTTCGTATCGTTTTTGGAAAATCGTTTCTTCCTCTTCGATTAATTTACCCTCTTCCACTTGAACGCCTTTTTCCTCTAAAATAGAGCGAATATCATCTATTACTTCTTGCACTGTAAACTGTTGGTCGAGCAGTTCATTGATGGAACTCATAACATGAGGGTTCACTTCTGGGTAATCCATTTTCGTTTCTGTATCTTTTTTACTACATCGATAAAAATCCCTTACAATCGATGCACGTTCATAACTAGAGCCCTCAATATCAATATATATTTGGACGGCTATCCCATTTCGTACTCGTCTTTGTGAAATGCCAGCGAACTTTTTACCACGGATACTTAAGTCATAATCACCCGGGCAATAAGATCCGACAATCTCGTAAGCTTCAATCTCATCCGTATATGAAGAAAAAAGGAGTTGCACGAGTTCAAGCATCATCTCATATCCATCATTAATCGATACTTCTTGATTGCCTGGTATAATGATCGACATATTTAGTACACCGCGATTTAATAATACTGCAAGCCCACCAGAATTTCGAATAACAGCATGAAAATGATTTTCTCTTAAATATTGTAATCCATCTTCTAAATGTGGTAATTTCCCATCGATAATGCCGAGGACGACAACGTTTGAGTGGACCCAAAATCGGACAGTTGGATGTACAGTATGTTGTCCGACCGCCGTTGCAATCGCATCATCCACTGCAAAATCTGAAAGTGGTGTATTATCTCTATTAAAAATAGTCGTTTCTTTGGAGTGGTCGATCAGTCTCACTGTTTCATGGCTTAATAATAAAGCTAATTTATTCATAAAAATGATCCTTCTTTCAAACTAAGTTTTAACGAACCTAAAAGTATTATATAATAGAATGAAATGGGATGGAAAGAAACGGGTGATAAACATGGAATACAAAGATAAACAATTAGACGAAGTAAAAGTATTTAAAGACCCTGTACATCGATATGTTCATGTACGTGATCTAGTTATATGGGATTTAATCGCGACAAAAGAGTTTCAACGATTACGTAGAATTAAGCAGTTAGGAACGACATATGTTACGTTCCATGGTGCGGAGCATAGTCGTTTTAACCATTCGCTCGGCGTGTATGAAATTGTCCGTCGAATGATTAAAAATTTTCAACAAGATGAAGGTTGGCATCCAGAAGAAAGGTTAACGGCACTTTGTGCGGCATTATTACATGATTTGGGACATGGTCCGTTTTCTCACTCTTTTGAAAAAGTATTTGGCTTAGACCATGAAAAATTTACACGAAATATAATTTTAGGAGATACGGAAGTGAATGAAGTGCTAAAAAGAGTAGATAAAACATTTCCCGAAAAAGTAGCAAGTGTCATTCAAAAAACGTATGATGATAAACTAGTCGTTAGTATGATCTCGAGTCAGATTGATGCAGACCGGATGGATTATTTATTAAGAGATGCCTATTATACTGGTGTGAGTTATGGTCATTTCGATATGGAAAGAATTTTACGAGTCATGCGTCCGACAGAGGATCAAGTCGTCGTGAAAGTAACGGGAATGCATGCAGTAGAAGACTATATAATGTCACGCTACCAAATGTATTGGCAAGTATATTTTCATCCTGTAACGAGAAGTGCGGAAGTAATTTTAACGAAAATTTTTAAACGAGTAAAATATTTATATAAAGATGGTTATGCATTTCAAATTGAGCCGACATTATTATTGCCGCTATTTAAAGGAAATGTTGATATCGATAGTTATTTACAGTTAGACGAATCTGTCGTAAACTACTATTTCCAACGCTGGCAATATGAAACAGACCCGATTCTATCTGATTTATGTGATCGTTTCATGAACCGTCGTTTATTTAAATATATTGAATATGACCCAGAGAGTGAAAAAAGTAAATTAGACAAATTAGAGGAACTTTTTGAACGTGCAAATATTGATTCGACCTACTACTTAACGATCGATTCTTCTAAAGATTTACCTTATGATGTATATCGCAAAGGAAAAGACCGTGTACCGATTTATTTACAAACATCGTCTGGAGAAGAGAAAGAATTATCGACACATTCTGTTATTGTAGAAGCAATTACAGGGAAAACGAGGGAAGACCATAAATTATATTATCCAAGTGAAAAAATTGCTGCGATAGAAGATACATCGTTACGAGAAGAGATTTTAAAGCTATTACACGTTCGTTCTTCACATAATATGTTACAATGACGATAAATGGTGATATGGAAAGGGGAGCTTGTCTTTAATGGATAAAAAGAAAAAAACGACACAACAATTTACAATTATAAAAGATGACTCTACAGATGGTCATGGTGGATATGGTATAGGCTCTATTTCATTAGAAAATATGTCCTCCATTATTGTGGACCCGAATGAAGATAAAGCATATGTGGATATGGATGCGATGCATGCTCGAAGTGAAATAGAACGTCGCGTAAAATATTTTAATGACCGTTCGGAAGTACCTGATGGATTATTATATTGGATTGTTTGGGTGACAGTAGAACGTGGAGAAAACGGACCATATTATGCAGGTGTGGCGGCAAGTGAGATACGAGTAGATAAGCCGAATAAACGTGCTTATAAATCATTACCTGAACATGTGATTCATATGGAGAAGTCATTAAAACATAAAGTGATTGTCGATCATATGGATGAGAAATCTCGTAATTTATTATGTGATTTCTTAAAAAAATTTGATGAAAATATGTGGGAAATTTCATCAGCCGAATTAAAAGCAGCACTCGAATCTTGAACAGTTTGTGACAAAAGTTTAACTTAATAGTTAACTCTTGTACTTTACGTATATAGTTTGTAATATAGAATGTACATGGGCTACTCATGTATTGCTAGGACAATAAAGAAACCGACCTCCATCCAGGGTCGGTTTCTTTAATTATGACGAAAAACGCAAAAAGAGTTGCCAGAACGGGATATTTACATTCGTTTGTTCATTCGAACAATAAGTGGTCGGTTCAGTTCCTTTTTCAAAGTATGCTGTTCGTCTCATTTCACATTGATCTGTTGCGAGTAGACCTGTTTTTGGGTCGATTACTTTTTCAACGAGTCCATCAGGCTTTTGGAAGGATACTTCTTCTACTGTTTCATGGGCTCGTTCCATCGTTTCTGCCCATACTTTTTTGGCGATTAATTTTTCCTCGTTTACTTGTATCGTTGTATTTTGATCGTATCCCGTCCAAACGCCGGTAACGAGTGTAGGTGAAAAGCCAATCATCCAACTATCGGCATCCGTTGTACCTGATTTTCCTGCATATTCCCTCGTTAACATTGGTGAAATAGAAGCACCGGTGACGGTCATATAATCATTTAACCGCTCATCAAACATGCCTTTCATTAAATCGATTAAAATATAATTTTTTCTTTCATCTAACACTTGTTCTTCTTCACTAGCATGTTCATATAATACTTTTCCATCTGGTCGAGTAATTTTTTCGATCGTATAACTTTGAGCAAACTTTCCGCTATTAGCAATCGTACGATATCCATTTGTCATCTCGAGCAAGGAAATAGAAGCGGTTCCAAGTGCTAATGAAGGAACATTTGGTAATGGTGCAGTAATTCCAAATTTTTTAGTTGTTTCAATTACCGTATTTGCTGACAATAGTACATTCGTTTTTACCGCATAAATATTATCTGACAACGCTAGCGCCGTCATTAAAGTAATTGGTCCATTTGCATAATAGTCATTGAAATTACCAGGCTCATATAATGTATCTTCGGAAGTAGTAAAAGCTGTCGGTTTACTAACTAATATGGAAGATGGTGTAAAATGATGTTCCAATGCTGCATAATATAGAAACGGTTTAAATGTCGATCCGACCATTCGATTCGCATGGATGGCGCGATTGAAAGAACTTTCAGCATAATCCTTCCCACCAATCATACTGCGAATTGCTCCGGTTTGTACGTCCATTGTAATCGTTCCAATTTGCAGCTCACTATCGGTCATATATGTATGTACAGCTTGTTCAGCATCGTTCTGAATGGCGGGGTCAAATGTCGTATAAATATGCAGCCCTTGTTGTAAAAGTTGCTGTTCTGACATATGTAAAATTTCGGCCGCTTCTTTTAAGGTATAATCTGTAAAATACGTACGAGCAGAAGAGACGTCGTTTTCTGCTCGTTCAAAAGTAAGTGTCGCTTGTTTCGCCTTCACATAGTCGGCTTCTTGGATGACCTTTTCCTCCCGTAATTTATTTAAAATAAAATGCTGTCTTTCTGTAGCACGTGTTTCGTCATTTAGTGGGGAATAATATGTCGGCCCTTTTGGAATACCGGCAAGCATGGCACTTTCTGCTAATGTTAAGTCTTTCGATTCCTTTTCAAAAAAGTAATGGCTTGCATCTTCAATTCCGTAAATACCATGTCCAAAATAAATTGATTGCATATAGGTTGCTAAAATCGTTTCTTTATCGTAGAACATTTCAAGACGAATCGTGTAAAAGGCTTCTTTCAATTTACGTTCAAACGTTTTTTCGTTTGATAAATATAAGTTTTTAGCGAGTTGTTGTGTAATCGTGCTCGCTCCTTCTTTTAAGGCCCCCGCTTGAATATTGTTCATGACGGCTTTTAGCATACGTTTAAAATCGAAGCCAACATGTTTATAAAAGTCTTTGTCCTCTGTTACAAGAAGGGCATCTGTGAAATCGGATGAAATATCTTCCAGTTTTAATGGAGTTGTTTCTGTTTTGTTTTGAAAAATTGATTGGTCATAACGATCATATAAAATTGTTTCAGTCTCTGCCATTATTGGTGGTGGTCCTTGTTTATAGGCAAAAAATAAGATACTGCCGAACGCAAGACAAAAAAAGAAGAATATAATCGCCATTCCGAGGCATAATTTTTTAACCCAACTCATGTTGCAACCCTCATAATCATTAGATGTAATATCATTATTATTGGTTGGATGTTCATGATTTAAACAATTTTTTTATGATAGAATAAATTCATTGTGTTCGAATGGTAAATCAAAATAATAATCGTTATAATAGATGTAGCATATTTTTGATGATGTTCTGTAATTTGAATTTGCATAATAGAGACGAAACTTATTTGGGACGCATATAAGCAATTAAAAAGTATAGATAAACGTCATCAAGATGTAAGGAGTTATTATGGAGCTAAATAAATTAGAGATACCTATACAATTACGTACTGTCATCGAAGAAAACGGCGATAAAGAAATGAACATCATCAAGCAAGTTGGTCAATATGTCGGTGCAAAGAATCGTGAGGTAATCACATTTTCTGAGGATACGGAGCTTGGAGAAGTTCGTAATTTTATAACGCTGCAAGATGGAAAGGTGACATTGAAACGTTCTGGGCAATTAACGATGAACCAGAAGTTTATACTCGGGGAACGGACAGAAAGCATTTATCGTCATCCATATGGCACATTGCATTTAGAAATACATACGAAAAAAATGCAATACGATCGAATGGAACAAGGACGTAAAGGGAAAGTAATCATACAGTATGACATGATTATTAATGGTGATCAAAAAAGACGACACCATTTAACGCTTATATATGGAGGAGAAAAAGAATGACTGTTTTATCAGAAATAGAGGCGACGTTAAAAGCAACCATTAAGCAAGCCGTTTTAGAAGCGGGATTAGCACAAGAAGAGGAAATCCCGGCTATCGTATTGGAAAAACCAAAAGAGGAAGCACATGGAGATTTTGCGACGAATATTGCGATGCAATTAGCACGTGTAGCTAGAAAAGCGCCACGTCAAATTGCAGAAGACATCTTAGCGAAATTCGACAAAGAAAAAGCAAATGTTCGAAATATGGAGATTGCAGGACCGGGATTCATTAACTTTTTCATGGCAGAAGATTTCTTAGGTGACATTGTTCCGACAATTTTGGAACAAAAAGATGCATATGGTCGTTCAAATGTCGGGGAGAATAAACGCGTGCAAGTTGAATTCGTTTCTGTAAATCCGACAGGTGACTTACATTTAGGTCATGCTCGTGGAGCGGCTTTTGGCGATGTATTATGTAATGTATTTGCTGCTGCAGGTTTTGATGTGGATCGTGAATATTATATTAATGATGCAGGAAACCAAATCGATATGTTAGCAAGTTCGATTGAAGCACGTTATTTCCAAGCTTTAGGGGAAGAAAAACCGATGCCAAAAGATGGCTATCATGGGCAAGATATTATCGAAATAGCAGAGAAACTTGCTAAAGAAGATGGAACGAAGTGGAAAGAGACGGCGGAAGAGGAAAGAATGAAGTTTTTCCGTGATTATGGACTTACTTATGAATTAAATAAAATTAAGGCGGATTTAGATGAATTTGGCGTTCATTTCGATCGCTGGTTTTCGGAAATGTCTTTATATGAAGAAGGGAAAATCCAGCAAGCATTACAAACATTAACTGATAATGGGTATGTTTATGAAGAGAATGGAGCGACATGGTTTAAATCTACAGTATTTGGCGATGACAAAGACCGTGTTCTTATTAAGCAAGATGGATCTTATACGTACTTAACACCAGATATTGCATATCATAAAGATAAGTTAGAACGTGGATACGATAAAATTATTAATGTGTGGGGGGCAGACCATCACGGATATGTACCTAGAATGAGTGCGGCAATTCAAGCATTAGGATATGAAAAGGAAAAATTGAGTGTAAGTATTATCCAAATGGTGAACGTACTAGAAGCCGGAGAAATTGTTCGGATGAGTAAGCGTACAGGGAAAGCTGTTGCATTACGCGAATTAATGGAAGATGTCGGTGTAGATGCGGTTCGCTATTTCTTTACGATGCGTTCAAATGATTCGCAATTAGATTTTGATATTGATTTAGCGAAATCACAGTCAAATGAAAACCCAGTCTTTTACGTACAATATGCACATGCAAGAATTTGTACCATGTTAAAAACAGCGGAAGAAAAAGGTTTTGATATGGATGCTTTGAATGCAAATATGTCTTTACTAACTTCTGTGAAAGAAACAGATTTATTGAAACATTTAGCAGCATTTCCACAAGCGGTTGCAGATGCAGCGTTGCGTGAAGCTCCATATCGTGTAACACAATATGTGTACGACTTAGCTGCTTATTTACACAGTTTCTACAATGCGGAAAAGGTTATTAACGAAGAGGACAAAGCACTAACGAACGCAAGAATTGCATTAATGCAAGCTGTTCGTATCGTATTAGTAAATGCATTAACTATTTTAGGTATTCACGCACCAGAAAAGATGTAAGCAAAATTCGCCGTATTTCAACATAAAACTTGGGATACGGCTACTTTTTTACAAAAAACATAGAAAATCATTGACTGAATAGTCATTCATGTTTTATGATAGTATACATAAACAAGGCTACTGTATTTTAGACAGTACGTAATTTTTTCGAATAATATTGAAAACGTTGTCATTATATGGAAGGTAGGAGGAGAGCGATGAGTACATTTTTAACGATTAATTTAATCGCGTTTATCGTAGTCGTTTTATATGGGCTATTTTTATTTTTAAAAGCCGTGTCAACGCGATTAGCTTATATGAAACTTGGAAAGAAGTCGGAATTTGATGGAAAAGTAAAAGAACGACTTCAAGATGTATGGACGATAGTATTTGGACAGTCGAAATTATTAAAGGATAAGAAATCCGGAACGATTCACGTTTTAATGTTTTACGGATTTATTCTCGTCCAATTCGGTGCAATTGATATGTTTATTAAAGGACTCGCACCAGGAAAACATTTACCTTTTGGACCATTATATCCAGCGTTTACGTTTTTCCAAGAGTTCGTAACATTAGCTATCTTATTTGCAGTTGTATGGGCATTTTATCGCCGTTATATTGAAAAACTTGTCCGTTTAAAAAGAGGTTGGTATGCAGGACTTGTCTTAATTTTTATCGGAACGTTAATGATTTCAGTATTATTCGGAAACGGAATGCTACAGATTTGGGAAGGACAGTCAGCGACATGGGCTGAACCAGTTGCGAGTGCAATCGCGTTTGTATTTGGCTTCTTAACACCGAATGCAGCAATGGTATTATTCTTTATTGCTTGGTGGATTCATACTGTCACGATTTTAGCGTTTTTAGTATATATTCCACAATCAAAACACGCACACTTAATTGCCGCACCAATAAACGTTTTCTTAAGCAAGCGTGTGCCTGGAAAGTTAAATACTATTTCATTTGATTTTGATGAAGAAACAGATGAAGAAGAGTTTTCATTTGGAGTAGGAAAAGTAGAAGATTTTGAACAATATCAAATGTTAGACTTTTATTCTTGTGTAGAGTGTGGACGTTGTACAAGTGTATGTCCAGCAGCAACGACAGGAAAAATGCTGTCCCCAATGGATATAATGATTAAATTACGAGACCATTTAAATGATAAAGGGGCGGCCGTAACAGGGAAGTCGCCTTGGGTACCTTCATTTGCATTTGGCGATCAAGGTCCGAACAAATTTGCAAGAATGGAACGAGATGCAGCCATTGAGGAAATGAGTGCTGTTAGCATGATTGGGGACGTTATTACAGAAGAAGAGATTTTCGCATGTACGACATGCCGAAATTGTGAAGATGCTTGTCCTGTTATGAACGAACATGTTGGAACGATTATGGATATGCGTCGTTACTTAGTGATGACAGAAGGAAAAATTGACCCTGAAGCACAACGTGCCGTTATGAATATTGAACGCCAAGGAAACCCTTGGGGATTATCGAAGAAAGACCGTATTAAATGGCGTGAATTGGATGAAGATGTATCGATTCCAACGATTAAAGAGTTGAAAAAGGAAGACAAAGAATTTGAATATTTATTCTGGGTTAGCTCGATGGGAGCATATGATAGCCGAAGCCAAAAAATCGCACTTGATTTTGCTAAATTAATGAATGAAGCAGGAATAAGCTTTGCTATTTTAGGAAATAAAGAGGCGAATTCAGGAGATACGGCGAGACGAATTGGAAACGAATTTTTATTCCAAGAAATTGCTGAGAAGAATATTAAAGAGTTTACGAAAAATGGTGTAACGAAAATTGTGACGATTGACCCTCACGCGTACAATATTTTCAAAAATGAATACCCTGACTTAGGATTTGAAGCAGAAGTATATCACCATACTCAACTATTATTTGATTTAGTAAGGGAAGGAAAATTACAACCGAAAGGCCGTATTGAACAACGCTTAACATATCATGATTCTTGTTACTTAGGTCGATACAATGGCGTATATGATCCACCACGTGAAATTTTAACGTCCATCCCAGGGCTAGAATTAGTCGAAATGGTTCGGACACGTGAAAATGGAATGTGTTGTGGAGCAGGTGGAGGTCTCATGTGGACAGAAGAGACGACAGGGAACCGTGTGAACGTTGCTCGTACTGAACAAGCATTAGAAGTAGAGCCATCGATCATATCTAGTGCATGTCCATTCTGCTTAACGATGTTAAGTGATGGAACGAAAGCGAAAGATGTCGACCAAGATATTAGTACAATGGACGTGGCAGAAATTTTAGCATTGTCTGTATTTGCAGATGTAAAAGAGGAACAAACAGCATAGAATAAACGAGAAGGATATATTGATTCAACCATTTCATGGGAGACATATATCCTTCTTTTAACGAATCAAATTTGATTGAGCGGTCGTTCGACAAAAATGAAAACGTTTACTATAATAGAGATAGAGGAACGTTCAGAAAATGAGTGGAGTGATAGGGATGGGAAAACAAACAGTATTTGTAATAGGAGCAGGACAAATGGGTTCAGGTATTGCGCAAGTATTTGCTCAAGCGGATTATGACGTATATTTGCATGATAAAGATGGAGCGATATTAGAGCGTGCAAGAAACTCTATCGAACGACTTTTATATAGGTCTGTGGAGAAAGAGCGTATAACAGAGGAAGAAAGGAATGCGATAGTAAATAGATTGCAATTCACTTCCCAAATAGAAGATGCAAAAGCAGCAGACTTAGTCGTAGAAGCAGTGGTGGAAAATATGGACGTCAAAAAGGAAATTTTTAAACAACTAGACGAAATTACGTCTCCATACACGATTTTAGCAACGAACACATCTTCTTTATCGATTACAGAAATAGCTTCTGTGACGAAACGACCTGAAAAGGTAATAGGGATGCATTTTATGAATCCTGTTCCAGTAATGGAATTGGTAGAAGTAATACGTGGTTTACAAACAGACGATATAACATATGAAACGATTGTATCTGTAACAAAAACCTTGTATAAAACAGCTGTTACGTCGAAAGACTTCCCAGGATTTATTTCAAATCGAATTTTAATGCCAATGATCAATGAAGCAATTTATACTGTGTATGAAGGTGTAGCAACGATAGAAGATGTCGATACGGTAATGAAATTAGGGATGAATCACCCGATGGGGCCATTGACATTAGCAGATTTTATTGGTCTAGATACATGTTTATACATTATGGAAGTGCTGTATGAAGGATTTGGAGATAGTAAATATCGTCCATGTCCATTATTACGCCAATACGTGCAAGCTGGTTGGCATGGAAAGAAGAGTGGAAAAGGATTTTATACGTATGAATCTTAAATAACTTATATGAAATGAAAGCGAGGGTGTTACAATGAATATCCAGTTGACGAGTGAACAACAAATGATGCAAAAGATGGTAAGGGAATTTGCGGAAAAAGAGATTACACCGTATATTACATCCATGGAAAATGGCGAGTTTCCGTACGATGTAATAAAAAAGATGGGTGAGCTCGGACTACTGGGTATTCCAATTGATGGGAAATATGGTGGGAGCAATATGGATTTTATGAGTTACATTATTGCTATTCACGAAATTTCAAAAATTAGTGCTGCGGTCGGAGTTATTTTATCAGTTCATACATCTGTTGGAACGAATCCAATTATTTATTTCGGTACTGAAGAGCAGAAGGAGAAGTATGTGCCTAAATTAGCAACTGGACAATACCTTGGTGCTTTTGCACTTACAGAGCCTAGTGCCGGATCAGATGCAATGAATGTAAAGACGAGTGCTAGAAAAGAAGGCGATGCATATGTGCTAAATGGTTCCAAGGTTTTTATAACGAACGGATTGGAAGCGGATACATTTATTGTGTTTACACGAACAGGTGCAGAAAAGTCTTCGAAATCGCTTACAGCTTTCATCGTCGAAAGAGATACAGAAGGACTCATTATCGGTAAGTCGGAAAAGAAAATGGGCTTACATGGTACGAGTACAGTCACATTAACCTTTGATCAGTGCAGGGTGAACGAAGCGAATCGATTAGGAAATGAAGGAGATGGCTTTAAAATTGCGATGGCCAATTTAAATATTGGGCGGATTGGGATTGCAGCACAAGCGTTAGGTATTGCGGAAGGAGCTTTATCACATGCAAGAACTTATGCAAAAGAGCGCACTCAATTTGGCACGCCAATTGCACATCATCAAGGCATTTCATTTAAGTTAGCGGATATGCATACGGCAGTAGAGGCGACTAGATTACTCGTATATCGTGCCGCATCTCTAATAGAAGCAGAGATAGAGTGTGCGAAAGAAGTATCGATGGCAAAATTAATGGCAGCTCAAACAGCACGTCAAGTAACAATTGAAGCGGTACAAATACTTGGTGGGTATGGTTATACAAAAGATTATCCAGTCGAACGATATTTCCGCGATGCTAAAGTAACGGAAATTTACGAAGGTACAAATGAAATTCAAAAAATGGTTATCGCAAAACGTCTGTAATGATAGAAAAAGTGTTGTACCTGTATAGTTCATAAAGAGATTGTTACGAAATAAGTAGATAGGTAAAGATGTGCTTGCGTAAGTAAGTTGGCATATAAGAAACATTACTAGATTTGATCGTGGTAGACCACATATATTTATAAACAATCAAGGAGGAATACAAATGTTTTTTCAATTAAACGATGAACAAAAAATGTTACAAAAAATGGTGAGAGATTTTGCGTTAAAAGAGGTAGAACCGACAGCAGCAGAACGAGATGAAGAAGAGAGATTCGATAGAGAAATTTTTGATAAAATGGCAGAACTAGGTTTAGCAGGTATACCGTGGCCAGAAGAATATGGTGGAATCGGGTCAGACTATATTAGTTATGTTATCGCAGTAGAAGAATTATCAAGAGTATGTGCCTCCGTGGGAGTAACCTTGTCTGCACATGTTTCTTTAGCAAGTTGGCCAATATTTACATATGGAAATGAGGAGCAAAAACAAACATTTTTACGAAGATTAGCGGAAGGATCTGCGATTGGAGCATATGCATTATCAGAACCAGGTGCTGGAAGTGATGTTGCTTCTATGACGATGACGGCGAAAGAAGATGGGGATGGATACGTTTTAAACGGTAGTAAAGTATGGATTACAAATGGTGGTGTCGCCGATATTTATGTCGTATTTGCAAAGACAGATGTAGATGCAAAACATCGTGGTATTTCGGCATTTATCGTTGAAAAAGGTACAGAAGGATTCACCTTTGGGAAAAAGGAGAAAAAGTTAGGAATTCGTTCATCACCTACGACAGAATTAATTTTTGAAAATTGCCGTATTCCGAAAGACAACTTACTCGGTGCCGAAGGAGATGGCTTTAAAATTGCGATGACAACGTTAGATGGTGGCCGAAGTGGGATCGCGGCCCAAGCAGTAGGAATTGCGCAAGGAGCACTAGATGCATCTGTTGCATATGCAAGAGAAAGAGAGCAATTCGGCAAGCCTATCGCACATAATCAAGGTATCTCCTTTAAATTAGCAGATATGGCAACAGATATTGAAGCTGCACGGTTATTAACGTATCAAGCTGCATGGTTAGAAAGTGAAGGACTGCCATATAGTGAAGCATCGGCAATGGCGAAGTTATTTGCAGGAGATGCTGCAATGCGTCATACCGTAGAAGCAGTACAAATTTTTGGTGGGTATGGTTATACAAAAGATTATCCTGTAGAAAGATATATGCGAGATGCAAAAATTACACAGATTTATGAAGGGACAAATGAAATACAACGTCTCGTTATTGGAAGAAGCGTAACAAAATAATAGTTTTTGGTTTGAAGGAGGGATGGACGTGGAGGATAATGTCGTATCTTCAGTCAAAGATGAATCATTAATTACAAAAAGACGTCATCAAATTATAAAAAGTGCTATTCAACTTTTTAAGGAGAAGGGATTTCATCGGACGACAACGAGGGAAATCGCACAGAAATGTGGTTTTAGTATTGGAACATTATATGAATATATTCGTACGAAAGAAGATGTTCTCTTTCTCGTCTATCAATCCATTAATGAAAGAGTATATCAACATTTACGTGAAAAAGTAGATTTAAGCGATGTTTCTTCGTCTAACATTATGGATACGATTGCTTCTTACTATCGATTAGTTGATGAAATGCAGGATGAAGTAATTATTTTGTATCAAGAAGTAAAATCATTGCATACATCGAAAAAAGAGGTCGTTTTACAAAAAGAACGTGACATGGTCGAATTGTTAACACGAGCCATATATGCGTGCTACGACGATAAAGTGAATGAGAAGGAAGCGACTCTTATTGCGAACAATATTTTTGTGCAAGGGCAAATGTGGGCATTTAGACGATGGACATTGCAAAAGCAATATACAATCGATGAATACATTCAGATGCAATTGGAATTATTTCAAAAGACGGTAGGGCTGACAACAATATATAAGGAGGGTTAATGATGGACAAATATGAACCTCAATATCCAGTTCGATTTGTAACAGCTTCCAGTTTGTTTGATGGGCATGATGTTTCTGTTAATATTATGCGTCGTATGTTGCAAGATACAGGGGCAGAAGTCATTCATTTAGGGCATAATCGGAGTGTAAAAGAAGTTGTTAGTGCCGCTATCCAAGAAGATGCCAATGCCATTGCCCTTTCTTCGTATCAAGGTGGTCATATTGAATATTTTAAATATGTCGTTGATCTATTACGTGAATATGGTGCTAGCCATATTAAAGTATTTGGCGGTGGTGGTGGGACGATTATTCCACGAGAAGTGAAAGAACTTCATGATTATGGGGTAGATTGGATTTTTACGCCAGAAGACGGTAGGAAGATGGGGTTACAAGGGATGATCAATAAAATGATGGAATTAAGTGATTATCCTTTGCCAATCGATATAGAGGAAGCATTAAAAGACCTTCGAAATGGCCGCCAATTAGCGATGTCACGCCTTATTACGTATGTAGAAAGAGGCGATATTTTAAAAGAAGAAAAAGAAACATTATTGGATCAAGTGAAACAGCATGTCAATAAACAGACTCCTGTTCTAGGAATTACAGGTACAGGAGGGGCAGGAAAGAGTTCTTTAACAGATGAACTTATTTTACGCTTTTTACAAGAATGTCCCGATAAAAAGGTGGCAATTGTATCGATCGATCCGACAAAACGAAAAACGGGTGGTGCTCTATTAGGAGACCGAATTCGAATGAATGCTATTTTTTCTAATCGTGTGTTTATGCGTTCCTTAGCGACACGAGATTCTCGAACGGAAATATCGAATGCAACGATAGATGTGATGCAAATTTTACGGGCATCTAATTATGATTTCATTATTATTGAGACGAGTGGAATCGGGCAAGGAGATGCGGAAATTACAGAAGTAACGGATTTCTCAATGTATGTGATGACTGCGGAATTTGGAGCACCGACCCAATTAGAAAAAATCGATATGATTGATTATGCCGATTTTATCGCAATAAATAAGTTTGAACAAAAAGGCTCGGAAGATGCTCTAATTCAAGTTCGTAAACAATATGAACGTAGTCGCTTACTTTTTCATGAAGATCCAGCAACGTTTCCAATCTATGGTACGATTGCAAGTCAATTCCATGATCCAGGTGTCAATCGATTGTTTGCTGCTTTAATCAAACATTTGAATGACCATTATGGATGGGAAGAAGAAATTCCATTTCAAGATGATGTGACAGTAGAACGGCGTACGATTATTCCGAATGACCGCATCCATTATTTGCGTGAACTTAGTGAAACAGTACGTAAATATCATGAACATGTAGAAAAACAAAGTGATATTGCACGTCAATTGTATCGATTAGAAGGTACGAAGGAAATGGTTCATGAAGATGAAGTGAGAGTATTGCTTGAACCGTATAAAGAAAAGTTGATGCGAGAATTGGAACGTGATACAGAAGAAATGTTGGAGCGTTGGGAACATTTACAAGAAAGATATGAAAAAGATATATATACTTTCAAAATACGTGATAAAATCGTCGAACTTCCTTTAACGACAACGAGTTTATCTGGATTGAAAATACCGAAAGTGAAATTTCCTCCTTATACAGATTGGGGAGATCGAATCCGTTGGTTAATGAAAGAAAATGTTCCGGGTTCTTTTCCGTATACAGCGGGTGTGTTTCCGTTAAAACGGGAAGGGGAAGACCCGACACGGCAATTCGCTGGGGAAGGGACACCGGCTAGGACGAATCGTCGTTTTCATTACTTGTCGGAAGGAAATGATGCAAAAAGATTATCCACTGCATTTGACTCTGTCACATTATACGGAGAAGATCCAGCATATGAGCCAGATATTTATGGGAAAGTTGGTGAAAGTGGTGTAAGCATTTGTACATTAGACAATATGAAGGAATTGTATAAAGGCTTTGATTTAACAGACCCAACGACATCTGTTTCTATGACGATTAATGGACCTGCACCAATTATTTTAGCGATGTATTTTAATACTGCAATTGTTCAACAAGTAGAAAAATTTGAAGAACACAATAACCGTCCTCCAACGACAGAGGAATATGAGGAAATTAAACGAAAAACATTAAGTGTCGTTCGTGGTACAGTTCAAGCAGATATTTTAAAAGAGGACCAAGGACAAAATACATGTATTTTTTCTACAGAGTTTGCTCTGAAGATGATGGGAGATATTCAAGCATACTTTATTGAAAACAATGTACGAAATTATTACTCCGTATCTATTTCAGGCTATCATATTGCAGAGGCTGGAGCGAATCCAATTACACAATTAGCTTTTACATTGGCAAATGGCTTTACGTATGTCGAGTATTATTTAAGTCGGGGGATGCATATCGATGATTTTGCTCCGAACTTATCTTTCTTCTTCTCTAATGGCTTAGATCCTGAATATACGGTTATCGGTCGTGTTGCTCGAAGAATTTGGGCTATTACGATGCGCGATAAATATGGTGCAAATGAACGAAGTCAAAAATTAAAATACCATATCCAAACATCTGGACGATCTTTGCATGCACAAGAAATCGATTTTAATGATATTCGTACGACATTACAAGCGTTAATCGCAATACAAGATAACACGAATTCGCTTCATACAAATGCTTATGATGAAGCAATTACAACACCGACAGAGGAATCTGTGCGTCGTGCATTAGCCATTCAATTAATTATTAATCGTGAATTTGGTTTAACGAAAAATGAAAATTCATTACAAGGTTCATTTATTGTCGAAGAATTAACGGAATTGGTAGAAGAGGCAGTTTTGCAAGAGTTTGAACGAATTAATGATCGTAATGGGGTACTTGGTGCGATGGAGAGACAATATCAACGTGGAAAAATTCAAGAAGAGTCATTATATTATGAAACGAAAAAACATTCTGGAGCGTTGCCAATTATTGGAGTTAATACGTATGTAAATCCGTCTCCACCTTCCGAAGAAGAGATAGACTCGATGGAATTAGCCCGTGCTTCTAAAGAAGAAAAGGTTAGCCAAATCGAACATGTAGAAAAATTTAAGGCTAAAAATAAAACAGAGGCTGAAGAAGCATTATATCATTTACAACAAGTAGCCAAAGCGGATGGTAATATTTTTGCAGCGTTAATGGATACGGTTCAAGTAGCTAGTTTAGGCCAAATTACCAATGCATTATATGAAGTAGGCGGAAAATATAGAAGAAACATGTAAAGGTTCAAACGAAAAACGGTGTGGGGCGGCAGTATATTATTGTCTGTCATCAGCACCGTTTTTTTTGTGAATGTAAACAATGGCATATACTATTTTCATTTCCTTGTTCTTCTTTTTACTTTTGTTACATACTATTTCCTAATAACATATTTATTCACAGATTTTTAACCGAATTTTATAAATTTTAAAAAGACGTTTCATGTCGCTTGATTATCTCATTATGAATGGTTATACTACAAAATTATTAGGATAATATTTTATTGAAAATAGATATAAATAATTAAAAAATAAAGGAAGTGCATTGGTCGTGGCATTAGAAAAATATTCAGAAGAACAATTATTAAAAATGTCGATGATTGAACTGGCGAACATCGTATTAGCAGATGAAAAAAAGGAAATGAAGTTTGCAGATTTATTTAACGAAGTAGCAAAATTAAAAAACTTTACGGACGCTCAGCGCCAAGATTTGCTCGCACGTTTTTACACAGATTTAAATGTTGATGGGCGCTTTATGACGTTAGGGTCGAATGTGTGGGGTTTAAAAAGATGGTACCCTGTGGAACAGACGACAGAAAAGTCACTAGCTGAATCAAGAAAACGTGATTTAGAAGAAGCAGATGAAGATTTTTATGATGAAGAGTTAGATGGTGAAGTAGAAGAAGAGGTGGAGGATGACATTTACGATGACATCGACCAATTAGAATATGATGAAGATAAAGAAAACGAATAGTCGCTAAAACGTCGAAAATTGCCCTATTTTGTCACTCTTAATACCTTGACATTTATCCAGATTATGAGTAATATTTTTATTGGGCTTTACAATGAAATTAAACTTAGATGCGTTTCCCCTAGCAGATCGGGAAACGCATTTCTTTTTTTACAAGGATACTTTATAGAATTTATTGAATAGAAAATTGAAATAATAATTATGGAGAAAGAGGGTACAACATTGACAAAATATATTTTTGTAACTGGTGGAGTAGTGTCGTCATTAGGAAAAGGGATTACGGCTGCATCTTTAGGGAGACTATTAAAGAACAGAGGATTAACTGTAACATTACAAAAGTTTGATCCATACTTAAACGTTGATCCAGGTACGATGAGCCCATATCAACATGGAGAAGTTTTCGTCACAGAAGATGGCGCTGAAACAGATTTAGACTTAGGGCATTATGAACGTTTTATCGATATTAATTTAAATCGATACAGCAATATTACGACAGGAAAAGTGTACTCAAGCGTAATTGAAAAAGAACGTAGAGGAGATTATAAAGGTGCGACGGTTCAAGTTATTCCACATATTACGAATGTCATTAAAGACCAAGTGTATAAAGCTGGAGATATGACAAATTCGGATGTTGTTATTACAGAGATTGGTGGAACTGTTGGAGACATTGAATCATTACCGTTTTTAGAAGCGATTCGTCAAATTAAAAATGAAGTAGGACGCAAAAATGTTATGTATGTTCATTGTACGCTCGTGCCGTATATTCGAGCTGCTGGTGAATTGAAAACAAAGCCAACACAACATAGTGTGAAGGAATTACGTTCTTTAGGGATTCAACCAGATGCAATCGTCCTTCGTTCAGAACAAGAAATTAGCGAAGAAATGAAAGAGAAGATTGCGTTATTTTGTGACACAGATAAAAAAGCAGTTATTGAAATGTTAGACGCTGACACACTATATCATGTACCAATTGCATTACAACAGCAAAATTTCGATGATCTAGTTTGTGAACATTTAGAATTAGGTGAAGGCGAAGCAGATATGACAGAGTGGATTCAACTCGTAAATAAAGTGCGTAATTTATCTAAAACAATTCATATTGGCTTAGTTGGAAAATATGTCGAGTTACCAGACGCATACATCTCAGCTGTAGAGGCATTAAAACATGCAGGATTTACGTATGGTACAGATGTAGAGGTTCATTGGATTGATTCTGAAAATACATCAGAAGAAGTGATGAAAGAACAATTAAGTGCAGTGGATGGGATTGTTGTTCCGGGTGGATTCGGTACGAGAGGAATCGACGGAAAGATTATCGCTGTTCAATACGCACGTGAACAAGGTGTTCCTTATTTAGGAATTTGCTTAGGGTTACAATTAGCAGCAGTAGAATTTGCGCGAAATGTATTAAAATTAGAAGATGCTCATACGACAGAAGTGGATGAGCAAACAGCAAATCCGGTCGTAAAATTAATCGATGGACAAGATTTAAGTGAGGGAATTGGAAATTCATTACGATTAGGGGCACATGATGTCGTTTTAAAAGATGATACGAAGGCGAAAAAAGCATATGGGCAAGAAGAAATAAGCGAACGTCATCGCCATCGTTATGAAATTAATGACGCATTTATTGCACCATTAGAAGAAGCAGGTTTCATTGTCTCTGGATATGGTACAGATGGAAAATCTGTAAAAGTAATGGAGTTAAAAGATCATCCTTGGTTTGTTGCATGTCAATATCATCCAGAATTTAAATCTAGACCGACAAATGCACATCCGTTAATTGAAGGATTTGTTGATGCAGTTGTAAATAAAAAGTTTAACTAATATTTTTAAGAATAATTACAAAGAGACGACGTAAAACGAGCAGAACATGTTGCAAGCTAAACGTCGTCTTGGTATTCTATTGATAGTATGATTTTTTGAAAAATTATGTTAAGGAGCTGGACGAAATGCCATTAGTATCAATGAAGGAAATGTTAATTACAGCAAAAGAAAACAAATATGCGGTAGGACAGTTTAATATTAATAACTTAGAATATACGCAAGCAATTTTAGAAGCGGCGGAAGAGGAAAAATCTCCAGTTATTTTAGGTGTATCTGAAGGTGCTGCACGTTATATGGGTGGATATAAAGTGGCAGTGGCTATGACAAAGGCAATCATGGAAGAAAGTAATATTACTGTGCCAGTGGCAATCCACTTAGACCATGGTTCTAGTTTTGAAGCTTGTGCAAAAGCAATTCAGGCTGGATTTACTTCTGTTATGATTGACGCTTCAAGTAAACCGTTAGAGGAAAATATTGCAACGACAAGCAAAGTAGTAGAATTAGCACATTTCCACGATGTATCTGTCGAAGCGGAATTAGGAATTGTCGGCGGACAAGAAGATGACGTAATTGCAGATGGTGTTATTTACGCAGACCCAGCTGAATGTGTTCAATTAGTAAATGAAACAAATATTGACTGTTTAGCACCCGCATTAGGTTCTGTTCACGGACCGTATAAAGGCGAACCAAATTTAGGTTTTGAAGAAATGGAAGAGATTTCGAATAAAACAGATGTACCTTTAGTGTTACATGGTGGAACAGGAATTCCTTTAAAAGATATTCAACGTGCAATTTCTTTAGGAACAGCAAAAATTAACGTGAACACGGAAAACCAAATTCAACAAACGGCAAAAATTCGTGAAATTTTAAATAATGATACAGAAGTATATGACCCACGTAAATATATGGGACCTGGACGTGAAGCAATTAAGCAAACAGTCATTGAGAAAATGCGTGAATTCGGTTCATCCGGACAAGTAAAATAATAAAAATAGAGGAGCGATATTAGTGGAATTTTTTATTGATTCGGCAAACATTGACGAAATTCGTCAGGCGAAAGCTTTGGGAATTTTAGGGGGAGTGACAACAAATCCTTCATTAGTTGCAAAAGAGGGAGTGGACTTCCATGATCGCCTTCGTGAAATTACAACAGAAGTAACAGCTGAATCTGTTAGTGCAGAAGTCATCGCAGAAGATGCAGAAGGTATGATTGCGGAAGGAAAAGAACTTGCAGCCATCGCTCCAAACATTACGGTAAAAATCCC
The DNA here is from genome assembly GCF_037072005.1 of Pseudogracilibacillus sp. SO10305. Classification (NCBI taxonomy): domain Bacteria; kingdom Bacillati; phylum Bacillota; class Bacilli; order Caryophanales; family Bacillaceae; genus Pseudogracilibacillus; species Pseudogracilibacillus sp. SO10305. Next base: position 112,213 of record NZ_JAXHDE010000003.1, on the reverse strand, counting down.
AATGACGATGGAAGGTTTAAAAGCAGTAAAAGCATTAAGTGACTTAAATATTACGACAAATGTGACGTTAATTTTTAATGCGAACCAAGCATTACTTGCAGCAAGAGCTGGTGCAACTTACGTATCGCCGTTTTTAGGGCGTTTAGATGATATTGGACATGATGGAATGGATTTAATCGCGACGATTTCAGCGATTTTTAATCAATTTGCGATTGATACGAAAATTATTGCAGCATCGATTCGTCATCCACTACATGTGACAGATGCAGCATTAAATGGGGCACATATTGCAACAGTTCCATTTAAAGTATTAAACGGCTTAGTACAACACCCTTTAACAGATAAAGGAATTGCACAGTTTTTAGCGGATTGGGCAGCAACACAAGAGCAGTAAATTCACAAGGAAAAGAAGTGAGGGACTAGGATGGAAAAGATTATGATCGAAGGCGGTCATCTGTTAGAAGGGAAAGTAAGGATCAATGGTGCAAAAAATAGTGCTGTTGCATTAATCCCGGCCGCCATTTTGGCAGATTCCACTGTAACACTTGATGGATTACCGAATATTTCTGATGTAGATACATTGCAATCGATTTTGGAAGATATTGGCGCAAAGGTAGTACAAGACTCGAAGCAAAAGATACATATAGATCCTTCGTCAGTCGTTTCCATTCCTCTTCCTAATGGAAAAGTACAAAAGCTACGTGCATCGTACTATTTAATGGGCGCTATGTTAGGGAAGTTTAAACGTGCGGCAATTGGTCTTCCAGGTGGATGCTATTTAGGCCCACGTCCGATTGACCAGCATATTAAAGGGTTTGAAGCACTCGGTGCAAAAGTGAAAAATGAAAAAGGCGCTCTTTATTTAGAAGCCGAAGAATTACGTGGTGCACGAATCTATTTAGACGTAGTGAGTGTAGGTGCGACAATTAATATTATGTTAGCAGCAGTGTTAGCGAAGGGGAAAACGACGATCGAAAACGCCGCTAAAGAACCGGAAATTATTGATGTTGCTACATTGTTGACGAATATGGGCGCTAAAATTAAAGGTGTAGGAACAGATATTATTCGTATTGAAGGTGTCGATCGCTTGCACGGCTGTAAACATACAATCATACCTGACAGAATAGAAGCGGGTACATATATTATTGCGGCAGCTGCACAAGGGAAAGAAGTAGTCATTGATAATGTGATTCCAGAACATTTAGAATCATTGTTAGCGAAATTGCGTGAAATGGGCGTAGCGATTGAGCAACATAATGATCAACTACTTATTAAACCTGGTGAAAAGTTGAAAAGTGTAGATATTAAAACATTGGTATACCCAGGATTTCCAACCGATTTACAACAACCTTTCACATCACTATTAACGAAGTCAAAAGGAACAAGTATCGTTACAGATACGATTTATACAGCTAGATTTAAACATATTGATGAATTGCGCCGTATGAATGCAAAAGTGAAGGTAGAAGGTAGTGCTGCCATTGTTACAGGTACGGAAAAGCTAGAAGGTGCCAAAGTAAAAGTAACAGATTTACGTGCGGGAGCAGCATTAGTCATTGCAGGATTAATGGCAGATGGCATTACGGAAATTACTGAAATTGATCATATAGATCGTGGATATGAAGATATTACTGAAAATTTACGTCGTTTAGGTGCGAAAATTTGGCGTGAAAAAGTGATGGAATCGAATGAAACGATTAGTATGAAAGGTTTATAACTCATAAAAAGGGGATTTTTAAACGATGGAAAGAAGTTTATCGATTGAATTAGTTCGCGTTACAGAGGCGGCAGCATTATCATCAGCAAGATGGATGGGTAGAGGCTTAAAAAACGAGGCGGACGATGCAGCAACAACCGCAATGCGTACAGTTTTTGATACGATTCCAATGCGTGGTACAGTTGTTATTGGAGAAGGAGAAATGGATGAAGCTCCAATGCTTTATATTGGCGAAAAACTTGGTACTGGAAGAGGACCTTTAGTAGATGTTGCTGTTGACCCACTTGAAGGAACGAGTATCGTTGCACGTGGTTCTTGGAACGCTTTATCTGTTATTGCTATTTCAGATGGTGGTAACTTATTACATGCTCCAGACATGTACATGCATAAAATTGCTGTCGGTCCAGAAGCGGTTGGAAAGATTGATATTAACGCATCAGTGGAAGAAAACTTACGTGCTGTAGCGGAAGCGAAAAACAAAGATATTGAAGATGTATTAGCTGTCGTATTAAACCGTGATCGCCATCAAGGGTTAATCGAAGAAATTCGTCAAACAGGTGCTAGAATTAAATTAATTCAAGACGGTGATGTTGCAGGGGCAATCAACACTTGTTTTGACCATACAGGAGTAGATATTTTATTCGGTATTGGTGGTGCACCAGAAGGCGTTATTTCAGCAGTTGCTTTAAAGTGTTTAGGCGGAGAAATCCAAGGGAAATTAGCACCATCCAATGAAGAAGAAATTGCCCGTTGTAAAAAAATGGGGATTGCAGACTTGAATAAAGTGTTTTACATGGACGATTTCTGTCCTGGGGATGATGCCATTTTTGCTGCGACAGGTGTGACGGACGGGGAATTACTAAAAGGTGTTCAATTTAAAGGACAAAGAGCGACAACACAATCTGTCGTAATGCGTGCGAAAAGTGGTACGATTCGTTTCATTGACGGTCAACATAGTTTAAAGAAAAAGCCAAATTTAGTATTAGATAATGATTAATATTTTCTTCTACAGATAGAGTTGAATATATGAAGAGAAAGTTGTATGATACAAATAGACAAGAGACGGTCTAGTTTTACAACGAACTCTTCATTCGGCTCCTCTTTTAAACAAGCATTCTTTTTAATCTCCTATATAAATAAACGTGTACATATGAACAACATATAACATGTTATCCTATCAAAAAGAGCAACCAAAATTACTTTAAAAGAGATACGAATAGAAATAAATGAATAGGTGTGATGATGTGTCTGAAATAACGATTTCTCATTTAGAAAGCTTGACGTTGAAAGACATTTATAAATTAGCGAAAGATTATAAAGTTTCCTATTATGCGAAACTAACAAAAAAGGAATTAATTTTTGCGATATTAAAAGCGCAAGCAGAAAAAGACGGGTATTTATTTATGGATGGGATTTTAGAAGTGATCCCTTCAGAAGGTTTTGGTTTTTTACGTCCAATTAACTATTCTCCAAGTGCGGAAGATATTTATATTTCTGCATCCCAAATTCGTCGTTTTGATTTAAGAAATGGGGATAAAGTATCTGGAAAGGTTCGACCACCGAAAGAGAATGAACGTTATTACGGTTTATTACACGTGGATGCTGTCAATGGCGATAATCCTGAAACAGCAAAAGAACGAGTCCATTTTCCAGCTTTAACTGCTTTATATCCTGATCGCTATATGACATTAGAAGATTCTCCACAAAATGTATCGACGAGAATTATAGACTTAATGACACCAGTTGGTTTTGGCCAAAGGGGATTAATCGTTGCTCCACCAAAAGCGGGTAAGACGATGCTTATTAAAGAAATTGCTAATAGTATTTCGAAAAACCACCCAGAGGCAAAACTAATCATTTTATTAGTCGATGAACGTCCAGAGGAAGTGACAGATATTGAACGTTCTGTTGCACCAGATGTTGATGTAGTTAGTTCTACATTTGATGAAGTACCAGAAAGTCATATTAAAGTATCTGAACTCGTATTAGAGCGTGCGATGCGCCTAGTAGAACATAAACGCGATGTTATCGTATTAATGGATAGTATTACACGTTTAGCACGTGCATATAACTTAGTAATTCCGCCAAGTGGACGTACATTATCCGGAGGGATTGATCCAGCAGCATTTCACCGTCCGAAGCGATTTTTTGGTGCGGCAAGAAATATCGAGGAAGGTGGAAGTTTAACGATTTTAGCAACTGCCTTAGTAGATACAGGATCACGGATGGATGATGTCATTTATGAAGAATTTAAAGGTACAGGTAATATGGAGTTACATTTAGACCGTAGCTTAGCGGAAAGAAGAATTTTCCCGGCAATCGATATTTTACGTTCAGGAACTCGAAAAGAAGAGTTACTCGTTTCGAAAGATCATTTAGAAAAAATGTGGATGATTCGAAAATCAATGCAAGATTCTCATGAGTTTACGGAGCGATTTTTAAAGCGTTTGAAAGCAACGAAAACAAACGAACAATTCTTGGATGATATCGGGGAAGAAATTAAAATGAAGCGAAATCAACGCTCATAAAAGTAAAAAAAGACTTGCATTACATACCTAATACTGTTATAATATCAAGATGTGAGGTTAGGTAGGTTTAACTTATAATTGTGAATAATCATTTTTTGTAAAAGAGGTGGAAAAACATGAAAAGCGGAATTCATCCAGAATACCAAAAAGTAATCTTTTTAGATACAAGTTCAGATTATAAATTTTTAAGTGGTTCTACAAGAACATCTGAAGAAACAATGGAATGGGAAGATGGTAACACTTACCCAGTCATTCGTGTTGAAATTAGTTCTGACACACACCCTTTCTACACTGGAAAGCAGAAAGCAGACAGAGCCGGTGGTCGTGTCGATCGATTCAAAAAGAAATACAACATGTAAAACAAATAAGAAACAAAAATACAATCGTAACCTATTACAATCAGGCAAATTTATGCCTGATTTTTATTTACAAAAAATCCGATTTTTGTATAGGAATGACATTCAATAAAGTTGAACCATTTTTACATACCTACTATAAATGAAACGTGAAAATAGTGTATACTAAGTATTGGAACTTGATTTTACGGAAGTATAAAAGAGGTGGAAACACATGTTAGATAAACTACAATCATTAGAGGATCGGTACAATAAATTAAACGAACTTTTAAGTGACCCAGAAGTAATTAGTGATTCGAATAAACTAAGAGAATATTCGAAAGAGCAATCCGATCTTGAACCTGCTGTTACGGCATATCGTAAATATAAAACGAGTGTGGAAGAATTAGACGACGCAAAAGAAATGTTAGCGAGTGAATCAGACAGTGATATGTTAGATATGATTAAAGCGGAGATTTCAGAGTTAACATCCGATATAGAAGCATCAGAGGAAGAGTTAAAGGTATTATTATTACCGAAAGATCCGAATGATGACAAAAACGTTATCGTTGAAATTAGAGCAGCAGCTGGTGGGGATGAAGCTGCATTATTTGCTGGTGATTTATATCGAATGTATGCGCGTTTTGCGGAAGCGAATCGTTGGAAAACAGAAGTTATTGAAGCGAACTCAACGGGAGTTGGTGGATATAAAGAAATTATTTTCATGATTCATGGTAAAGGTGCTTATTCTAAGCTAAAATTCGAAAACGGGGCACACCGTGTACAACGTGTACCTGAAACAGAAGCACAAGGACGTGTTCATACATCTACTGCGACAGTTGCGGTATTACCAGAGGCAGAAGATGTTGACGTAGAAGTTCGTAATGAAGACGTAAAAGTGGATACGTATCGTGCAAGTGGTGCAGGTGGACAGCACGTGAACATGACAGACTCGGCTGTTCGTTTAACCCATTTACCAACAGGGATTGTCGTATCGTGTCAAGATGAGAAATCCCAAATTAAAAACCGCGAAAAAGCTTTTAAAGTGTTGCGTGCCCGTTTATATGACAAATATCAACAAGAAGCTGAAGCGGAATATGCAGAATCAAGAAAATCTGCCGTCGGTACTGGAGATCGTTCGGAACGTATTCGTACGTACAATTATCCACAAAACCGTGTAACAGATCACCGTATCGGTTTAACGATTAAAAAATTAGATCAAATTGTCGAAGGAAAAATCGACGAAATTATTGATGCTTTATTAATTGAAGACCAAACGAGTCGTCTACAGGAAGTTAGTGAATAAAATGAATACGAGAAAAGTATATGAAGTCCTAACATGGGCTTCTTCTTTTTTAGAAAAACATGGACGCGACCCCCATATCGCAAAAATTTTAATCGAACATCATGTACAAGTAGATAGTGATACGTTTCATATGATTTTACGGGATGAAATGGAAGAGAAGCAGTATAGAGCCTTTATGTCCGATGTGAAGGAGCACGTGGATACGGGAATACCTGTGCAACATTTAGTAGGATATGAATATTTTTATGGAAGGCGATTTACTGTAAACGAGCATGTACTTATTCCACGCTTTGAAACAGAAGAATTAGTTTATCATCTTATCCAACTTATCGAATCGAAGTATAAAGACGAAACAGTAACGATTGTTGATATCGGCACTGGATCAGGTGTTATTGCAACGACATTAGCTTTGGAGCTATCGAATGCAGTAGTATATGCGACAGATATATCGGAGGCTGCCCTTCAAGTTGCAACACAAAATGCAACGAATTTGGGGGCGAATGTTACGTTTAGGCAAGGAAGTTTTTTAGAACCGGTAGTAGAAGCAAATATAAACCCGCAAATAATCGTTTCAAATCCTCCCTACATCGATAAGGCGGAAATAGAAGAATTAGAAGATACGGTGAAAAATTATGATCCGCATGTAGCACTTTTTGCGCCGAATAAAGGATTATATGCATATGAATCTATCATGGAACAATCTAAAAAAATTCCTTCTATTGAATGTATCTGTATGGAAATCGGATATGAGCAAGCAAAGGCTATAACAAATATAGTAGAAAAAACATATCCAACAGCACAAACCGAAACAATCGTTGATATTAATGGAAAAGATCGAATCATTTCAGCAACTTTACGTTAAAGAGGTATAACCTTTTTCTTATCTGTCCATAATGTTCCTAAAAGCAGTTGGGGGCAAAAACGATGAGAAAATTCGCATTATTATTTTTAACGATTTGTTTTTTAGGGATGTTTTATCCGATGACTGTACATGGGACAGATTATGCTGTAGAAATGATTCCGGAAGACGCAATCCGTTTACGTATTTTGGCGAATAGTAATGATATGAAAGATCAACAAATGAAATATACTGTTCGCGACGAAGTAAATGCCTATTTATCTACTGAAATATCTCAAGTGACATCGATTGATGAGGCACGCAAGCGAATGGAAGAAATATTACCAAAGGTAGAGGAAATTATTGCAAATACATTAGAGCAAGAAGGGGAACGTTTATCTTTTACGGTGCAGTTTAAAAAAGACGTACCATTTCCGACGAAAAAGTATGGAAAATATGTGTATCCTGCAGGTGATTATGAGGCGCTTCTTATTACGCTTGGCGAAGGAGAAGGGGACAACTGGTGGTGCGTGCTTTTTCCTTCTTTATGTTATTTAGATTTATCCAAAGAAGAAAAAGCTGAAATGGAGCAAGCGAATAAAGAAGAGGAAAAAACAGAGAAGAAAACAGTGAAAATCTTCCTTTTCGAATGGTTTGGGTTAACGTAATAAGCTAACATGGAAGAAATGGGGATGGAATAAAACCGAGTGAACTACAAAAGGGAATTTCAGTAAGTTAATTTGTACTGGAATTCCTTTTTCATTTTATTTGATCAACTTCTTCGCTCCATAAATCTACTTCGCATTCCACGAGCCGGTCTCAACCAATAAAGAAATTCACTTTCATTTTATTCGTTTTTCCTTTGTATCGTTTGTAGCGATGGTTTGTATATTATATTCTAGATTAATCTTTTGTGAAACATCGTTATATCGTCTAAAATATAAGGAGAAGTGAGGGAACGAAATGAAAACAAAAATATTCACAATGAACGGACAAAATGATGAAGCATATATAAAAGAGGCTGCAGCCTTATTACGAGCTGGGGAAGTTGTCGCATTTCCTACTGAAACAGTTTATGGTTTAGGTGCAGATGCAACAAACGAAACGGCTATCGCAAAAATTTTCCAAGCGAAAGGTCGACCGAGTGATAATCCGTTAATTGTTCATGTCGCAACTAAAGGGCAATTAAATGAACTTGTACAAGTTTATCCATCTTATGTAGACACATTAATTACGGCTTTTTCTCCTGGACCAATTACATACGTCTTAAAACGTAAAAACAATGTCGCAACAAATGTTACCGCAAAATTGGACACAGTAGGAATACGGATTCCGAATAATGATGTCGCTTTACGATTATTAAAAGAAGTAGACTTGCCGATTGCAGCGCCAAGTGCAAATATGTCGGGGAGACCAAGTCCAACAAAAGCGTCACATGTATATGATGATTTAAATGGAAAAATTGCAGCCATTGTCGATGCAATGGAAGCAGAGGTTGGCGTGGAATCAACAGTAATAGATTGTACGGGAGATGTTCCACTCATTCTCCGAGTCGGTGCGATTACGAAAGAAGCTATTGAAGCCGTTGTGGGAGAAGTACGTACATTGTCTAAAAAGGAAAAGACGGAAAAACCAAAATCTCCAGGGCTCAAATATAAACATTATGCACCTGAAGTGCCACTCATATTAGTAGAAAACAATGCTCTACTGCAGGAGATTGTTGACCGTTATGAAGCAGAAGGAAACAGAGTCGGTGTCATTGTGACGAAAAAGATGGCCGAGAATATAGAAGCAGCACATAAAATTGTGATTGGAAATAAGGACGTAGAGATAGCACAAATGTTGTATGATACTTTACGTTCGTTAAAGAAAGATCAACTCGATGTCGTCGTTTCGCAATCCTTTTCGGTAGAAGGGGTCGGTTTAGCGATCATGGATCGTTTAACGAGGGCAGCTACAGAAATAGTATACAAGTAAACTTCTAATCTATCCCTATTTTGCATACATTGTACAAGCAAATTAGGGAGGATTAACAATTTGGTATATGATCTTATTTCATGGATGCCTGTTGCACTTGCAATAAGTATGGATTGCTTTTCTGTCGCAATCGCCTTAGGGTTAGTTGAAAAAAGAATAAAACAAAAAGTATCTGTTAGTGTCATGCTCGGCATTTTTCATAGTGCTTTTCCTTTAGCGGGGTTGTTATTTGGTGTATATCTTTTCCCATTTATTCATCATTTAGCAGCCTTTTTAAATACAGTCATCTTTACGACGATTGGTTTGTTTACATTGTTTTCTATATTCGAGGAAAAAAAGCAGACGTTTTTCGCTGGTTGGAAACTGATTTTTGTTTGTATGTTTGTAAGTGTAGATAGTTTTCCAGTCGGTCTTACGTTTGGCTTGGCAGGCACGAAGCATATGTCGATGATATTTTTGTTTGGTGTAACAGCGATGGTTGTGTCATTTATTGGTTTGACCTTTGCACATTTATTACGGGGGAGGGTTGGCATATTTGGAGATGTTTTCAGTGGTATTTTATTTATCTATTTAGGATGGAAACATTTCATGGCTATATTTTAAGTTTAAAGACCTACGGAGTAAATTTAAATATAGTTCAAAAGTTTGTGTTGTTGTGGTATATTAATGAATAAGGAAAGATGAGGAATAAAGATGAATATTTTATTTGTTTGTACAGGTAATACATGTAGAAGTCCGATGGCAGAAGCGATGTTAAAGGAAAAACTGCCACAAATAGAAGTACAGTCTGTTGGAATATTTGCGAATGAAAACGAGACCGCCCATGAACACGCGATGCAAGTTTTAGAAGAAAAGGGTATTTCTTTTACGCACCGTTCAGAAGCAATTCGGTTGGATCATATGCATTCCGCCGATATTGTTTTAACGATGACAGAGGATCATAAACATGTGTTATTACGTCTATTTCCACAGTATAAAGAAAAGATTTTTACATTAATTGAATATGTTTCAACAGAAAAGATTCCGTTATTTCAAGGTGGATATAATATTCCTGACCCGTTTGGGGGAGATGTATTGATTTATCGTGAGACAGCGGAGACATTAGAAACATATATCGATCATCTAGTACGCAAGATTAATTAGTAGGGAAGGATCATGCAAATGAAAAAGGCATATCGATTTGGTTTGCAAAAAAAATTAGTACTATTTACAACGCTATTAGCTTTTATTACGTATACATGTAGTGCTATTTTTATTTATGTTATTTACGATTTCATATCTCCGTATGTACAATTGAAAGAAGAAATCTTTATTATGATGACATTTTTATTAGGGATTATTTGGACAGGTATATTAGCTTTTGTTGCGGCGAGGTTTATAACGAAACCATTGCAGCAATTAGAGGCTGCAGCAACAGAGGGAGCAAAGGGGAATTTAAAACAAGAAATTCATATACCGGAAGCAGATGATGAAATTCGTGCGTTAAGTATTGCGGTTGATATGATGTTTAAAAACATTCAAGGTATGGTACATAATATACATAGTAACTTTACAAACACAGATCGTGCTGTGGAAGAGATGAAACAAGTGGTCGATACAGCAACACAGCATTCAAGAGCGATTACAGATGCAACGAATGAAATATCTGCAGGGGCAGTTAATGCGGCGGAATCAACTCAACAAACCGTTGAGGCGATTGAGGAAGCGACTCTTTTAGCGGAAGAAGTACAACATAAAGCAGAAACATCTACAAATAAAGCGACAGAAATGTTAAGTGTGTTATCAGAGAGTAAACAAGTAGTTCATCAACTAGTTTATGGTATTCAACAGCTGGCAGAGGAACAAGCTTTATCGTTACAAGATGTGGAACATTTAAAAGAAAATGCTTTAGAAGTTGAATCTATTATTACGATGGTCGGCGAAATTGCAGAGCAAACAAATTTACTCGCCTTAAATGCGTCGATTGAAGCGGCAAGGGCAGGAGAGCATGGAAAAGGCTTTGCGGTGGTCGCAGATGAAATACGTATATTAGCAGATGAAAGTGCGAATGCAGTGCAACAAATTTCTACTTTAATTGGCTCGATACAAAACGATGTGACAAATGTAGTGAAAAAGATTAATGAACATGTCGTACATGCACAGGAAAAAGCGGAGGCAGGAGCGTTAACGAATACATCGATTGAACATATGTCTACATCTGTAACAGAAGTGGCAAATGAAGTGACGACTATCCGAGATTTAGTGAATCGTCAATTACAATTTATTCAAATGACAGTACAACAATCACAAGAAGTTGCAGCTATTTCAGAAGAAACATCCGCTGCGACAGAAGAGGTTAGTGCTGCAGTAGCAGATCAAGATAAAACGATTCAAGACGTGGAACAGTTAGCAAAAGCATTATCGGTTCAATCAGAGGAATTAAACAAACAAATTAGCCAATTTAATGTATAATAAGAAGAACAAAGCTTATTTTAGGAGGAGTTCTTTTTGAAAGTTATTATATCAGGCGACCATGCTGGAATGACTTTACGTAATGAAGTGAAAAGCGTATTAGAAGAATTAGGATATGAGTATGAAGATGTTGGAGCAGATTGTACTGCATCTGTTGATTATCCAGATTATGGTATTGGGCCAGCAGAACGAGTTGCTAACGGCGAGTTTGACCGTGGAATTTTAGTTTGTGGGACAGGTATTGGTATTTCCATTTCTGCTAACAAGGTAAAGGGCATTCGTTGTGCTCTCGTTCATGATGTTTTTTCAGCGAAAGCAACGAGGGAACATAATGATTCTAATATGTTAGCGATGGGGGAGCGAGTAATTGGGCCTGGATTAGCAAACGAAATCGTGAAAACATGGTTAACGACAGAATTCGAAGGTGGCCGCCACTTAAATCGAGTGAATAAAATTACAGCATATGAAGAACAATGTGAAGCTTAAATGCATATAAGGAGGTCATTTTATGAACTCTATATTAAATAATGTCCGAGAAGACATGGAAGCAGCTATGATGGATTGGTCCGCACTGCAAGCAATCCGTGCAGGTGAAATCTTCGTTGTCGGCTGTTCAACGAGCGAAGTGATTGGAGAAGCAATCGGAAGTGCGGGGAGTGAAGAGGTAGCAAGAGAAATCTTCACCCATGTACAACGATTTGCACAAAATGCACAAGTGTTTTTAGCTTTTCAATGTTGTGAACATTTAAATCGTGCCTTAGTCGTAGAGCGAAAAATATTAGAGAAGTATCCATTAGAAGAAGTGAGTGTAAAACCAGTTCGAGATGCTGGCGGATCGATGGCTACTTATGCATACGAGCATATGGATGAGCCTATTGTTGTGGAGGCAATTCAAGCACATGCAGGCATCGATATAGGGGACACATTCATTGGCATGCATTTAAAACATGTCGTAGTCCCAGTTCGTTTATCTGTTTCTTCTATAGGGAATGCACATATGACGATTGCCAAAACACGACCGAAGTTAATTGGTGGCGCGAGAGCGGTATATATATAGATGATAAAATCCGAACAGAAGCGGTGTATTAACCGTTAATGTTCGGATTTTCGTCATAAAACATAGAAAAAATGAAGTTTTATGCATTTATTATGTAAAAATGAATTATTTTTTGTTATGATATGTATATATTTCATTTCTAGGAGGAACGAAAAATAAATGGACCATTTAAAAGAATTTGACCGAGAACTATTTGATGCAATGGAAGACGAGAAGAAACGTCAACAAGATAATATTGAGCTAATTGCATCAGAAAACTTTGTATCTGAAGCAGTAATGGAAGCAGCAGGTTCTGTATTAACGAACAAATATGCTGAAGGATATCCAGGTAGACGTTATTACGGTGGATGTGAATATGTAGACGTTGCAGAAGATTTAGCGCGCGATCGTGCAAAAGAACTTTTTGGTGCAGAACATGTTAACGTTCAGCCCCACTCTGGTGCACAAGCGAACATGGCAGTTTATTTCAGTGTATTAGAACCGGGAGATACGGTTTTAGGAATGAATTTAAGCCATGGAGGTCATTTAACACACGGTAGCCCAGTGAACTTCAGTGGAAAGTTATTTAACTTTGTGGAGTATGGAGTAGATAAAGAAACTGAACAACTTGATTATGATGCGATTTTAGCGTTAGCGAAAGAAGTAAAGCCGAAAATGGTTGTTGCTGGTGCGAGTGCATATTCAAGAACCATCGACTTTAAAAAGTTCCGCGAAATTGCGGACGCAGTAGATGCATATTTATTTGTAGATATGGCACATATTGCTGGATTAGTTGCTGCTGGAGAACATCCGAATCCAGTACCTTACTGTGATTTTGTAACGACAACAACACATAAAACATTACGTGGCCCTCGTGGTGGAATGATTTTATGTAAAGAGGAATATGCGAAGGCAATTGATAAACAAGTATTTCCAGGAGTTCAAGGTGGTCCATTAATGCATATTATTGCTGCAAAAGCAGTATCGTTTAAAGAAGCTCTTTCAGATGATTTTAAACAGTATGCAAAACAAATTAGAGCGAACGCTAAAGTATTAGGTGAAACACTTGTGGAAGAAGGAGTTCGTATCGTTTCAGGTGGGACGGACAACCATTTAGTTTTATTAGACGTTTCTAAATTAGGTTTAACTGGAAAAGTTGCGGAGGAAACATTAGATACGATCGGTATTACGACGAACAAAAATACGATTCCTTTTGACCAAGAAGGAGCATTCATTACAAGTGGTGTACGTGTAGGAACTGCAGCAGTAACGACTCGTGGATTTAAAGAAGAAGATATGGTCCAAGTCGGGAAAATTATTGCAAAAACATTGAAAAACATTGATGACGAATCAGTGTTAAATGAGGCTCGTGCAGCAGTTGCGGCGTTAACAAAAAAACATCCATTATACGCATAATATATAGAAATTGATGGGAAATCAGTAAAATAGAAGAAGGCTTTCGGTAGATATTTTTACCGGAAGCCTTTTTTAGCTCCACAATATATGGTATTAGTGGAAAAATCCACTGGCACCTTTTTATGTACATAAATAGAAAACAAGTGAATGTACCTTTAGAATTAAAGTTGTCGAAAACGAGCATGTAAACAGCTATATAAAATGTGGGAAAAGTACGTAGACTCCTGCGTGAAAAGGCCTAGATAAGTCAAGTGAAGGCAAAGCCTGAGCTTGGCTTATTAGCCGCACGCGGAAAGCGGAGTACACTTCCAAGGTGACATATTCCCGCTATTCTTATTGGCTTAACACAATTAAATAGTAAATAACTTTAAGAGGATCACCAACACGACTCAATAAAGAGCCTTTTTTGTGAATGTAAGAAACTGATGACAGTATGTGAAAAAATCCATTTGCCATTTTCATTAATAGAGAAGAGGAAGCTATTTTCAAAATTTACACAAAAATAAATTAGTTTAAGAAATGCGTTTCATCGGTAGACAACCGTGGTAGAAAACTGTAAGATAGTAACGATATACAACAATGGAAAGGGTGGAAAACAATGGGACAAGTTCATATTTTAGATCATCCATTAATCCAGCATAAATTAACATATATTCGTGATAAAAACACAGGAACAAAACAATTTAGAGAATTAGTCGATGAAGTATCGATGTTAATGGGCTTTGAAATTACGCGTAATTTGCCAATGAAAGAGATTGAAGTTGAAACACCGGTAACGTCGAGTAAAGCACAAGTGTTAACAGGGAAAAAGATTGGGTTAATTCCGATTTTACGTGCAGGTTTAGGAATGGTGGACGGAATGCTTAACTTACTACCTGCAGCACGTGTTGGACATGTCGGTTTATATCGTGATCCAGAAACATTACAACCAGAAGAATATTTTATTAAATTACCGTCAGATATTTCAGAGCGTATTTTAATCGTTTTAGACCCAATGTTGGCAACGGGTGGCTCAGCAAATGACGCAATTGAATCATTGAAGAAACGTGGAGCAAAATCCATTAAACTAATGTGTTTAGTTGCAGCACCTGAAGGGGTGGAATTAATTAAACATAATCATCCAGACGTTGATATATATTTAGGGGCGATGGATGAGAAGTTAAACGAAGATGGATATATTGTACCGGGATTAGGAGATGCAGGAGACCGTTTATTTGGTACAAAATAATTGGAAAAGGGGATCATGATGTCAACGAAAATTAAAGTACTTTCTGTATTCGGTACGAGACCAGAAGCAATTAAAATGGCACCACTTGTTAAAGCATTGGAACGTCATGACGAAACGTTTGAATCGGTTGTTTGTGTAACTGCCCAACATCGTGAAATGTTAGATCAAGTGCTGGAAATTTTTGATATTCAACCAGATTATGATTTGAACATGATGAAACCGAACCAAACATTATCCCAGATAACGTCGAGAGCAATACTCGGTTTAGAGGATGTCATTAAAGAGGTGCAACCAAATATTGTGTTAGTACATGGGGATACGAGCACAACTTTTGCAGCATCACTTGCAGCTTTTTATCATCAAGTAGATATCGGTCATGTGGAAGCAGGCCTTCGCACATGGGACAAATATTCTCCATATCCAGAAGAAATGAATCGTCAATTAACTGGTGTGTTAGCTGATTTGCATTTTTCACCGACAGAAAAGGCCGCAAATCATTTGCGTGAAGAGGGGAAAAAGGAACATTCCATATTCGTTACCGGGAACACTGTAATTGATGCATTAGATACAACAGTTGTTGATCATTACAGTCATCCTTTGTTAGATCAATTAACAGATAAACGTATTGTATTGTTAACAGCGCATCGTCGAGAAAATTTAGGTGATAATTTACGTCATATGTTTCGAGCGATAAAACGTCTTGTAGAAACATACGATGATATTCATGTTATATATCCAGTTCATTTAAATCCAGTTGTGCAGCGCACTGCTGATGAAGTGTTAGGAGATGACGATCGTGTGTCACTCATTGAACCATTATCTGTATTAGATTTCCATAATTTTATGGGACGAGCACATCTCATTTTAACGGATTCTGGTGGAATACAAGAAGAAGCCCCGTCTCTAGGAAAACCAGTACTCGTTATGAGGGACACGACAGAACGTCCAGAAGGAATTGAAGCAGGGACATTAAAGTTAGCTGGAACAGATGAAGAGACGATATTTCGCCTAGCGAATGAATTATTATCGGATAAAACGCTTTATATGGAAATGGCGAAAGCCGCAAATCCATATGGGGATGGCAAAGCGTCTGAACGAATTGTTCAAATTATAAAAGAGTATTATACATCTAAATAAAATGGTCATCATTGCCATACATATGTCTCAGTTTATTGAAAACTGGGGCATATTTTTATTTACAGTGGAATTTTCTAAAGTTATAATCAAAAGAAAAGAGTTAAGAGGGGTAAATATGAAGCGAGTCATTTGTTTAGTCGTTATTTTTAGTATATTTGTCTTAACAAGTTGTCAACAGGAAGAGCAAAAAACTATTACCGTATTAGCTGCAGCAAGCTTAAAAGAACCATTAGAGGAAATGAAACAGCTTTACGAGGAAGCGAACAATGTTGACATACAATTACAATTTAGCAGTTCTGGAAAATTAGCCAAACAAATTGAGCAAGGTGCACATGCGGATGTTTTTATTTCGGCCGATGAAAAATGGATGACCCATTTACAAGAGGGAGAGCTTATTGAAAAAGAAACAGTCACACCTTTTTTATATAACTCCTTAGTTCTTATTCAAGGAAACGAAGCTACTATTGCATATGAAGATGTTCAAACATTAGAAGATGACTCCGTTGAGCAAATTGCAATCGGGCATCCGGAAACTGTTCCAGCAGGTACGTATGCACAGCAATTTTTCAAAGGGGTCGAATTATGGGATGACTTGCAAGACAAATTTGTCTATACGAATGATGTGCGACAAGCATTAACGTACGTAGAAACTGGGAATGTAGATGTTGGGGTTGTATATAAAACAGACGCCCTATTATCAGATGATGTGGAAATCATCGAAGAAATAGATGGAGCATTGCATGATGAAGTTGTTTATCCGATCGGTATGACGACGACTGTAGAAAATAAAGAAGCGATAGAGCAATTTATACAATGGTTATTAGATAAAGAGGCAAATGAAATAAAAAAAGCTTACGGATTTGAAGGGATATAAAAAGACATGTTGGAACAAATAAATTTATTCCCATTCTGGTTATCATTAAAAACAGCACTTATCTCGACGGTTTTCGTATTTATCATCGGGATGATGATCGCTTATTTAGTGGCAAAAAAGGACTTCTTCGGAAAAAGTGTCTTAGAAGCAATCATTATGCTACCTTTAGTATTGCCGCCAACAGTCGTTGGATTTGGTTTGTTATATTTATTTGGGAAAAATGGCTTTATCGGGAAGTGGCTCATTGCACAGTTCGATGTACAAATTGTTTTTACTTGGTATGGTGTGTTGCTTGCTGCCATCGTCGTTTCCTTTCCGCTTATGTATCAAAGTGCCGTTGCAGCCTTTCAACAGTATGATCGTAATTTAGAATATGTTGCATATACATTAGGAAAATCACGTTGGAATGTATTTTGGACGATTTCCTTTCCACTAGCGTGGCCGGGTTTGCTTTCTGGAGTTGTATTAGCATTTGCACGAGCGTTAGGTGAATTTGGTGCGACATTGATGATTGCTGGGTACATACCGAATGTAACGGATACCATTCCGATTGCTATTTATTTTGCGGTCGAGTCAGGAGAGATGGACGTTGCGAAGTTTTGGGTAGCGACGATTGTCATTATTGGTTTTATTGCGATTTATTGGTTGAACTGGTGGAGTAGGAAACATATGATGAAACATAAACAATAGGAGAAAATGTATGCTTACAATTGACGTGGAGAAAAGATTGCCTCACAAAACATTACAAATTACATGTACTATTGGCAATGAAATCATTGCTGTTATCGGTCCATCTGGTACTGGAAAAACAACTTTTTTAAATATGATTGCCGGAATTGTGACTCCAGATAATGGGTATATAAAATTTCGAGATCAAATTTTTACACAAGATGGTAAATCGTCTATTCCGACGCAACAAAGAAAAGTTGGCTACGTATTTCAGGATTATGCTTTATTTCCGCATAAAACAGTTTGGGAAAACATAGCATATAGTATGCAAAATGAAAACAGAACACAAGAATGGATTCGTGCATTGCATATGGAACATTTATTAGATAAATACCCACGTGAAATCTCGGGCGGGGAAAAACAGCGTACGGCATTATTACGTGCCTATGCAATGGAGCCACAAATTCTTTTATTAGATGAACCATTCTCTGCATTAGATGAACGAACGAAAGAGACGAGTTATACACAATTGCGTACTTTACACGAACAGTGGAAAATTCCCGTTATATTCGTGACACATAATCCACACGAAGTTAAAAAAATTGCCAATCGTGTATATCGTTTAGAAGACACAACCTTTGTAGAAGAACCGACATAATCGTCGTTTAGCAAAAGGATATGCAAAGTAAATCATGATGTTTTTCGGATAAATGTATAAAAATTGTGAAAAAGGCAACAAACATATTGACGAAAGATTGAAAACATTGTATGATTTTAATATTCATTCATTTACGATGTTTTTTTCTTCAAAGTAAATTTTCTGTTAATTCAGATATTTGTCTTTGAGGATAATTTATAGGGGTATATTATTTCTTATAGCAATTTCGAAATGTTTGAATATTTATGTTAGTTAATTTATAATAACGTATAACGAAATAAGTTATATTATTAACAATTGTAAGATAATTCATACAAATAAATCGATGACAGGAAAAAAGGATTAAGCCCATCGTGTTCCCAGAGATCTAGGGTTGCTGGAAGCCTAGAAACACTACTTATTCCGACATCATCCTTGAGTGTTATGCTGAACGATTATATTTATTAGGCATAGCCAGGTATATGATATATACCTGTTACCAACAATAGACTTTTTAAAAAAGTCTGTAAGATGGCTTTCGTGAGGAATGCTATGAATTTTTGGGTGGTACCGTGAAAAGATACTCTTTTCTCCCCATAATCTTTTAGGAGATTTGTGGAGAAAAGAGTTTTTTATTTTGAAGTGGAGGATGAGGGAGAAAAAGGAAAAAATGTATGACGATTGTTTCAATATAGACTTTGTTTTAAGGAAGATATTTTTAAGGAGGAAATGACATTGAAAGCAGAGGCAAAGCCAAAACAAACACTACCTTCAAAGACAACAAATGAAGTGAGAACAGGTGCAGATTTATTGATGGAGTTATTAGTTGAGGCGGAAGTGGACACAGTTTTCGGGTATCCGGGTGGTGCTGTATTACCAATTTATGACGCACTTTATCGTGCAAATGCATCGTTCAAACATATTTTAACAAGACATGAGCAGGGGGCAATTTTTGCTGCGGAAGGATATGCTCGTGTAACAGGAAAACCAGGAGTTGTAATTGCGACATCAGGTCCAGGGGCTACCAATTTAATTACAGGTATTACTGATGCGATGATGGATTCATTGCCTTTAGTTATATTTACAGGACAAGTAGCAAACCATGTTATTGGAACAGACGCATTCCAAGAGTCAGATGTGTTAGGGATTACGACGCCGATTACGAAGTATAATTATCAAGTGGACGATGTGACAGATTTACCACGTGTTGTAAAAGAAGCATTTCATATTGCGACAACAGGAAGACCGGGCCCAGTTGTTATTGATATTCCGAAAAACATTTCCGAAGCATTGCCGAGCGGAGAGTTTAACACAGATTTCTATTTACCTGGATATCAACCAACAACAAAGCCGAATCCTCTACAAATCGTCAAAGTAGCTGATGCAATTGAAAAGGCGAAGCGTCCAGTTTTATTAGCTGGTGCAGGTGTATTATTTGCGGATGCTGCAAAAGAATTAAAACAGTTTGCAGAAAAATACCGTTTACCGGTTGTAAATACATTATTAGGCTTGGGGAGTTTCCCGGGATCAAATGATCTATCATTAGGAATGGCAGGAATGCACGGTTCATATACAGCAAATATGGCTGTATATGAAAGTGATTTACTCATCAATATCGGTGCACGTTTTGATGACCGTTTAACAGGGAATTTACAACATTTTGCTCCGACGGCAAAAGTAGCACATATTGACATTGATCCAGCTGAAATCGGGAAAAACATTCCAACGGAAATTCCAGTTGTAGCAGATGCGAAATTAGCTTTAGAAGCTTTATTAAAGAAAGATATTAAACAACCGAACCATGAAGCTTGGATGGAAAAAATCGCACAAAACAAAAAAGATTATCCATTATGGCATGATTTATCTGATGAAGCAATCTCGCCACAAAGTTTATTACAGAAAATCCATAAAGCAACAAATGGAGAGGCGATTGTTACGACGGACGTTGGGCAACATCAAATGTGGGCAGCTCAATATTATACATTAGATAAACCACATAATTGGGCATCATCAGGTGGATTAGGATCGATGGGATTCGGATTTCCTGCAGCCATCGGTGCACAGTTTGGTCGACCAAATGAATTAGTCGTTTCCATTAACGGAGATGCAGGATTCCAAATGAATTTACAGGAATTATTACTATTAAAGCAATGGAACTTACCAGTAAAAGTAATAATCATGAATAACTCAGCATTAGGAATGGTTCGCCAATGGCAAGAAACATTTTATGATGAAAGATATTCAGAATCATTACTAGATATAAATCCAGATTTCGTTAAGTTAGCGGAAAGTTATGGATTAAAAGGAATGAAAGTTGAAAAAGAAGAAGATGTTGAAGCCGCATTAAAAGAAATGTTTGAATATGACGGACCAGTTGTAGCTGACTTCAGAATCATTCAGAAGGAAAAAGTTTATCCAATGATTGCTCCTGGAAAAGGAATTCAAGAAATGATAGGGGTGACGAAATGAAACGTATTATAACAGCTACGGTTCAAAATAGAAGTGGAGTACTAAACCGTGTAACAGGCATGTTGCAACGTAGACAGTTTAATATTTCAAGTATTTCTGTTGGAGAAACCGAAACACCAGGTATTTCAAAAATGACATTAGTCGTAGAAGTAAGTGACGATCAAAAAGCAGAACAGTTAACAAAACAATTAAATAAGCAAATTGATGTTATTAAAGTTTCGGATATAACAGATAAATCGATCGTTGCTCGAGAATTAGCACTTATTAAAGTGGCAAGTTCTCCGCAATTAAGTAATGAAATCCAAGGATTGATTACACCTTTCCGTGCAACGGTCATTGATATTAGTAAAGATAGTATTACGATTCAAGTGACAGGAAAACCGGAAAAAATTGATGCATTAATTGCATTATTGAAACCTTATGGTATTAAAGAGTTATCTAAAACAGGTGTGACAGCATTTTTGCGTGGACACCAACCACAGCCAGCTCATATTGCTGAAATTAACCAGTTTACAGTATAGCGAAAATTATTTTGGCGACGGCTTAAAAATCGCCAAAATAATTTTACATAAAAAATGATGATTATTATATGAAAAAGGAGATAGAAGTCATGTCAAAAGTTTTATACGAGAAAGATATTAACAAAGAGGTATTACAAGGGAAGACGGTTGCAGTAATTGGATATGGTTCACAAGGTCACGCACACGCGTTAAACTTACGAGATAGTGGTTTTGATGTTGTGATTGGAATTAGACCAGGAAAGTCACAACAAAAAGCGGAGGAAGACGGCTTTACTGTGAAAAATGTTGCAGAAGCGACAAAAGCAGCAGATGTTGTCATGATTTTATTACCAGATGAGTTACAAGCATCTGTGTATGAAAATGAAATTAAAGATAACTTAAAAGAAGGTGCAGCATTAGCATTTGCACATGGATTTAACGTTCATTATGGACAAGTTGTACCTCCAGCAAATGTAGACGTATTTTTAGTAGCACCAAAAGGACCTGGACATTTAGTTCGTCGTACATTTGAAGAAGGTGCAGGGGTTCCAGCACTATATGGTGTGTACCAAGACTTTACAGGAAAAGCACGTGAGGTTGCATTAGCTTATTCAGTAGGAGTAGGTGGCGCACGTGCAGGTGTTATCGAAACATCATTCCAAGAAGAAACAGAAACAGATTTATTCGGAGAGCAAGCAGTATTATGTGGTGGAGCGACTGCATTAATTAAAGCAGGTTTTGAAACATTAACAGAAGCAGGATACCAGCCTGAAGTTGCTTACTTCGAATGTTTACATGAGCTTAAATTAATCGTTGATTTACTGTACGAAGGTGGATTAGAAAACATGCGTTATTCTATTTCAGATACAGCACAGTGGGGTGATTTCGTATCTGGACCACGCGTGATTAACGAAGAAACAAAAGCACGTATGAAAGAAGTGCTTGATGACGTACAAAGTGGTGCATTTGCAAAAGGTTGGATTTTAGAAAACCAAGCAAACCGCCCGATGTTTAATGCAATTAATAATGCAGAAAACAACCACCCAATTGAAAAGGTTGGAAGAGAATTACGTGACTTAATGCCATTTGTTAAAAATCCATTAAAATAGGCGTAATCGATGGGAGAAAGAGGTAGGATATAATATCCTTCCTCTTTGCTTCTACTCTACTAGAAGTACCCTTCATCGAATGATACTTCGATATTCTCCGCAAGAAGCGTTTCGTCTAATGTGACATACATTACATGATGATAAATAAATGATCTTTACTAGGGAAATGAACATGAATCGTGTAGGAAGGATTGAATCAAATGGTGAAGAAAATAGTTGTACTCCCAGGAGATGGGGTTGGACATGAGGTAACAAGTGAAGCAGTAAAAGTGTTAGAAAAAATTGCTGAAAAACACGGCCATACATTTGAATTTGAACAACATGATATCGGTGGAACATCATATGATAAATATGGAGAACCATTAACAGAAGAAACAGTCAATGTATGTTTACAATCGGATGCTATTTTATTAGGTGCGATTGGTGGTCCTAAATGGGATAACTTGCCACCTGATGTACGACCTGAACAAGGTTTATTAAAAATTCGTAAAGCATTAAATTTATTTGCGAATATACGACCAATAAAAGGATTTGACCCTTTGTTACATGCGTCACCATTAAAAGAAGAGGTTATTAATGGTAGTGATATTTATATTGTTCGTGAACTAACAGGTGGATTATACTTCGGTACGCCACGTGAACGAAGAGAAAATGGAACAGTTGCGGTCGATACATTGCTTTACCGTCGTGATGAAATTGAAAGAATCGTAGAAAAAGGATTCGAAAGTGCGCAATTAAGGAAAAAACATCTTGTTTCAGTAGATAAAGCAAACGTCTTAGAATCTAGCCGTCTTTGGAGAGAGATAGTAGAGGAGAAAAAGAAAGATTATCCAGATGTTCATGTGGAACATATGTTAGTAGACTCTGCGGCAATGCGCCTAATTACAGAACCGACATATTTTGATGTCATCGTGACAGAAAATATGTTTGGAGACATTTTAAGTGATGAAGGGTCAGTTCTAACTGGATCTATTGGGATGTTACCTTCTGCTAGTTTATCAGAAACAATTGGGTTATATGAGCCTGTACACGGTTCTGCTCCCGATATTGCAGGTGAAGGTATCGTAAATCCACTTGGAACCATTTTATCTGCAGCGATGTTATTGCGTTATTCATTTGATATGGATAAAGAAGCGACAGATATCGAAACTGCTGTAGAAAAAGCATTAGAGGAAGGATACCACACGAAAGATTTACAAATCGAAGGTGGAAAAGTTGTTGGAACGAAAGAAATGACAGAAGCGGTTATTCGTCATTTATCATAAGGTGGAGGTGTTCTTATGGCGAAGCCTAAAACAATTATAGAAAAAGTTTGGGAACAAAAGATCGTCCATGAAGAAGAAGGAAAACCAGATTTAGTATATATTGATTTACATCTTATTCACGAAGTAACGTCTCCTCAAGCATTTGAAGGATTACGTTTAACGAATAGAAAGGTTCGTCGACCAGATTTAACATTTGCGACGATGGATCATAACGTACCGACATTAAATCGTGATGAAATTAGCGACCCAATTGCAAAATTACAAATTGATACTTTAGCAAAAAACTGTGAAGAGTTCGGAATTGAACTAGCAGATATGCATCACCCTGATCAAGGAATTGTACACGTCATTGGACCACAATTAGGATTAACACAACCAGGAAAAACTATTGTATGTGGAGATAGTCATACATCGACACATGGAGCGTTTGGAGCTATTGCATTCGGTATTGGAACGAGTGAAGTAGAACATGTTTTTGTGACACAAACATTATGGCAAAATAAGCCAAAAACACTTAACCTAAAAGTGGAAGGCAATCTTGGTCCAGGTGTAACTGCTAAAGACTTAATTTTAGCAATTATCGCAAAATACGGCGTGAAAATGGGAACTGGTTATATTGTAGAATATACAGGAGAAGCCATTCGTAATCTTTCTATGGAAGAGCGTATGACGATTTGTAATATGTCGATCGAAGCCGGAGCAAGAGCAGGATTAATTAGTCCAGATGAAAAAACAATCGAATTTTTACGAGGTCGTCGTCACGTTCCAAAAGGGGAAGCGTTTGATGAAGTGGCAAATGAATGGTTAGCACTAGCGACAGATGAAGGTGCAACATATGATAAAACATTAACAATCAATGCAGAGGAAGTAGAACCACAAGTAACATGGGGAACAAACCCTGGAATGGGTGTACCTGTAAGTGGTGCAACTCCAACCATTGATACTGCGCCAAATAAAGAAGAAGTACGATTAGCGCTGGAATATATGGGCTTAGAAGAAAACCAACCGATGACATCCATTGAAATTGATCACGTGTTTATTGGTTCATGTACGAATTCGCGTTTATCAGATTTAGAAAAGGCAGCCCAAATTGTTGCTGGCAAACGAGTAAAAGACGGTGTGAAAGCAATTGTTGTACCAGGGTCATTTTTAGTAAAAATGGAAGCAGAAGAAAAAGGCATCGATAAAGTATTTAGGGAAGCTGGATTTGAATGGCGTGATGCAGGATGTAGTATGTGTTTAGGAATGAACGAAGATATTGTTCCTTCTGGAGGACGTTGTGCATCTACATCAAACCGTAACTTTGAAGGTAGACAAGGAAATGGTGCTAGAACACATTTAGTAAGTCCAGAAATGGCAGCTGCAGCTGCGATTGAAGGTAAATTTGTCGATGTTCGCACGTATCAATAATTTACGGGAAGGAAAGGATGTTGTACAATGGAACCTATAAAAGAACATCACGGTCTCGTTTATCCATTAAATCGTACGAATGTCGATACTGACCAAATTATTCCGAAACAATTTTTAAAAAGAATTGAAAGAACAGGCTTTGGACAGTTTCTATTTTACCATTGGCGATTTGATGATGATGGTAATAAACGACCGGATTTTAATTTAAATGATGCAAAATATGATGATGCATCTATTTTGGTGACAGGAGAAAACTTCGGGTGTGGGTCATCTAGAGAGCATGCTCCATGGTCATTACTGGATTATGGCTTTAGAATTATCCTTGCTCCGAGTTTTGCAGATATTTTTTACAATAACTCATTTAAAAATGGACTCGTTCCAATTAAAGTAGAAGAAGAGCAAATTAATAAATGGTTAAAAGAAGCAGAAGAAGGTACATTAAAATTGTCTGTGAATCTTGAGAAGAAGGCAATAACAGATCAAGATGGAAATGAATTTGCATTTGATTTACCAGAATACCACCGTCAAAATTTATTGAACGGTTGGGATGAAATTGCTTTAACTTTGCAACTTGAGGATAAAATTTCTGCATATGAAAAGACTAGACTATAAAATAAAGTAAGTGGAACTAGGGAGTGTGTAACCATTGGGGATTTGTTAACGGGAGAAAAAATTTATAAAGCGTTAGAGCGTTTGAAGCCGATTGTACATTCGACGCCATTGATCACATCAGAGACGACGAATCAGATTGTCGGGAAAAAAGTGTATTTTAAAATGGAAAACCAACAGAAGACAGGTGCATTTAAATTTAGAGGTGCTACATTTAAATTGATGCAATTAACGAATGAACAACTTGATAAAGGGGTAATTACAGCGTCTGCTGGAAACCATGCACAAGGAGTTGCATATGCATCAAGAAAATTAGGAGTAAAAGCTACTATTTTTATGCCAGAAAAAACACCGCATAGTAAAGTGGAAGCAACACAAAATTATGGTGCGGAAGTAGTTTTAGTCGGAAGTTCTTTCCAAGAAGCATATGAAGCATCCATGATCCGTCAAAAAGAGACGGGGGCGACATATGTACATCCATTTGATGATTATGACATTATGGCCGGTCAAGGAACAATTGCGATGGAAGCGTTAAGGCAGGAAGATCGAATTGATACGTTTATCGTCCCTATCGGTGGTGGTGGACTTATTAGCGGTATGGCTGTTGCAGCGAAACATGTGAATAAAAACATTCGCATTGTCGGTGTACAGTCTGAAATGATCTGTCCAATGTACCATGACTTCCATCAAACGACACCAAACTCACCTTATCGTGCTGATACAATAGCAGAAGGAATTGCCGTTAAACAACCAGGTGAACTCACTTCTCCGCTTATTCATCAATATGTGGATGATATTGTAACAGTGACAGAAGAAGAAATTGCAAGCGCGATTTTATATATGTTAGAAAGAAACAAAACATTAATGGAAGGTGCTGGTGCAGTAGCTTTAGCAGCATTATTCGCACATAAAGACTATATAAAGTCGAGACATTGTGGAATTGTTGTAAGTGGTGGGAACTTTGATATTGATAAGATTCCACTCATCCAGCAACTGGCAAATCAGCATATCGCATAATAAAATACGAATGATTGGAAAGCACCCTTTAAGATAGCATGAAATCTAACTTAAGGGGTGCTTTTAAGGCTCAAAATATTTGGTGTCGGTGGAAAAAAATCCACTGGCACTTTTTATGCATATAAATAGAAAACAAGTGAATTTCTCTTTTGAATTAAAGTTGTCAAAAACGAGCATGTAAACAGCCATATGAAACGTAGGAAATGAACGTCGACTCCTACGTGAGGAAAAGCCTGAGTTTAGCATAGCAGCCGCACACGGGAAGCGGAGTATATTTCCGAAGTGACATATTCACGCTATTCTTATTGGTTCGACACAATTAAATATTGAATAGGGTCATCAACATGATTTAATAAAGGGCCAAAGTTAAAGGAGTTCCAGTAAAAATTAATTTACTGAAACTCCTTTTTCTGTTTCACTGGATATTATACCAGACTTATTCTTCATCTTCATCGGAATTTTTGTTTTCTGTTGTTTCTATGTCTGTATCTTCCTCTGTATCTGTACCGAGCCATTTATCTTTGAGCTCATCTGGTACTGTAAATTGGTTAATATCATAGAAATAATCATTGGTATCTACCGGTTTCCAATCGTCTGTTGGTGAATAGAACCTTAGTAAATCCCCTTGTAACACTTTGTCGGACATAGCTAACTCATGTTCTACTTTTTCCTTCAATGCTTCCAGTTCTTCTGTCGGTTCAATTTCTTCCCCAGTATGGTTATCGTAAAATATTCCTTTTACCATCGCATAATCTTCTGTAAAGAAGTCACCATTTCTAAATGGAACGAGATCATCATGTTCTTCAGAGAATAAATCTGTACCAAATAAAACATAGTCTTTCGCATCGATTCCTAATAGATGTAATAAAGTAGGCATTGCATCTACTTGACCAGCATATTCAGAAACGGTACCTTTTCCATCTAACCCAGGAACTTTTAATATGAATGGTACACGTTGTAATTCTGCGTATTTATATGGTGTCATTTCTTCACCGAAAATTTCGGATAATGCTCTCGTATGGTTTTCGGAAATACCATAATGGTCTCCGTATATCATAATAATGGAGTCGTCATATAACCCAGCTTCTTTTAAATCATTTACAAATTGTTCTAATGATTCATCTAAATAACGAGCTGTTTGGAAGTATCGATCAACAGAACCATCATTCGTATCTGTTGGATCAATTGTTGCATCTTCTTCATCAATTAAATATGGATGGTGATGTGTTAATGTCATAAAGTGTGCATAAAATGGTTCTTCCATCGCTTCGATAATAGGCATTGATTCTTTGAAGAAAGGCTTATCTTTTAGCCCATATCCGATAACTTGTTCTTCACTCATATCGTAAAAAGCTTCATCAAAGAAATAATCAACACCTAACTCTTTATAAATTTCATCACGGTTCCAGAAAGATTTACTATCCCCGTGTAGTACGGAGCTTTTATACCCTTGCTCTTGCCCTAAAATAGCCGGTAATGCTTGATACGTATTTTTACCTTTCGTAACGAAAGCACTACCTTGTGGTAAGCCGTATAAAGAGTTATCCATAATTAATTCAGCATCTGCTGTTTTACCTTGCTCTGTTTGGTGGAAGAAGTTTTCGAAATACGTATAGTCTTCCTTTTCATCATTTACTAATGAGTTGATGAAAGGTGTTACTTCCTCTCCGTTCACTTCCATATTGATTAAAAACGAATGGAATGATTCTAAGTGAATTTTAATTACATTTTTACCTTCTGCAATTCCGAATAATTCTTCGTTTGGTTCTGCATATTTATTGTTTGTATAATTTTGTACTTCTGTAATATCATTACTATCTGCTAACACACGTTCCGTAGAAGACTTTACGTTTTGGATGGCATCATAAATTGTAAAGTTATATGCACCTAAATATTTAACGATATAGTTTCTATCGAAAGTTCTTTTTAGTAACTGTGGACGATCTGCTTCTGCTAATGCTAAGTTGATAGAGAATACAACAAGCCCAGTAGCGATAATAATTGCAGGACGTTTCAATTTCATACGTTCGCTCGACCAGATTTGACGACTTGATCTGAATAATAAGATCAAAATGATAATGTCTAACGCATAAAATAAGTCTGTCCACTGCATTAAGTTAGCGATACTACTACCTAGACTTCCGAAGTTACCAGTTTGTGTTAATACAGGTAATGTAATGAAATCAGTGTTAAATCGATAAAATACGACATTTGCATACAATAGTAAACTCATAAAACTATGAATGATAATGATAAACCCACCGACCCTACGTCCTTTTGCAAATAAGGCAATTCCTAAAAAGACTAATGTCGAACTTATTGGGTTAATCAATAACAGAAAATGTTGCAACGTATTTTGTACGTCTAAATTAAATTCTGTTAAATAAACAACATATGATTTAATCCAGATCAATACTGCTGCAACTGTAAAAAATCCCATTTTAGAAGAAATAAAATTCTTCATCCTTTTTCACCTCAAATTTTACAATTCTTTTATAGTGATTCCTTGGGCAAATAACAATATTACTACAATTTTTCTATAAAATCAAGTTGTAAACTAATATTATGCCAGAATTTACATAAAATGAACAGGGATGAAAGAACGATTTATGTAAAATTTATTATACTAGATAGTTAATTTACAATTTATTATAAATGCTAGATAAGCAGTTTACAAATAATCTGAATATTTACTTAAGTTATGGTTCATTTTATGTTAAAATGGAAGGCATTACTTCGTTAAAAGAGAGAGGGAGTATATATGCAAGGATTAAAGGATACAAAGAATTGGATTGCTGGCATACAGTGGTTCTTTTTTATTTTTGCCAACATCGTGATCATTCCCATTACAGTGGGGGAAGCATTTGGGATGACGCAAGCAGAAATCGTTCCATTGTTACAGTTTTCATTCATTATTACTGGGCTCGCATGTTTAGGGCAAGTTTTTTTCGGTCATGGACGTCCGATTTTAGATGGACAATCTGGTTTATGGTGGGGAATCTTTTTAACGCTTGTTGCAACCGCCTCTGCCCAAGGAATGCCATTACATGTTTTAGGTGGTAGTCTTGCAATTGGAGTTATCATTTCAGGGGTCATTACGATTTTAATAGGTTTACTAGGCATAGGACCTTACATAGCAAAACTATTTAATCCGGGTGTGATGGGTGTGTTTATGCTTTTGTTAGGTATTACACTCATACAAATATTTTTAAAAGGTATGCTCGGAATTCCGTTCGGTCAAGCTGCAGAAACAGCGACAATTAATTTACCGGTAGCGGGATTAGCCATATTCATCGCATTACTTGTTATCGTCATCAGTATTAAGTCGCCAGCAAGTGTTCGAAGTTACGCGCTGTTGATCGGTATTATTATCGGTTGGATTTTATATGTCATTTTTTTCGGCTCTCCATCAGCTGCGACGTCAGAAAATGTAAGCGCTATTCCATTGTTTCCTTTTGGGAAAATGACATGGGATACAGGGGTTATTTTAACGGCTGTTTTAGCTGGGTTATTGAATACGTCGAATACATTCGGTGCTTTAAAAGGAACAGATGAGATGTTTCGACAAACGACGACGAACGAAGATTATCGTAAGTCATTTACAGTAACAGGAGTTGCGACGGTCGGTGCAGGTTTTTTTGGTCTCGTACCATATGCTCCTTTCGTATCTTCCATCGGGTTTTTAAAACAGACGAATATATACGATAAGTTACCATTTATTATTGGTAGTTTTCTATTTTTCCTTATGGGTGTCATTCCGCCAATTGGAACGTTCTTCTCCACCTTGCCTTTAAGTATCGGTAGTGCGGTCTTATTCGTCGCTTATTTACAATTGTTTAATTCATCTATTGATTTCTTTAAAGGAATGTCATTTAATACATTGAATGTGTACCGTTCGGCAATTCCGCTATTTGCCGGAGTCGTTATTATGACATTTCCAGCATCTTATTTTGAATCCATTCCAACGTTTATTCGTCCGTTTATGAGTAATGGATTATTAGTTGGAATTATTATTGCTTTAATATTAGAAAATATGATGGATTGGGATCGGGTAGGTAAAACATACGAAAAGTCTTAAAAAAAGCTTGTATGCTCTAAATATGGGCATACAAGCTTTTTGACGATAGTGTGAGACTAGTTTTCTAATATGATTTCTAATCCAATCGGGCAGTGATCACTCCCAAAAATATGTGGATATGTTGTTGCGGCGAGTAATTTTTCTTCTAATCTACTAGATGTTAAAAAATAATCAATTCTCCATCCAATATTTCGCTCTCGAACAGTTTTCATATAACTCCACCACGTATATAACCCATCCGTCTTAGGCTCGAAATAGCGTAATGTATCGATAAAACCAGCATCTAATAAACGAGAAAACTTCTCTCTTTCTTCTATTGTAAAACCAGAATTTCCTTCATTTGCCTTATCATTGCGCAAATCAATCGGGTGATGTGCAACATTTAAATCACCACATAGGATGACAGGCTTCTTTTCGTCTAATGTTAATAGATGAGTATAAAATTCATCTTCCCATTGTAAGCGAACATCTAATTTTGCTAATGTACGTTGTGAATTTGGTGTATAAACAGTGACAACGTAATAGTCTTCATATTCTAGTGTAATGATTCTACCTTCTTTTTGTTCATTTTCATCATTTAACCCATATTGTACGGATAAGGGGCTATGCTTTGTGAATATAGCAACACCAGCATATCCTTTACGTTCTGCATAATTCCAATAAGATTCATAACCTTGAAAATCTAAATCTATTTGTCCTGCTTGTAATTTAATTTCTTGTACAGCAAAAAAGTCTGCATCGATCTCTTCAAAAAAGTCAATAAATCCTTTTCTAACGGCGGCACGTAGTCCGTTGACATTCCATGATATAAACTTCATTGTAATCTCCTTTATGAGTAGTATGTGAGCATATTATAACATGTTAGAAATAAATATTGACATCTATACTGTATTACCTCTATAATACACATAGCGTATTAATCGGATAGTACACGTATTTTCTTGGGCGAAGTGTATGAGTCGGTTCATACACTAATTTTTTATGTTGGCTGTATGAAGGGATTCATACAGTATGAAGAAGGGGTGAGTATATTGCGTATGGAATTAAATAGTCGTGAACCAGTGTACATACAAGTGATTCGTTATTTTAAAGAAAGAATTGCAAGTGGCGTATTAGAGCCTGGAACGGAAATACCTTCAAGAAGAGAGTTAGCAAATACATTGAAAATTAATCCGAACACGGTGCAACGTGCATATAAAGAGATGGAGGAATTGGGATTGATCTATACAGAGGGGAATTTACCGAGTAAAGTGACGACGAATGAAAAAATCATTCAAGAAGCAAAAGATGCATTGCTACAAGATGCAGTCGTTTCATTTGTATCGACTATCGAAACATTACAAATACCATTAAAAGATGTTATTCCTATGTTAGAAACACATTATGAAGGGGGCGAAAAAGATGATTGAAGTGAAAAATATAAAAAAGTCGTATGGAAAAAAACAAGTATTAAACGGGGCTAGTTTTACAGCGAATAAAGGTGAAATTACTTGTTTAGTCGGAATTAATGGATCGGGAAAAACGACGATTTTAAACGCCATCATGAATTTGACGCCGATAAAAAGCGGGGAAATTTTAATCGATGGAGCGAAGTTAACGAAAAAAACATATGAGAAGATTGCTTATATTCCAGATACGATCACAATGTTATCTACGATGCGCATAGAGGATGCATTTCTTTTTATGCAAGATTATTATACTGCTTGGAATGAAAAGCGTGCGAAAGAATTGCTGAAATTTTTTAAATTAACTAAAGATGAAAAAATACAGCATTTATCAAAAGGGAATAAAGCAAAGGTAAATATGATTTTAGGGTTAGCTTTAGATGTGGATTATATATTAATGGATGAACCTTTTTCGGGAATTGATATTTTTAGTAGGGAACAAATTGCAGACGTTTTTACAAGCCATTTAATCGAAGACCGTGGGGTTATTATTACGACACATGAAATCCAAGATATTGAACATTTAATTGATCAAGTTGTCTTATTAGATAATGGGATAGTAGTAGAGCAATTTAATGCCGAAACAGTCCGGGAAGAGGAAGGAAAGTCCATTATTGATGTGATGAGGGAGGTTTATCGTCCATGAAATCATTTTTAAAACTATTTAACTTTGAATTTAATCGTTTTTTTAAATTATATATCGGTATATTTGTATGTATGTTCGTTTTCCAAATTGGAGGAGCGATTGTTTCATCTTTATTGTATAAAAAGCAAATTAACGAGTTGGTGAATCAAGGTGCTGGACAAAATGCGATTACGGAACAAATGGAACCGTTCGGTTTATTGGATGTGACATATAATTTATATTTTTTAGGGCCATTATTCATTGGATTAATTAGCATTTTGTTTTATACATTTTTTATTTGGTACCGTGATTGGATTGGGAAAAATACTTTTGTTTATCGTCTGCTCACATTACCAACATCGAGAATGAATGTCTTTTATGCAAAATTAGCGACTATTTTTATAACGGGTTTAGGGTTAATGGCGTTTCAGTTATTTTTAATGGCTATTCAATCAAAAGTTATTGCATTTATTATTCCGAAAATATATCGCTCTGAACTTGATCTTATGTCGGTTGTATATCAATTAGACATTACTTATATGTTATTACCGACAGATTTTACGGAATTTATCTTTTATCAGTTTATCGGTATTGTTGTAACGGTTGTATTTTTTACGAGTATCTTAATCGAAAGAAGTTATCGAATCATCGGGAATGTGTATGCTCTTTTAAATATTGGTATCGCATGTTTGATTATGCTAGCTCCATTATGGAGTGTCACTTTTATCGGATATAATTATTTTTATGGAAAAGAAGTTATCCTACTCGTCCTACTTTCGAGTAGTATCGTATTAATATTATCACTCGTATTAAGTCGTTATTTAATTAATAAGAAAGTAACGGTATAAGGGGGCAATATCATGAAAAAGTATATGAAATTAATTAGTGTAGCAGTGATGATTGTAGTTATATATACCGTTTTCTTTATTTCAGGCAAGGAAATGACTGCAAGCTTTCCACAAATAAAATTTCATCATATAGAAGGTGATGCAAGTTTAGTAGAATCATTAGCCATTTTCGGGTCCATTAATACAGGGAATTATTTTTTTGATGAGACATTTAAATATGACAAAAGTGGTACGACCTATGAAGCGGATCTACCTTGGTTAGAACGATTAGATGGATTTTCTTCAGAACAGATGGAACGATTAAATAAAAAATATCCATCTTTTATGCGTGGGAAGGATAATTATGATTCATATTTTTTTGAGTCAGATGAGATTGTTGCATATGTTGGATTCTCTAGTATGAATTGGGAAATGGCACCAGAAAAATTTGAAGTACATTTATTAGATAGGGCTTCTGAACAAGTGACAAAACTTACTGTTGATATTCCAGATGTTTTAGATTATTGGTATTTAGATATACGAAATGTGTATTATGAAGATGGCAAAATATTTGTTACGACTGTAAATTATAAAGAAGATGCTGTTGTTTCAAGTGAATATGGGAATTATGCCGAAGAAGTAGTGATTTATACATTTGATATGGAAAATGAACAATTAGAAAACACGACATCGATCCATACGGTTAATGCGTTAGAGGACGATCAAGGTTTTGCCTATGCGAATATATTAGTGGCAGATAAAGATAAAGGGTCACTCTATCTAGTAGATTCAAATGAAATTTATTCAGAAGATGGTTCAAGTAGTATGAAATTAAATACAGTCATGCATATAGATGTTGCATCACAAAAGAAAAAGGAAATAAAGGTAGAGAAAGAAGTAAAAGGTGGTGTTCCCGTACAAGCAGATGCCAAGGATCTCTATTTCTTACAAGACAAAGATGGTAAAGCTGCATTAATGAAATATAATGTAGAAAATGGCGAGATGATATCAAAACTTATTTTTGATGAAGGGTTATCATATGATGATGCACAAGGTAGTTATATAGAGGTAATAAATGGGGAGCTATATTACATTCCGACCTTTATGTATAATGATGACACAGCAAAAATAGCTGTTTTGGATACAAATACGTTAGATAAAAAATATGTTGGTGAATTAACGGTGGAAAATCGTCAACAGATGAATGAATTTCTAGAAATATATATTAATGAAGCGTATATAAAGGAGTAAAGTGGTGCGGGCCAAAAGCTACCATTTATTCGTTATGAAATGACAAAGGGAACAAATACAATGAAAAGGGAATTTCAGTACATTGAGTGGTACTGAAATTCCCTTTTTTGTAGTTCACAGATTTTTGTCGTAGTCCTTTTTCGATTAATTCTCATAAAAGTTTTCGTATAATCGCTTCACTTGTGCTTCGAGTTTTGCTGTTTGAACAATCCTTGCTTCTCGAAGATATTCTTTTCCATCAACGAACAATAGTAAAACAGGTGCAGTAAATATTTCGAACCGTCCAGCAATTTCTTGTACTTCCGCTGCATCGACTTGCCTAGTTGCAATGTTGGGAAATTGCTTAAACATCGCTTCAATTTGTGGTAACAACCCGTGGCAAACACTGCAGTTCGGCATCGTAATATAAATAAATGCAAGTTCATTTTCTGTAATGAATGAATCGATCTCCTCCATTGTATGAAGTGCTGCAAATGTGCTCATTTTTCTACCGCCTTTTTATACTTGTTACTACTATCATACAAGGATTATTTCATAATGACTGTTTATCTGCTCACATTATCGAACTGGTGCAGGTGTGATAGGGTCTAAACAAGTAATACCACAGAAACAGCGTAAGTCAACTGTAATACAAACGCCTGTATAGCGGAAATTACGAATCGGACGGTTTCCGAATGTGCCACAAATAGAATGTTTGGAACAACCATCATCGTCTCCTCCTGGCCCCTGTCCTCGTTCATAAATAGGTTCAAGTAGTTCTAAGCGCACGCAATGTTCATTGCCACGTACAAAGCCACGTACTTTAAATACAGGGGAACTAACACAACGGAAATGGTGATCACGGTCACCACGAGTATCTCTACTAGTAAAGCCAGAAGCTACAAACGTGCTACAGTTGTCTTTGCATTGTAACATAAATGGAATTGTCGTATACCTAGTAGGACGATGTGTGTGCGAAGGAGAAAGTAGATCTTCAATGGATTGATCACAACTCGTAATACATCTGCCTGCATCATCTGAAGCCGCCTTCTTTTGTGCATCGATAATTCTTCTAACTGTGTCCTCCACACAACCTCCACTTGTGCTAGGTCTTGTATTTGGTCTTTCCTGCCAACAAGGAAATTCATTTTGGCAACTCATACTCAACACTCCTTTCTATCATTTTCACTACTATCTTATGGAATGTGTGAATTTAAGGTTGTTTTATCGTCTACAAAAGAGTAATTTGAGTAAAATGTGTAAAAATTATACATATTGTTGAATGTTTATAAATTTTTATGTATAATAATTCTAATCAATTGATTGAAGATTTAGACAACACGGGGCACATAGGTGGTGGACAAGCATGAGTCGAGAAGAAACATTAGATTTATTAAAGAGAGTGGCAGATGGAATTGCCATGATGTTTGGGAGTAATTGCGAAACAGTTATTCATGACATTGAAAAGGAAACATCTTCCATCGTATATATTACAAATGGACATGTTACCGAAAGGGAAGTAGGGGATAGTTTAAGTATTTTAGGAAAAAAGGAATTAGCGGAAGTTTATAAAGGTGTAGATTTAGTAAATAAAAAAGGGATTGCGAAAAACAATCATTTTATAAAAGGATCTACATTTCATGCAAAAGGGGATGGGTATCACTTCGCATTAGGTATTAATTATGATTATACAAATATGTTGATGGTGCATAACGTCGTTTCCGAATTAATTAATGTTGGAGATAGTATGGATATCGCTGCTGTTAGTAATGATGAAAATTTAGAGCATAAATTGGAAGAATTATTTTCTGAAGCGATTGAATATATCGGAAAACCTGTTGCTTTCATGAGAAAGAATGACCGTGTAGAGATGATTAAATATTTAAATGAAAAAGGTGCATTCTCGATTCATAAAGGAATTCCAACGATTGCAGAAAAAATGAACATATCAAGATATACCATTTACAACTATTTACGAGAAATAAAAGAATGATATCTTCTTAATGATAGGAGTAAAGTGAGATGGCAAACATCGTAGGTTTATACAATGTTTGCCATCCTTCTTGTAAAAAGGTTATAGAAACATATAATAATAGTTTACAGGTAGCTAAGAATGATGAATTAACTTATCGTTAGTAATAACATGATTCCATTTGATAAACTATGGACGAAAACGGAAGGCCAAATGGAATCTGTTTTTTCATATACATAGGCAAAAACAAATCCAGTAAAGCATGCAACAGGAACGACATTATATGTTGGAATATGTGCAATGGAAAAAATAATGGAACTACATAATGAAGCGGTTATAAAGTTGGTTCGAGTACGGAACCATCGAAATAAAAATCCACGATAAAAAACCTCCTCATATATTGGCGAAATAATTGCGGCAGAAATGAATGCAATTAGAAACGAAGAAACGGAAATATGTTGTTCCAATGCATCTGTTTTTTCATTTTCCCATGTGCCACCGAGTAAACTTGTGACAATAGTTATTATAATAACCCCAATTATGACAGTGAGAGTGCTTAAAAGAATCATTTTCCAGGCTCTTTTCTTGAAAGGTGTGACACCTAGTTCCATCCATGAAAGACTTTTCGGTCGTAAAGCAATGATATAAGTACTTCCTATAAGTACGAAAGCCATTAATACTCCTGTAAATACCCCAGCGTATAATTCGTTTTTAAACAAGTGCATCAATAGAGGAGACAAGACAAATTTTATACAGCCAATGACGACAATAAACTCTATGAGTAAAAGTATCGTCAATTCTTTCATTCCCCATATATTCGTCTCTTCCCAATGAAATGGTTTCTTTTTCATACATCTTCCTTCTTTCTTAAATATGTTATAATTTTAAGATAACAGATGACGTAACGTAACCTGCAAGAACAAATTAGGGGAGATAGAATGAATTTATGGACTACTGGTGAAGTTGCAAAACAAAGGGGCATTTCTGTTCGAACGCTACGATATTATGACCAAATTAAGCTATTGAAACCTAGTTTTCGGGATGAGAATGGAAAGCGGTTTTATGCGGAAGAAGATCTAATCAAATTAGAAAAAATCATTATTTTGAAAAAGTTATCTTTACCGTTGGATGATATTCATGAAGTACTTGAAAAACTTACGTACAAACAAATACTCATGTCACATTATAATT
Organism: Pseudogracilibacillus sp. SO10305; assembly: GCF_037072005.1. Classification (NCBI taxonomy): domain Bacteria; kingdom Bacillati; phylum Bacillota; class Bacilli; order Caryophanales; family Bacillaceae; genus Pseudogracilibacillus; species Pseudogracilibacillus sp. SO10305. The sequence continues at coordinate 74,317 of NZ_JAXHDE010000003.1, read as the reverse complement.
ATTTACGAGAGCAACAAGCTAAATTAGAAATGAGTATATCTCATACAACATCGCTTATTCATATGTTAGATTTGAATGAGCAATTATCTTGGGAAAAAATATCAACGATCGTATATCATGCGGAAGAAAATAATAATAAAAAATGGCTCGATTATTTTGAAAAGGATGAACAGGAATTTCTGCAACGGACGATGCCGAAATTGAATAATCATAACGAACAAACACAAGCATATATGTCCTTTTTACATAGAATTGAGTGGTGTATTAAGCGCGACATAGCACCAGAGTCGGAAGAGGCTTTGCAAATCGTCTCAACATTAATGGCGTTTGCACAGGACGATTTTCAAGGCAATACAACTTTGATGGATAAGTTTTGGGAAATAAGAAAATTACCTGTAGAAGATACAGGACTCTTTCCAATCTCTGATGAAGTATTGTCTTTTGTCGAGCGTGCAATGGATCATTTGGAAAGGGAAGAGGAATTATATTGATCGTTGATTTTGTCATATAGAAGGGATATGTAAGAAACTAAATAAAGGAAAGTGTGAGGAAAATGGACCGTTATTCGAGGCAAACATTATTTGCACCAATTGGAGAAAAAGGCCAAAGAACATTACAAAAAAAGCACGTCCTTATTATCGGAGTAGGGACGTTAGGGACATTAAGTTCGGAAAGTTTAGTGCGTGCTGGGGTTGGTAAAGTAACAATTGTCGATCGCGATTATGTAGAATGGAGTAATTTACAAAGACAACATTTATTTACAGAACAGGATGCAACAGAACGCCTTCCAAAAGTAATCGCGGCTGAAAGACGTTTAACTGCAATTAATTCAGAGGTAGAGATTGTTGCTCACATTTTAGATGTTACTCCTGTAGAGCTTGAATGGCTCGTAGATGGAGTCGATCTTATCTTAGACGCAACAGATAATTTTGATATCCGCATGATGATGAACGATATTGCAATGAAATATAATATTCCGTGGATTTATGGTTCGTGTGTCGGAAGTTATGGGGTAAGCTATACGATTCGTCGTCAGCAGACACCTTGTTTGCATTGTATTTTAGGGAAAATTCCGATTGGTGGTCCAACGTGTGATACAGCTGGAATTATTCAACCGGCAGCAAGCCAAGTTGTCATACACCAAACGACAGAAGCATTAAAAATTTTAACGGGAAATGAAGCGGCATTAAGAGGAACATTTATTTCATTTGATGTGTGGCAAAATGAGATGGTTTCAATGAAGGTAGATAAAATGAAAAAGCATGATTGCCCTTCATGTGGAGAAGGAGCAACCTATCCATTTTTAACATTTGATGAACAGACGAAATCAGCCGTATTATGTGGTCGTAACGCTGTTCAAATTAGACCGCCTACATTACAAGAAAGAAATTTACAACGGACTGCGAGTAGTTTAGAAAAGGTGTCAGAAAAAATAGAATTAAATCCATTTTTATTATCATGTACTATTGGAGAAGAACGGCTCGTCCTTTTTAAAGATGGGCGTGCACTTATTCATGGCACGAATGATACAGATTACGCTAAAACATTATATCATCGATATTTAAGTTAAAAAATAAATCGCCTCAGAAACACGCTTCCATTAAAAGCATATCTGAGGCGATTTCATGTAGAGATTTAATTAGTCAATCGTTGTTTTTTTGGTAAACTTTCTTGGATCAAAGTACGTACTTCTGTCGCTTTTTCTTCATGAAAAAGTTGAACGATTTTACTTCCGACGATGACTCCATCCCCGTGGCTACTTAATTCTCTAGCTTGTGTTGCATTAGCCACACCAAACCCGGCTAATACTGGCACATTGCTGAATTTTTTTAATGTTTGTAAATAATCACTTACACGTGCATCATGATTCGCTCGTTCTCCTGTCGTTCCTGTAACAGAAACAGCATATAAAAATCCTTCAGACTGTGCTGCAATCTTTTTTAAACGGTCTTCTGTACTCGTCAATGCGGCTAGACGAATATATGCAATATCATTTGCCGCAAGACTTGGGGCAATTAATTCCTCTTCCTCCATTGGGATGTCAGGCACGATAATCCCATCGACACCGACTCGTTTACAATCTGCTGCAAATTGTTCCACACCATAAGCGAAAATCGGATTAATATAGGTCATTAATACGATAGGCACGTGACGATGTTCTTTTTTTGGCGCGATCGTATCTAATACTTTGCGTAAACTTGTACCATGCTCTAATGCACGAATGCTCGCTTCTTGAATCGTTGGACCATCAGCAACAGGGTCTGAAAATGGGATTCCGAGTTCAATGGCAGCAGCACCACTTTCTTCTAAAAATTGAATCCGATCATTTAATGTTTCTAATCCACCATCACCGGCAACGATATATGGTACAAATAAATTTTCATTACGTTGTTGAATTTCCTGGAAATAATGATCTATTTTTGTTTTACCCATTTATTTCGACTCCAATCTATCTTTCACTTGTTGTACATCTTTATCCCCACGACCTGATAGACAAATGACGATAATGTCTCCTGGATGTACTTCTTTAGCTAATTTTTTTGCATATGCAACAGCATGAGCACTTTCTAAAGCTGGGATGATGCCTTCGGTTTTGGATAATAATTGAAAGGCTTTTAATGCATCTTCGTCGTTAATCGCATCGTATGTTACACGGTTCGTTTCTTTCAGATGACTATGTTCTGGTCCAACGCCCGGGTAATCTAATCCAGCTGATATAGAAAATGCTTCTTGAATTTGTCCGTTATGATCTTGCAGTAGTTTTGTCATTGTACCGTGTAAAATACCCGTTTCTCCAACAGATAAGGTGGCGGCATGTTTCCCTTTTGCAACACCCAATCCACCTGCTTCCACCCCGTACATCTGAACATTTGCCTCATCGATGAACGGATAAAACATCCCCATTGCATTACTTCCACCACCGACTGCCGCAATGACATGATTAGGCATCTGACCGATTTGTTCGGTTATTTGACTTTTCGTTTCGTTTCCGATGACTGATTGAAAGTCTCGAACAATTTTTGGAAATGGATGTGGACCAACGACAGAACCTAATATATAATGTGTATCCTCTACATTCGCAACCCAATAGCGTAACGCTTCATTTACTGCATCTTTTAATGTACTACTTCCTTGTTCCACGCCGACAACCTTAGCGCCGAGTAATTCCATGCGGAAGACATTCAGTGCTTGGCGTTCGACATCTTTGGCACCCATAAAAACGATACATTCTAAATCAAGTAATGCACAAACAGTTGCAGTTGCAACACCATGTTGACCTGCACCAGTTTCGGCTACAATTTTTTTCTTGCCCATTCGTTTTGCGAGTAATGCTTGCCCGAGGGAGTTATTAATTTTATGTGCACCTGTATGGTTTAAATCTTCTCGTTTTAGAAAGACGCGTACATCACCGATTGCTTTGGCGAAGTTTGTTGCTTCATACAATGGTGTTTCACGACCGACATAGTCTTTTAAATAACTGTGAAATTCCTCCATAAAATTCTCATTTTTTATGGCTTCCTCGTATGCTACTTCTAATTCTAATAATGCAGGCATTAATAATTCAGGAACGAACTGTCCGCCGAATGTACCGTACTTTCCATCTTTTGTTGGCATTGAATATGTTGTCATTGTGATCCATCCTTTTTCGCTAAAGTAATAAATTGTTCAATTTTCTTTGCGTCCTTTATTCCGTTCGTTTCGACGCCACTTGATACATCGACAGCATATGGCTGTACTTGTGCTCGTGCTTGTGCAACATTATCGATCGTTAAGCCACCTGCTAAAATGAGTTTGCTTCTATCTATATCGAATTGATTGAGTGTCGACCAATCAAATGTGACACCAGACCCACCTCTAAATTCCTGCGGTGGACTATCGATTAAAATGTAGTCAGCTGGATAATGGTTAATTAATTCATTCGTCACTTTTTCACTTGAGAATGCTTTTATAACAGGATATGGTAGGGACGTTGCAAACGCCGCAGTCTCATCGCCGTGTAGTTGAATATAATCTAATCCGACCTGTTCTGCGATGTGACAAATATTTTCTTTCGTTTCATTCACGAACACGCCGACTTTGTTAATCGTTTTTCCTAAAGTATTGGCAATTTCTGCTGCTTTTTCTGTCGATACTTGTCTTTTGCTCGGTGCAAATACAAATCCGATAAAATTTGCACCGTTTTCTTCCACAACATTTGCCATTTCTATCGATGTGATGCCACATATTTTTACGTTCATTTAACACCCTTCTTTTCTTCAAATGGTAATTGGAATTCCTCCATTTTATTGGCAACATTTGCTGCACGCATGAGTGTCTCCCCAACCAAAATGGCTTCTGCTCCAGCATCTTTCACTATGGCGACATCAGCCCCAGTTTCAATACCACTTTCACTAATAAAAATAATATCATTATTACGTACCATTTTTGCCAAACGATTAGTCGTTTGAAGGTCGACATGGAATGTTTTTAAATCACGATTATTCACACCGACTAATCTTGGGTTAAGCTGTAAAACACGTTCCATTTCTTCTTCATTATGAACTTCACAAAGTACTTCCAAGTTTAAACTTATCGCGTAATCATATAACCGTCTTAAATGTGCATCGTCGAGTGCTGCCGCGATGAGTAAAATAATATTTGCCCCATATGCTTTTGCACGATCAATTTGAATTTCGTCGATGATAAAATCTTTGCAAAGAATCGGAATATTTACTGCTGCACGTACATTTTGTAAATCTTCCATCGTCCCTTTGAAAAAGAGGGTATCAGTTAATACAGAAATGGCGCTAGCCCCATGCTGTTCATATAATTTTGCTTGTTGAACAGGGTCAACATGTTCATTGATCATTCCTTTGGACGGGGAAGCACGTTTAATTTCTGCAATGACACCCATTTTATGATTTACTCGAATCGTTTCGTAAAAAGTTGGTACTTTTTTATACTCATTTGTTGGGAATGTTTCGCGATTTATTTGTTGCACTTCTTTTGCTTTTTTTTGTAAAATTTTCATTAATATTGTCATCATTATCACCTCTTTAAGAAATTATAGAATGAGTTTCATTGTTACTCACATTGATTAAATAATTTAAAGCATGAAGCGCTTTTCCGGATTGAATACTTTCTTTGGCAATGTCAATTCCTTCTATAATCGTCCTTGCCTTTCCGTTTGCAAATAACCCTAATGCAGCATTAAATAAAACTGTATCTAAATATGCACTCGGTTCATTGTTTAGGACACTTCGTAAAATTTCTGCATTTTGTTTTGCATCCCCGCCACGAATAGCTTCGTTATCGTAAACAGGTAAACCGACATCATTCGGGTGTACTGTAAATGATTGGATCTTTCCGTCCTCTAGAAGAACAAGATGGTTCTCACCTGCGAGTGATCCTTCATCCATATTTCCTGCACCGTTCAGGACGAGAGCGCGTTTTCTACCTAATGTTCTTAATGCTTTCGCGATCGTCGTTAATTTTGTGCGGTCATATACCCCCATTAGTTGAGCATCTAATTCTACAGGGTTTGTTAAAGGACCAATTAAATTGAAAATCGTTGGCAATCCTAGTTGTTGTCTCACTTGCATAAATGGTTTTAATTTTGCATGGACATGTGGTGCAAATAAAAAGACGATATTGTTTTCCTTTAATGTCGTCTCGATTTGTTCCTTCGTCATCGTTAAAGATACACCGAGCTGTTCCAACACGTCTGCGCTTCCGGTTGTACTTGATACACTGCGATTGCCATGTTTTGCTACAGGAATACCAGCACCTGCTAATACGAATGCAGATGTCGTACTAATATTGAAACTGTTCGAACGATCTCCACCAGTACCGCAGTTATCCATCACATTTGCTAGTTGGATATCACTCATGACAGATTGTTCTCGAATGACTTGAGCGATTCCTGCGATTTCTTCTGGGGTTTCCCCTTTTATACGAAGTGCCGTTAAAAATGCAGCTATTTGCGTATTTGGGATATCTTCTGTTAAACATAAATTCGTCACATGACCTATTTCATCCATCGTTAAATCATTCGCTTGCATTAATTTTTCAAGATAATCTCTCATGAGAAAACTCCTCCTAATTTTTTAAATTCGTTAATGACTTTGCCTTATGCAAAGTTTCCATATATTCGTTTTCTGCAATAGAATCTTGGACGATTCCTGCTCCAGCTTGCACATATGCTTTTTCATCTTTAATGATGAGTGAACGGATCGCAATCGCAATATTTATATCGTGATTAAACGTAATGTAGCCAATTCCACCAGCGTAAAATCCGCGTCGTTCATCTTCTAATTCATTAATGATTTGCATCGCTCTAATTTTTGGAGAACCTGATACCGTTCCGGCAGGTAAACAAGCGACCAATGCATCAAAACTCGTTAAATGATCTTTTAATATTCCGTGTGTTTCGGAGACGATATGCATGACATGTTCATACTTTACGATATCTTTATATACCGGAACTTGAATACTTCCTTGTTTACAAATAGGGTGCAAATCATCTTTACTTAGTTGGACGAGCATATCGTGTTCAGCAACTTCTTTTGGATCTTGTAACAATTCATAGGCAATCATTGCATCTTCCGCTTCATTTTTGCCTCTTGGCTTTGTTCCTGCTATCGGGTTTGTCACGACCGTTCTTCCCGTAGTTTGAACGAGACTTTCAGGTGATGCACCGATAATGAGATAATCTGCAAAATCAATGTAGAACATATATGGGGAAGGGTTTGCCGTCCGTAATTTTCGATAAATTGAAAATGGGTCGTCTGTAATCGTTGCAACCATTCGCTGTGATAAAACAATTTGTTCACATTCCCCTTTTTCGATATAATGTTTTGCTTTATTTACTCTGTCGATGAAGGCATTTTTTTCAACCGTTGATGTAAATTCGAAAGGAGCAATCGTTGGATCCTCAATCGTCATTTCTTTTTTTAATTGCCTTTCGATGTTTTGAATACGACGATCGATTTCAGGCTCTGTTTCTTCATTCGTATTTAATGCGATAATATGAGCGGCTTCTGTCCGGTGTTCATAAGCGATAATCGTGTCATATACCATGAAATGATAATCAGGCATTTCCAAGTCATTTTCCTTTTCGGCACCGATATTTGTGAAAGGGCGAATGGCATCATAACCGATGTAACCGATAGCCCCACCAGAAAAAGGTAGCGGTAAGTCTGCATTTATTTTTGGGAAATGTTCTTTAAAATATTGCAAAACGTGCATCTCATATGTCGACGTTTCGTTTGTTTCCAAGTTTCGTACAGTCGTTGTCGTACCGTAACCGATTATTTCCTCGTAAGGATTCGCACCAACATAAGAGAACTTCCCTTTCCTTTCATGTTGGAAGGAACTTTCTAATAAAAACTTTTTTGTACCTTCTAATCGTTTAAATATTCCTACAGGTGTTAATGTATCAGCATTTATCTTTAAAGATGTATATGTGTTTTGTTGTTTAATCATTTCTTATTTCCTCCTAAAAATAAAAAAAGTCCTCTACAAACATATATATGTTTGTAGAGGACGATGATAGACCGTGGTGCCACCTCATTTTAAAGGGGGATATAAACTTCCCTTTATCTCGTTTTCAAATACGGAATACATTTGTTTGTATTCGATATTCTATCCGTATAACGTCGGAATAACGGAATCTCCTACTAAAAGCCGTCGTTCAAAGATTCTCTCGTAAGCCCATTCCATCTTTATCCACATACTAGGATCCCACCACCCCTAGCTCTCTTTAATATTTCTTAAAAATGTACTCTTCTTACTTTGCGATTTATAAATATATATGAAGTTATTCTATAGAAATGTGGCATAAAAAAACACCTCCATCCATAAGAAAAGGACGAGGATCGCGGTACCACCTTTATTAGCAATATTATTTGCTCACTTTGGTGAATAGATATATATCTATTCGTCTCATATAACGGGAGACTAAATCGTTAAAGCCTACTGAAGTGAAAACTCGTTCGGTTTAAATGCCAGAAAGTCCATTCATCTATGTGCCACACTAGTTCTCACCAAACCACTAGCTCTCTAAAGTGTTTACGATAGATTACTCTTCTTTCTCGTTGCATATGTATAAGATTTGATTATAATCATAATAAATCTCGAAACATTTGTCAATAGCAAAGATGAAATATTTCAAAAATTTAAACAGATTGCGTACACTGAATGAATTTGTTCAACATATCCTCATCATACTTTTCGTAATTCTAATAAATAGAGTTCCGTCAGTAATGATAGGATTAAAAAGTTGGATATTGTCATACATGTAAGGCTCTACAATATATGGTGTTAGTGGAAAAAATCCTCCTTCCTTAAAGCTTAAGCAACAAAGGAGGAGGAAACTAGCATGTAAACAGCTAGATGAAACGTAGGAAATGTACGTAGATTCCTGCCGTAAAAAAGGACTAGATAAGACAAGGGAAGGCAGCACTTGAGCTTGGTTTATCAGCCACACGCGGAAAGCGGAGTACATTTTCGAAGTGACATATTCATGCTATTTTTATTGGCTATTTATTGGCTCAACACAATTAAATATTACATGACTTTAAGAGGGTCACCAGCACTATTTGACAAAGAACCACCTTTAAGAAGTCGGAGTACCATGTTTAAGTACATATGAAGATTGAATACTTCATATTACATGCTCGAACAAGTATGAATATCCAACTTCACGTTTGATCTTATCCTTTATAAACAGTTAATTTCTCATCGATGTCCGTACGAGGCTTAACTTCTGGTGCTTCATCAAAATATCCTAAATGGATGAAGCCGACAATTTTCTCTGTTTCTGCGACATCTAAAATTTCCTTTACCTTTGGATCGTATATATGAGGGTTCGTTTTCCAACAAACTCCTAACTCTTGTTCCCAAGCTAGTAATGAAAAATTATGAATGAAGCTAGCTATAGCGCCGAAGTTTTCATCCCACTGCTTCTGTTTTTCTGGTTCTTCCATAATAGCTACTAAAATAGCATTTGGTTCATTTAAATAGTTTTCACGATTTTCTTGCATATCTTCTTTATAAGTTAAACTAACTTTTTTCGCAAAAGTTGGTAACATATCTTTATCGATAAAAATAAAGCGCCAAGGTTCGCGCATGCCGTGTGTCGGCGCCCAAATAGATTGGTCTAATAATGCACGTACAGTAACTTCTTCAACCTTTTTATCATTGTATCCTTTCTTAATCGAACGGCGTTCACGAATGATTTTTGCAATTGCAGATTGTTGTAATTCGTTCATTTAAAACTCCTCCTAATCATTGAATAAACCGAAGTTTCCGTCACAAATTATATAGGAAAGGGCTTAAAATAGCAAATGTTGTTGTACTAAGGGTTTCTATTAGAAATGTTTTCATTTATACGTCATAATACTAGTGACAAGACAACTGTAAAGAGGGGTATATGATGAAAAATTACGTAAAGAAAAAAGGTGTCACACTATCACCGAACGACTATTTTATAACGGCTTTAAGCTATATGGCATTAGGATTGTTTTCATCACTTATTATCGGTCTTATGATGAAAACAGTAGGGGAGCAATTAACATTATATAATATCGCAAATATCGGTCCGATGTTCATAGAAATGGGTACGTTTGCGATGGATAATAAAATTATGGGAGGAGCGATTGGTGTTGCAATTGCATATGGTTTACAAGCACCACCATTAGTGTTATTTTCGGCACTTTTTGCAGGAGCGTTTGGGGCAGAGTTAGGTGGACCGGCGGGAAGCTATGTTGCAGCATTAATGGCTACAGAGATGGGGAAATTGGTATATCAAACTACTCGTGTCGATATTATTGTTACTCCATTTACGACAATTTTTATCGGCTATATAACAGGAAAGTTCATCGGAATCCCCATTCAACAAGGAATGCTTTGGTTAGGAGAAATGATTAATTGGTCTACTACACAAAGGCCATTCATTATGGGGATTATCGTAGCTGTTTTAATGGGATGGGCATTGACGGCACCGATTTCCAGTGTTGCGATTGCCTTTATGTTATCTTTAGACGGTTTAGCAGCTGGAGCGGCTGTCATCGGTTGTTCTGCACAAATGGTCGGTTTTGCTGCCGCTAGCTATCGTGAAAATGGGATTGGAGGATTTCTTGCACAAGGAATCGGAACATCGATGTTACAAGTTGCCAACATCATCCAAAACCCAGCAATATTAATTCCACCGACTATGGCGGGAGCGATTCTTGCACCGATAGGGACAGCTATTTTTATGATGGAAAACAATACGGCAGGAGCAGGAATGGGAACGAGTGGTTTCGTTGGACAAATAATGGCATTTGAAACGATGGGCTTTACATGGACAGTGTTCATTCAAGTTTTAATGCTTCATATTCTTGCACCGATTGTTATTAGTGTGCTTTGCACGATGTATTTACGGAAAATTGGCTGGATTAAAGAGGGAGATATGGCTTTGTCATTTGAATAATTAATACATTGTGATACATAAATCTTATATATTATTTGGATGGAAACTGATTGGATTTTGTTATAAGATGAAAGTATGTAAACGCTCTTGGAGGGATACGGATGGGTCAATGTATGGAGCGTGCGGTACAACTAGCAGTAGAAAATGTAGCGCAAGGTGGAAGTTCATTTGGTGCAGTCCTCGTGCAAGAAGGGAAAATTATTGCAGAAGGTATCAATGAGTTACATAGTACATTTGACGGAAGTAGTCATGCGGAGTTAAATGCGATTCGTCATGCACAGAAAACATTACAAACAAATGATTTGTCGAATTGTACGATGTATGCGAGCGGACAACCTTGTCCCATATGCTTAACATCAATGCATTTCGTTGGGGTTACAGATATTTATTATAGTCAATCTGTAGATGAAGCAACGAATATAGGCTTAGGAGCTTCTAAGGCAATGTATCAAGATTTCACAAAGCCAAACGAATCAAGTGGAATCGTGATGCAATATATGTCATTAGAAGAAGGCCAACAAAATCCAATGAGATTGTGGGTACAGAAACATGAAAAATAACGAAATGGAAAAATTAGTTCGAATAGCATTAGAAAATGGTCGTGATTATTCGGAAGTTCAAACGATTAAGAAAATTAAAGGTGGATCGATTAATGAAGCATATTATGTGCAGACAATCGATGCGGAGTTTTTCATGAAATTCCATGCGAACGCACCGAAATTTTTCTTTAAAAGTGAGGCGACAGGGTTACGTCTATTAAAAGAGACGAACACTATTTCCGTGCCGAGCTTTTTATCGTATTCAGACCAACCGGGAAGAGGATTTTTATTATTAGAATGGATTGAAGGAAGAAAAACAGATAAAACAGAAGAAACATTAGGGAGAAAACTAGCAGATCTGCATAAATCGTTTGGCCGTTTGCATGGGTTCGATTCTGATACATATATCGGACTATTGCCACAACCAAATGAATTAAATGCAAACTGGTTAGAATATTACCGTGATAAACGATTAGGTTCTCAATTAGAACAAGGGATTGAAACTGGTAATATTGAAGGGAAACGTCGTAAACAACTAGAAAAGTTACTAGAAACGCTAGATGAATGGATTCCAAGTTTTGTGGAACCGTCTCATTTACACGGGGATTTATATTCAGGTAACTGGATTGTCGGTCCTGGGGGAGAACCATATATTGTCGATCCATCGTTTTTATATGGTGACCGTCATTTTGAGCTTGCATATACAGAATTGTTTGGTGGATTTCCGAGCAAATTTTACGAAGCTTATAATGAAAATTATCCATTAAGAAAAGAATATGAAGATATTAAACCACTTTATCAATTATATTATTTGATGGCTCATTTAAACTTATTTGGGGAAATGTACGGTGAACAAATCGATCAAATTTTAGATAAATATATCGGGGAAAACTTTTAAGAAAACGAAATATATGCATACCTTCATTTGTTGAATTCATACACATTAAGTAGTAAACTTAATGCACAACGATGGAGGTACTTTTTTATGAGTTTATACGATTTGCTCGTTATTATACACGTTTTCGCTGCAATATTAGGACTGGGACCTGGATTTGTAATGATTTATATTGTAACAAATGCAAAAGATATGAGGCAATTAAGACATGCATATCATATTCGAAATAGAATTCACCATTTTGTCATGGTTGGTGGTACATTGCTGTTATTAACAGGATTAGGGATGGGCATCATGAATCCATATTTATTTTCACAATATTGGTTTCTTATTAGTCTAGTTTTATTTTTAGTAGCATTAGCTGCAGGCCCACTTGTTTTATCACCACGTGCAAAGCCGATTAAGGAAATATTAGCGGATGACCGTATTCAAGAAATTCCAGACACGTATGAAGTATTAGCAAAGGAACTATTTTTTTATGAGCGAATGACGAATATCATTTTCCTTATTATTATTTTACTCATGATTACAAAACCATTTTAATCTATGAAAAGACCATACATAATCAAAATAGCTTAGGAAAACATTATCTTGTTCTCCTAAGCTATTTTTCTATTGTTTCGCTTCTAAATATTCTTCTAATGTCATTTCTTTTTCATAAATTTCAGTTGCAGCTTGTTCCCCGACATAACGTAAATGCCACGGTTCATATTGATACTTTGTAATATCTTCTTTTCCTTCAGGGTAGCGAATAATAAAGCCGTATTCATGTGCATTGTCTTTTAACCATTTACCTTCATCTGTTTCACCGAATTCAACGATTAAATCAAAGCCGACCTCATCTGTCGTCACATCCATAACTAAACCCGTTTGGTGTTCACTTTCACCGGGACGTGCACTATATGTATTCGCATGTTCTTCTCCATGTTTTTCGACATTCGCTGCAAATACAGCTACTTGACGATCATATGAACGATACCCTGATTGAGCGAACAGGTTTAAACCCTCTGCTTCACTCGCCTCAAATAGTTCTTCTAAAGCGTCTGCAGCAACTTTTCGTAACTGTTTTTTCGGGTCATCTTCCTCAAAAGGAAAACGAACATCTGGGACCGTTAAATCTTCAGGTTCAAACCCTTCTGGTAGTGCATTGGATTTATTCACTAATGCTAAAACTTCATAAGGGTTGTCAATTGCTAATGAAAGATGATCATTGGAATCAGGGCGGTCAAGTTTTGCTGCTGGTTCTACTGTTGTTTGATCCAATTGTTCTTCTATAACTTGTTTCATTGCTTTATCGTATATCCCAGTCGTAGCAATATCTTCCAATTGTAATTGCATATCTGTTAATGCCCATACAGTATAACTGTCTAATACGCCTGTTTCCTCTACATCATAACCGATGTCGATGAGTGCCTGTTGAATCATTGGAACGGCATCTCCTTCCTCACCTTTTACGATCGTTTCTTCTGTTAATTCGTTTGTAGTTGTTTCGTTATTGTTTTCAGTTGCTTCATTTGTGTTTGCTTGTTTTGTTGCTTCTTCATTATTACTACAAGCACTAAGCAATAATATTGCGCTCACACATAACACAATCCATTTTTTCATTTTTTCTACCTCCATTACCTTATGTATTTTCTCACATAATGAAAACGGAATGCAATCATAAGTGTGTAATTGTGCGCAAAATTTGTGTATATAATATGATAGAATAAGGAATAAACGATTAGAGAACAGAAGGAGAGGGGATTTTCATGCGTTATTTAATGGATGTAGCAACATTAAGAGAAAAATTGTTTGATGAAAATGTCATCATATTGGATGCACGTTCTAATTTAGCAAGACCGGATGATGGTTATTATGCATATATGGAAGAACATATTGTCGGTGCACAATATATTCATTTGGAAAAGGATCTATCAGGAGAAGTACGAACGCATGGCGGCAATCATCCACTACCAGACGTTGAGACGTTTTCAAAAAAATTGCGTCAACTAGGGGTAAACAATGATTCAACAGTTGTCGTCTACGATGAAGGCAACGAGATGTTTGCACCACGTGCTTGGTTTGTCCTACGTTATGTCGGTATAGAAAATGTATACGTTTTACAAGGTGGTTTTCGAGCGTGGAAACATGCGACTTATCCTGTAACGTCTGAAACGAAAGAACGAAGGGAAGGTAATTTTACCCCTAATGTTCAACATGACCTAATTATAACGATGGAAGAGGTTCGCGATCGTAATGTGGATACAGAAGTATTATTAGATGCAAGAGCGAAAAACCGTTATCTTGGTAAAACAGAACCATTATATGATAAAGCAGGACATATTCCAGGGGCTAAAAATTTCTTTTGGGCTGACATACTAGATGAAGACGGTAATTGGAAGTCGAAAGAGGCATTACAAGCACATTTTGCTAACTTAAAGGAATACGATACAATTATCACTTCCTGTGGCTCAGGTATTTCGGCGTGTCCTAATGTGCTTGCATTGCAAATAGCGGGATTTGACGATGTAAAACTATATGTTGGAAGTTTTAGTGATTGGATATCATATGAAGAAAATGATATAGAAACGAAGGAATCATAAATGGAAAAACAGCGGTGTGCGTGGGTAACGAAGGACCCCTTATATGAAATTTATCATGATGAAGAATGGGGCAATATGGAACGCTTTTTTAATGATGCGTATTTGTTTGAGATGATTACGCTAGAAGGAGCACAGGCTGGGCTCAGCTGGATAACGATATTAAAACGAAGAGAAAACTATCGCAAAGCATTTGCGCATTTTGATATTGCAACCGTTGCAACATATACAGAAGAAGATGTGAATAAATTGCTCAAAAATGAAGGGATCATTCGAAATGAGCGAAAAATTCGTGCAACCATTCAAAATGCACAGGCAATTTTATATATCCAAGAGGAGTTCGGTTCCTTCCATCAATACATTTGGACCTTTGTCGGGGAGAAAAGTATCGTAAATGATTGGGAAAACTCTTCAGAAGTACCAGCCTCTTCCACCTTATCGACAAAATTAAGTAAAGATTTGAAAAAACGTGGCTTTTCCTTTGTTGGCCCTGTTATTTGCTATTCCTTTTTACAAGCAGTTGGCATCATTCAAGACCATACAAAACAATGCTTTTTGTATAAAAAACAAGGAGAGAACTAATATGACAATTATTTTATCTGCTGAAAAAGCACAGAAAAAAGTAATGACGCAATCTATTATTCCAGTAGATGTACGTATAAAAGATGAAGTATATGGAACAGGAAAAGAAGCATATAAGCATCAACATCTTCCGGGGGCTGTTTATTTAGATTTCAAAGAAGATATAAGCGGAAAAGATTCCTTCTTTCCTGAGATAGAACAAATAAAAACGACATTAGAAGAAAAAGGAATCAATCGTCAAATGGCTATTCTTCTATATGATGAAGGAAATCATCGTGCAGCATCGAAAGCATATGTATTACTTACTTATTTAGGACATGAAGAAGTATATATTTTAGATGGGGGAGCACGTGCTTGGAAAGAAGCGGGATACGAATGGACTGATGAGGTAATCGAACGTGACAAGACCGTGTTTGATGTACAGTTGCAACAAGATTTGCTCGTTCAAATCGATGAAGTAAAAGCACAGTTAGAAGAGAAAAAGTCTGTGCATATCGATGCTCGTATTTATGAAAAGTATAGTGGAGAAACAGCTTCAGGGTATGGGAAGGACGGCCATATTAAAGGCGCACAAAACTTTCCTGCGAAAAATGTGATGGATGCAAATGGTCGGTGGAGGTCATCTACATCATTGCAAAAACAATTTGCATCGGTTAAAGAAAAACAAGAACATATTGTCTCTTGTGGAACAGGAAATTCCGCATGTATCAATGTCGTCGCATTAAAAGAAGCTGGTTTTAAAAATGTGAAATTATATGCAGGTGGCTTTAAAGAATGGTCACAAGACGATCAAAATGAGATTGAGAAAAAATCATAAGGAAGTATATTACTAAAAGAAGCCATCGCTTTATAAACATATTTCTTTCAATCTAAATGTGAAAAACGTACACTAAATATAGATTGTTTAATTATGAAAAGAATGAGGGTGTTGTTCATGGAAGCAGATATTAATGTAAGAAAAACAGAACATATTCGACTCTGTTTAACAGATGCAGTAGAAGGTGTAAATAAGACGACAGGTTTGGAAGGAATTTCTTTCATCCATAATGCACTTCCAGAAATCAATTTTCATGATATTGATCTTGCGACGTCATTTATCGGTAAAACGTTAAAGGCCCCGTTCTTAGTAAGTTCCATGACAGGTGGTTCGGAATTAGCATCGAAAATTAATATAAATTTAGCGTTAGCTAGTGAAGAAAAAGGGTGGGCAATCGGGCTCGGTTCTACACGTGCATTATTAGAAAGTGATGCACATGAAACTTCTTTTTTAATTCGCAAATATGCTACAACAGTGCCACTTATTGCCAATTTAGGTGCAGTGCAATTTAATTATGGGTACGGTGTAGACCATTGTGAAAGAATTGTCGAAAGAACAGAAGCGGATTCACTTGTTCTTCATTTAAATAGTTTACAAGAAGTCGTACAAGATGGTGGCGATTTAAACTTTGAACATTTATTACCGAAAATTGAAGAAGTGTGTAAAAACTTATCTGTTCCAGTAGGGGTAAAAGAAGTAGGTTTCGGTATTGACGGTACGGTTGCGAAAAAATTATACGATGTAGGTATTTCATATATTGATGTTGCTGGTGCAGGTGGAACATCGTGGAGTCAAGTTGAAAAACTAAGAACAGAAGATGATTTACGTAAGCGTGCAGCAGAAGCGTTCAATGATTGGGGTATTCCAACGAAGGATTGTATCGTTTCTGTTAGGTCCCATTTACCGGAAACACCAATCGTATCAAGTGGTGGGATGAAAACAGGAGTAGATGCAGCAAAAGCAATTGCAATCGGTGCCGATGTGATTGGTTATGCTCGTGCTCTATTGAAAGCAGCGACACAATCTGTTGAGAAAGTATTAGAAGTAATGGATCAAATTGAATTTGAATTAAAAATGACCATGTTTGGTATTGGTGTATCAACGATTGAGGAATTAAAAAATACAAAACGTATGAAGATAAATGGACAGTCATTATTAGATTGATTTGTACAACGTTTTGTTTGTTTGATGAGGTGGGAAAGTGAAAGTAGAAATATGGTCTGACTTTGTTTGTCCGTATTGCTATATTGGACAAAAGGCATTCCAACGAGCGTTAGAGAACTTTGAACATAGGGAATATGTGACGATTCAATACAGATGCTTTCAATTGGATCCAGATGCAGAAGTACATAATGAAAGATCAGTAATTGAATTGTTAATGGATAAATTACAACTTCCAAAAGAAAGAACATTATCAAAAATGGCTGCCATTGCTGAAATGGGTAGCAAGTATGATGTACAGATCCACTTGGACAAAATCAATCATACGAATACTTTTGAAGCACACCGACTTGTGAAATTAGCAGAAACATATGGGAAAGATTCGAAAGTAGTGGAACAATTATTTGAAACATATTTTTCTCAATTAGAAAATATCGGTTTGGAAGAAGTATTAATTAATATTGCAGAAGCATCTGCAATTGAGAATGAACATGTTGTTCGTTTATTGAATTGTCGTAAATATACGAATGCAGTAAAGGAAGACCAGTTAGTAGCGGAAGAGATGGGAGTGGAAGGTGTTCCATTCTTCGTCTTTAATGAAGTCCATGCTGTGGCAGGGGCACAAAGTGAAGAAGTGTTTCTTAAAGTCCTACAACAAATATGGGATGAAGAAAATGCCGAAAAAGTAAAACTTGATAAAAATGCTCCCGTATGTGCCACGACTTACTGTGATGGTGATACATGCTACGGGAAGGAATAGTAAAGGCGCTTGGGACATAACAAGTCTTTACTTACCAAAAAACGATCATGTTTATGATGGAAATATAAACTTGATCGTTTTTGTGCGTGTTTTTTTAGCTAACATGAAATGTATATATCGACAAAGAAACTGAATAGAATGCGGTGAAATATTAAATAGGGAAGATGAAATGAAAGAAGATACAGTTCTTTCTCAGTAACATTTATGTAATTTCAAACGAGCATGGCAAAATAAATATCACCCGATACATCAATGTTTAACAGCATTAGGGCCTGATGGATGGTGCATTTTATCACTGCCTTATAAAAAGACATGCGAAAAATGGTGATAATGTATTGCGCCACTTTTTTATTTGTGCTATACTTTATTCGACAACCTAATTGATAATGAATCTCATTCTTATTTAGAACAATACTTAAATTAGAATGATGATAAATAGAGAGAGATAAGATAAAAATGAAACTACGTTATTTAGTTATTCCATTGGTAATATTGTCATTTATATCGATTTTTATCGGTGTATCGGACGTCACACCATTAGATATTTTTAAATTAACAGAAGAACAAGCCGAAGTTTTACTCGTAAGCCGGTTGCCGAGACTTGTCAGTATTTTAATTGCAGGAGCAAGTATGAGTATTGCCGGTCTTATCATGCAACAACTAAGTAAAAATAAGTTTGTATCCCCGACAACGGCAGGTACAATGGATGCCGCTCGTTTCGGAGTACTCGTATCATTAATGTGGTTTACCGCAGCAAGTCCTTTACTAAAGATGTCTATATCTTTTGGATTTGCATTAATTGGTACGTTTGTTTTTATGAAAATTTTAGAGAAAATTAAATTTAAAGATCCCGTGTTTATTCCATTAGTCGGGCTCATGTTCGGTAGTATTATCGATTCAATGGCCACTTTCTTTGCATATAAAAATGATCTTATTCAAAATATGACCTCATGGATGCAAGGTGACTTCTCTATGATTATGAGTGGGAACTATGAACTTTTATATATTAGTATTCCGACACTCATTATCGCATATGTATATGCAAATAAGTTTACGATAGCTGGAATGGGAGAAGAGTTTTCCAAAAATTTAGGTTTAAATTATCGGCAAATTGTAAATATCGGTTTAATCATATCGGCATTTGTTACAGCATCTGTCGTGCTATCTGTTGGTGTTATCCCGTTTCTCGGGCTAATCGTGCCAAATATTGTGACGATTTACCAAGGAGACCATTTAAAAAACAACTTAATACATACGGCTTTGCTAGGGGCATTGTTTGTGCTCGTATGTGATATTATTGGTAGAGTGATTATTTATCCATATGAAGTTCCGATCAATTTAACAGTAGGTGTTATTGGAAGTGGTATTTTCATCTACCTACTATTAAGGAGAAGGAAATATGGGTTATAAAAAAAAGACAATCATTCTTGCTATTATTGCATTATCCCTAGCGCTACTATATATTTTTTATGACCTAACAGGTAATATAGATTACGTATTACCGAGAAGGGTTATGAAAGTTGTCGCCATCATTTTAACTGGTGGAGCAATCGCATTTTCGACAACTATTTTCATGACGATAACAAATAACAGAATTTTAACGCCTAGTATTATGGGAATTGATTCCCTATATTTACTAACGCAAACATTCATCATTTTTATTTTTGGCTCTCGTTCATTAGTCATGATGAACAGCCAACTGAATTATCTAATATCAATAGGTGTCATGGTGTTATTTTCTCTATTATTTTACCGATTATTATTTAAAGGAGAAAATGCAAATATATATTTTCTTTTATTAATCGGGATGATTTTAGGAACATTCTTTAGTAGTTTTACATCTTTCATGCAAGTGCTCATTGATCCAAATGAGTTCATGGTTGCGCAGGATAAGATGTTTGCAAGTATAAACAATGTAAATACGAGCCTCGTTTATCTATCTATTATCTTGATGATAGGGGTTGTCATTTACTTTAGTCGATACTATAAATACTTAGACGTATTAGCTTTAGGAAAGGACCACGCAACAAACTTAGGTGTTCCCTATGACTTTGTTGTAAAACGACTATTAATCGTCGTTGCGATTTTAATCTCTATTGCAACAGCTTTGATTGGTCCAATTACATTTTTAGGCTTACTCGTCGTAAACATTGCTTACGAGTTTATGAAGACTTACAGGCATTTATACATTATCTTAGGCTCTGTATTAATTAGCATTATCGCATTAATAGGTGGTCAATTTATTGTTGAAAAGATCTTTACGTTTGAAACGACATTAAGTGTTATTATAAATTTCGTTGGTGGAATTTACTTCATCTATTTAATTCTAAAGGAGAATAAATCATGGTAGATATAAAAAGTGTATTTAAAACGTATAACAACAAAAAAGTTATTGATGATGTGTCATTAACAATTCCAAAAGGGAAAATAACATCGTTTATTGGACCGAATGGAGCAGGTAAAAGTACGTTAATCTCTATGGTTAGTAGGCTCATTGCAAAAGACGAAGGGATCATCACGATTGATGGAGAAGATATAAGCAAGTCAAAAGATAGTGAACTTGCGCGTAAAATCTCAATTTTAAAACAATCGAACTCGATGAATGTAAAGTTAACTGTAAGAGAGCTTATTTCCTTTGGGCGTTTTCCATATTCAAAAGGAAACTTGAAGCGTGAGGATTGGAAAAAGGTAGATGAAGCAATTGCATACATGGAATTAGCAGATATTCAGCATAAATTTCTAGATGAATTAAGTGGTGGACAACGCCAGCGCGCATTTATCGCAATGGTACTTGCTCAAGATACAGAATATATTTTACTGGATGAACCATTAAATAACTTAGATATGCGACACGCCGTACAAATTATGAAGACATTACGTAGACTTTGTGATGAGTTAGGCAAAACAATTGTTATTGTCATCCATGATATTAACTTCGCTTCATGTTATTCAGATGAAATTGTCGCTTTAAAAGATGGAAGAATCGTTAAGCAAGGCCATACTTGTGATGTCATTGATTCATGTGTGTTAAAAGAAATTTATGATATGGATATTGAAATTAAAGAAATTGAAGACCAAAGAATTTGTGTCTATTTCTAAAAAATATGTGAGGTATATAATTCAATGAAAAAAATATATGTAAGTTTATTATTGGTAGTTGTCATGGTAATTGCAGCAGCTTGTGGTTCAAATAATAGTGGAAACAACGGAAATGATAATACGTCTAACAATAACGAAGCATCGGAAACGATGACAATCGAACACGAGTTAGGAACGTCTGAAATCGAAAAAAACCCAGAAAAAGTTGTAGTGTTTGATTTTGGTGTGTTAGATACATTCAAAAAATTAGGTTTAGAAGATAAAGTAGTTGGTGTTGCACAAGCAGGTGTGATTCCAAGTTATATTGATGAATTCGCATCAGAAGACTATGCAAATATTGGTTCATTAAAAGAGCCCGACTTTGAAAAAATCGCAGAACTTGATCCAGATTTAATCCTTATCTCTGGGCGTCAATCAGAAGTATATGATCAATTACAAGAAATTGCGGAGACTGTTTTCATAGGAGTAGATACGGAAAATTATATGGACTCATTTACTGAGAACGTAACTACTATTGGAGAAATGTTTGGAAAAGAATCAGAAGTTGAAGATGCATTAGCTGAAATTGATGATACCATTGCTTCTGTAAATGAAAAAGCAGAAGAGGCTGATAAAAACGCATTAATTATTTTAGCGAATGATGATAAGATTAGTGCATATGGCCCTAGCTCACGTTTCGGAATTATCCATGACGTATTCGGTGTACCAGCTGTAGATGAAGGAATTGAAGTATCTACACACGGAAGTAACGTATCATTTGAATACGTGACAGAACAAGACCCTGATTTATTATATGTAATCGATCGTGGTGCTGTTGTTGGTGGAGAATCTTCGGCGAAACAAGTAGTTGAAAATAAATTAATGGAACGTACAAAAGCATTCCAAAATGATGACATTTATTATTTAGATCCTGAATTCTGGTACTTATCAGGTGGAGGATTAATTTCGGTTCAAGAAATGGCGAACCAAATTGAAGAAAGTTTAGTAAAATAAGATAGCAGTTAAAATCGAAAAGGACTATGGTAAAGATTCATTTGCCATAGTCCTTTTTTGATGATAATTATAGAGATCATCGTGTAAAGGAATAACCGCATATACTATTTTCTGAATTTACATTCTCTTTACATTGCTTTCATATTCTCTTTACATTCACCCCTTATACTGAAAGTGAATCAAAAAACGAGGATGAAAAAGAGGAGAGAAGAATATGAGGAAGAATCACATGTGGAAAGCCATTTTATTAGGAGCTTTCGTGCTAATTTTAGTAGCATGCCAAGGAAAAGCAGAAGACAGTAATGCGAACAATGGTACAAACAGCGATGCAAATGGAAATAATGAAGGAACAGAACAATTAGAAGGTAGTGTAGTAATCGATGGATCTGGAACAGTTTATCCTCTAATGGCGAAGTTAGCGGAAGAATATATGGTGAATGAACAAGAAAATGTATCAGTAGAAGTAAGCCGTGCGGGTACGAGTGCAGGTTTTGAAAAGTTTTTAGTAGAAAATGGAACAGATTTTAATGACGCTTCACGTGAAATTAAAGAGGAAGAAGCAGCCAAAGCAGAAGAGTTAGGGATTGACGTACAAGAATTAAAAGTAGCATTAGACGGTTTAACATTCGTGGTCAATAAAGAGAATGATTGGGCAACAGAAATGACAGCAGAGGATCTAAAGAAAATTTTCTTAGCAGATGAAGACGTAACGAATTGGTCAGATATTAATCCAGATTGGCCGGATGAAAAAATAAATACGTACGGTCCAAACGAAAATCATGGAACATATGAATTCTTTTTTGAAAATGTTTTAGAAGAAAAAGATTTAGTAACAGATATTGATTTACAACAAGAATATTCAACGTTAGTAAATTTAATTGAAGATGACAAAAATGGTATTGCATTTTTCGGGTTTGGTTATTACGTAAACAACCAAGATAAATTACAAGCAGTATCTGTAGATTTCGGTGACGGTGCGGTAGAGCCTTCTCTAGATACGATTGCAGAAGATGGAGATTACGCAGACTTTACTCGACCAGTATTCACTTACTTAAATGTAAACAATGCAAAGGAAAAGCCACAAGTATTAGACTTTGCAGAGTATGTCTTAAACAATATGAACGAATTTGCAGGTGAAACAGGGTTCGCACCTATTCCAGATGAGGAAGTAAATGAAAACTTGTCTATCATCGATTCACTGAAGTAAGTAGTAGGAGGGAATCATCTTGTCAGATAAACAATGGAACGTTCGAGAATTGATGAAACAAGAAACGGCCATACAAAGGTGGAAAGTGAAGGGGGAAAAGATGATTCCTACACTTCTTTTCCTCTTTACTAGTATTTCAATTTTAACGACAATCGGGATTATTTATATACTCTTTTCTGAATCGGTACATTTCTTTCGAGAAGTACCGATTTGGGAGTTTTTTACTTCAACGAATTTAAAACCATTGAGTGAAAATCCATCATTTGGTGTTTTACCATTATTAGTCGGTACATTTACTGCGACGATCATTGCGCTAATTGTAGCCATTCCAATTGGTTTAATGTCTGCTATCTATTTAAGTGAATATGCACCTAAAAAATTACGGAAAGTGTTAAAGCCTGCATTAGAAATTTTAGCAGGTATTCCGACTATTGTGTATGGATTTTTTGCATTTACTTTTGTCACGCCAATGTTAAAGCATATTATTCCAGGATTGGAATCTACCAATATATTAAGTCC
The DNA here is from genome assembly GCF_037072005.1 of Pseudogracilibacillus sp. SO10305. NCBI lineage: Bacteria > Bacillati > Bacillota > Bacilli > Caryophanales > Bacillaceae > Pseudogracilibacillus > Pseudogracilibacillus sp. SO10305. The sequence goes on along the minus strand of NZ_JAXHDE010000003.1, from coordinate 50,710 downwards.
AGGAATTGTCATGGGTATTATGATTATACCAATGATTGCTTCTTTATCAGAAGATGCAATGAATGCTGTTCCGACAGCTGTAAAAGACGGAGCTCTTGCAATGGGCGCAACTAGACTAGAAGTTGTTACGAAAATTGTTATTCCTGGTGCCCTATCGGGAATTGTTGCTTCTATTGTTCTTGCGACTTCACGTGCGATTGGTGAGACGATGATCGTGACGATAGCAAGTGGTAGTACGAAAAATTTTACATTCGATATTACACAATCGATGCAGACGATGACGGCTTATATTGTAGAAGTGACGGGGGGAGATGCACCTGCCGGTTCTACAATTTATTACAGTTTATATGCAGTCGCATTAACATTATTCGTCTTTACATTATTGATGAACATTTTGGCGAATTATATTTCGAAAAAATGGAAAGCACAATATGAATAAGGTGTGTGAAAGATGAGACAATTAAATCCTGTTTTAGTAGAAAAAAGAACGAATAAAAAAATTATAATCAATCATATAGCGAAAGGTTTATTTTTAAGTGCGACATTATTTGCGTTAATTGTTTTAGCTATTTTATTGTATCGTGTATGTGCAGACGGTATCGCTTTTTTAAATATGGATTTTGTTACTGGGAAATTATCGACAGATCCAGAAAAAGCTGGAATTTTCGGAGCAATAATTGGAACACTTTGGTTAATGCTAGTCGTGGCACCAGTGACGATGATATTAGGGGTTGCGACAGCTATTTATTTAGAATTGTACGCGAAGCAAGGGAAAGTACGTGATTTTATTCAAATGAATATCGGCAACTTAGCTGGTGTCCCATCTATCGTATACGGAATTTTAGGAATGACGATTTTCGTCCGTACATTACAATTAGGAAATATCGTCTTAGCTGGTGGATTAACGATGGCATTATTAATTTTGCCAATTACGATTGTTGCAAGTCAAGAGGCTTTACGTACAGTGCCTAATTATATGACAGAAGGATCATATGGGCTTGGTGCGACCAAATGGCAAACCATTCAAAACGTTATTTTGCCAATTGCGTTACCTGGAATTTTAACTGGTGCTATTTTATCTTTATCTCGCGCAATAGGGGAAACAGCTCCGCTCGTTGTCATAGGAATTCCGGCATTACTTATACCGATTCCTGGAAGTATTTTCGATAAATTTACAGTGCTACCAGTCCAAATTTATTATTGGACATTAGATTCGACGATGGTGCGCGAATATGCGAATTTAGCAGCGGCAACGATTATCGTATTACTAATTGTCCTATTTCTACTAAACGCAACCGCTATTTTTATTCGAAATAAATTTGAAAAAACATTTGATTGAAAGACTGTTGCATTATATTTGTATGTTGTGAAGCATCATGCGAATGAAGAGAAAATAAATACGGATAGAAGTATATTTTATGATTACTAGGAGGAGATTGTATGTCTGTTGTAACAATGGAAAGACAGGAAACACGACCACATATTCAATTGTTAGAAAAAGAAGCAATCGAACGTGAAACAGTATATAAATCAGAAGGATTAAACTTATGGTATGGAGATACACATGCATTAAAAGATATTAATATGGCAATTCGTAACAAAGAAGTGACAGCAATTATCGGACCGTCTGGGTGTGGGAAATCAACATATTTAAAAACATTAAACCGTATGGTGGAACAAGCAACAAACGTAAAAGTGAAAGGAAAAGTTTGGTATCGTGACACGAATATTTTTGATCCAACTTTGAAAGTAGAACATTTGCGTACAGATGTAGGGATGGTCTTTCAAAAGGCGAATCCTTTTCCAAAATCAATCTATGAAAATATTGCATATGGACCTCGTATTCACGGGATCCGCAAAAAAGCCATTTTAGATGAAATTGTGGAAACGAGTTTGAGAAAAGCTTTTATTTGGGACGAAGTAAAGGATCGTTTACATGATAATGCATATCGCTTATCAGGTGGACAACAGCAACGGCTATGTATTGCAAGATGTTTAGCAATCGAACCAGAAGTGATCTTAATGGACGAACCGACATCTGCCTTAGATCCAAAATCAACATTGAAAATCGAAGAGCTTATTACAACGTTAAAAGATGATTATGCGATTATTATTGTGACACATAATATGCAACAAGCAGCGAGGATTTCAGATCAAACAGCCTTCTTTTATGAAGGTGAAATTGTCGAATATGGAGAAACAAAACAAATATTCGAAGACCCACAAGATAAGCGCACATATGCATATATTAATGGTCAATTTGGTTAACGTAGAAACTATCTATATTTATGGATAGTTTTTTCTTTTACGTCGATATAGGTATAAATATTCATTTAATTATGTAATGGAGTGAATATTAAGTCGCTAAACACAGGAAAATGTATAGGTAATATGATATGATTAGAGAAATTCCAGTTTTATCGGAAAAAAATGAGTCGAAAGAAGGAAGGTAAAGATGAAGTTTACACAGGCGATTAGTTTTAAATTGGTAGTTTTATTTGTTTCCTTATTGTTGATAGCGATTACAATTGTAGGAGTTGTTTCGTATCAAAAAACAAAGGCATTGGAGTATTCCATTATGCAAAAGAAGCATTTAGAAGAAATCTCCCCTAAATTTACTGAAATTTTTCAAATGTATGAGACGAAAGTACAAGAACTGTTAACAGAAGATGAAATGGCGTTTCAAACATATACATATACAAATTCACCGAAAGAGGTCTCCAATATGCCGAATGTCAATAACCCGGTGAAAACAGCGTTTTACGAAACATATTTAACAGAGGTAATGGAAGACTATACATATACATTAAACACATTTTTCGCTACGGACGAAGGTGAATTTTACTTAAGTAATCTACCGCCTGATGAAGTCAATTTAAATGAATACGATCCAAAAGAGACAGACTGGTATGATTTAGCGGTTAATAATCCGGCAGAAGTTGTTTGGACAGAACCTTATTTAGATACGGGATCAGGAAAGCCGACGATTACACTTGCACGTACAATCGAAGATGATCACGGAGAAGTAATAGGTGTATTTGGACTCGATTTTGATATGCACGGACTTGCTTTAATTTTACGAAAAGATGTATTGCAAACGACAGTGATTGTTTCTGCGGTGACACTTATTATCGGCATTGCTATCGTCTATTATTTTGCAAGAAGACTCCGAAAAGGGTTAGGGATTATCCGCCACCGACTAAGTGAGATTGCAGATGGAGAATTATTCCATGCACCAATCCATGTACAAACGAAAGATGAAATAAATGAATTAGCAATGACGATGAATATGATGCAAGCAAATTTACAATCGATTATGCAAGATGTGGGACGTGCTTCCACAGAACTATCAGAACATAGCAAAACATTATCGTTGTCAGCAGAAGATGTAAATAAAGGTGCTGACCAAGTCGCAATGACGATGCAAGAGTTAGCAACAGGTTCAGAAACACAGGCAGGAAGTGTGTACGATTTATCGACATCCATGGGACAGTTTACGGAGGACGTAATAGCAGTAAATGAATACGGAGAAAAAATTGGTGCCACGACTGAAAATGTTCGTCATTTAACGACAGAAGGGGTCACATTAATGGCTCAATCAAAAGAGCAAATGGAAGTTATAGACCGAATCGTCCAACATGCTGTCGAACAAGTACAGCAGTTAGATGAACAATCAAAAGAAATTACAGAATTAGTGGCGGTCATCCGTGCTATTTCGGAACAGACAAATTTACTTGCATTAAATGCAGCGATTGAAGCAGCAAGGGCAGGGGAGAGTGGAAAAGGATTTGCGGTAGTAGCAGATGAGGTACGAAAATTGTCAGAAGAAGTTGCGCATTCTGTCAGCAATATTACAAATATTGTGACGACCATCCAACGAGATACGAAAGAAGTAACTACCTCTCTTCAAGAAGGATATGAAGAAGTGAAACGTGGTACTGCTCAAATGGACGGAACGAACGATAAATTTGCAGGTATTAATGAGGCGATTAATAGCATGGTAAGTAGTGTAGAACATACTTCTTCGAGACTTGAAGGAATTATGGGTAATAGTACACAGATGAATGATATGATTCAAGATATTGCTGCTGTAGCTGAACAGTTTGCTGCAGGTGTAGAAGAAACGTCTGCAACATCTGAGGAAACGAATGCGGCAATGGAAGAGGTTGCAGAGAGTTCTAATGAGTTATCACAACTATCACAAAATTTACATGAAATTGTAAGCAAATTTAAATTATAATTAATTTTTCCTTTTTGTCATATTTAAAAGAAGAGCAACATGTAAAAATGTAGTATAATAAAGGATGGCATATAATAGTTGCGTTCATTCATTTTCATATGTTTGAATGGATGTAGACGTAAAATAAAGGAGTTTTTTCATGAAGAAAGGGTTAATAGTTTTCTTATCTGCCATTCTTGTATTTATTTTAGCTGCCTGTGGTGGGGATAAGAAGGAAAATGCAGAGGAGACGACACAGTTTGAAGTACCTGAAGAGGAACGTGTCGGAGAAGATGAGGTTGTTGCAGTTGTTAATGGAGAAGAAGTAAAAGGTGCAGTATATAATTTAGTATATACACAGTTAGCATTACACGCACATCAAATGCAAAAAGAAACAGAGAACGATGAATTAAAAGAAGCTGCATTAACATCTGTTATTGATCGCCAAATTGTTTTACAAGAGGCGAAAAAAGAAGATATTGAAGTGACAGATAAAGAAGCGGAAGAACATTTAAAGAAATTAAAAGATGAAAGTGGCGACGAATTAGAAACACTTTTACAACAATACCAAATTTCAGAAAGTGAATTCAAAGATCAGCTTATTTTTGAATTAACTTTAAATGATTATATGGTTAAAACGGTTGATGTAGATGTAACAGAAGATGAAATTAAAGAGTATTATGAAAAAGCGAAGGAAGGAACGGAAGATATTCCTCCTTATGAAGAAATAAAATTACAATTAGAAAAACAATTGTTGAATGATAAAACATTAGAGACGTTTCAAAGTCATATCGATTCTATAAAAGAAAAATCTGATATCGAAACAAAAATTTAAAGTAGTTTTGCCGTTTAGCAGTAGTAAGGTGTGGACAAAATGAATAAAAAATTAACCTTTACATCGCATTTGGCGATAGGGTTTATGTTATTTGCTTTATTTTTTGGAGCTGGGAATTTAATATTTCCAGCTCAATTAGGTCAAGAGGCTGGTTCTAATGTATGGCCAGCTGTCTTTGGCTTTTTAACGACGGGTGTAACCTTGCCGTTTATTGGAATTTTAGCCATCGGGTTTTCAGGTAGTAATAATTTACAAGAATTAGCTAGTAGAGTACATCCGATGTATGGAGTGCTTTTTACTGCCATTCTTTATTTATCCATTGGGCCTTTTTTTGCTGCGCCAAGAACTGCAACTGTAGCATATGAGGTCGGAATTACTCCATTTATTCAACATAGTAATGATCAAATTGGTTTATTCGTGTTTTCGATTATATTTTTCCTTATCGCTTTATATTTTTCCTTACGTCCTGGGAAAATTGTCGAAAGTATCGGGAAAATTTTAGCACCTTTATTAGTAACTTTACTCGTTATTTTACTCGTCATCGCATTTATTAATCCTATGGGTGCCTTTCAAGATGCTACTGGAAATTATGTGCATCAAGCATATGTGACAGGATTTCTGGAAGGGTATCATACGATGGACGCACTCGCATCATTAGTATTTGGAATTATTATAATTACGATTATTCGCTCACATGGTGTGACATCGAAGTGGAAAATATTTATTGAAGCAGGTAAGTCTGGAATTATTGCGACTTTTTTATTGGCGTTTATTTATGTCGGAATCGCCCTTTTAGGTGCGAGTAGTGTGGAATCCATCGGAATGCAAGAAACAGGTGGGGCTGTTCTTAGTGGTACTGCAAACCATTATTTCGGTATATTTGGAAACACGATGTTGGCCATTGTAATGATGCTAGCTTGTTTAACGACAGCGATCGGTTTAATCATCGCAAATGCGGAATATTTCCAAACATTATTTCCGAGATTTTCATACAAACAATTCGTATACTTTTTCACGATTTTAACATTCGGATTTGCGAATTTTGGTTTAGCGAACATTATTACTTATTCCGTTCCAGTGTTAATGGTGTTATATCCATTAGCAATCGGCATTATGATGTTAAGTTTTTTATCGCCACTATTTATGCATAAACAGTTCGTTTACATAGGTTCTGTCATACTTATATTTGCAGTTTCATTATTTGATGGATGTAAAGCACTGGCAGAGTCATTAGGCGTAGAATCATTCACATGGACAAAATCTTTCGTTTCATTTTATGAAAAAATATTGCCATTGTATGGAGAAGGATTAGGTTGGTTTGCACCAGCATTCTTGTTCATTCTACTAATGATTATCTTTTTCCAAATAAAACGGCTATTTGGCAAGCGTGTTTCAGCATCCTAATGAGGAATCGCTCTTGTACCTATTCTTTTTACGTTATAATATGTAGAAAGGATAGGTTTTTTTATTGGAGGGAATAGTATGCAACGTATCTTTATTATTGAAGATGATAAAAAAATAGCACAATATTTACAAGAAGAAGTACAAAAGTATGGATATGAGGTTCAAGTTGCGACAGATTTTACAAAGATAATGGACCAATTCAATACATTTGCACCTGATATCGTTTTGTTAGATATAAATTTACCGAGTTATGATGGATTTTATTGGTGTCGTCAAATCCGTCTCGTATCTACTTGTCCAGTCATTTTCATTTCTGCTCGTGTCGGGGATATGGATCAAGTGATGGCATTGGAAAATGGCGGAGATGATTTTATTACGAAACCATTCTCTCCTGAAATTGTATTAGCAAAAATTCGTAGTCATTTACGTCGCGCATACGGAGAGTATGCGGTGCAAACGAAAGAAAGAGTCGTCGAACAAGAGGGACTACAATTGTTTGTTGAGCGTTTAGAATTGCATTTTAACGGGGAAGTTGTGTCTTTGACGAAGAAAGAATCAGATATTATAGAAATGTTATTGGAACGTTTTCCGCGTGTGGCAGGAAGAGAAGCATTATTAGAAAAACTATGGGATGACCAAATGTTCGTGGATGAAAATACATTGAATGTGAATGTGACACGAGTCCGCAAAAAATTCCAAGAAGTAGGAATTGAAAATGCGGTCGAAACTGTACGTGGGGTAGGGTATCGTTTGCACATCACATGGTGAAGGAGCATGTGTTATGAAGTTATTTATTCGTGAACATCTTTTATTAATAATCGTCCAATGTATTCAAATGGGTGCATTTATGGGCATATTACTACTCGCACGGTTTGATGATATTGCTATTATCGCCTATTGTATTTTCATTAGTTTTTTTATTTTACTTTTGTATTTAATATATATGTATTGGACGAGAAAGCATTTTTATAAAAAGATGAGCAATTCGATTGCAACATTAGATATATCTTTAGAAAAACTTGATATGGCACCAATTTCAAAGCATTTACAAAAAGTATTGAAAACACAGTACAATGCGTATGAATCAAATCGGTTAGCTTTAGAAAAGAAGCAGGAACAATATTTTATGTTTTTAGATCGCTGGATTCATCAAATGAAAACACCTGTATCTGTACTTAATTTGATGGCAAAAGATTTGGATGAACCGGAAGCATCTAATTTTCAGGAGGAAATCGATCGGTTACAAAAAGGATTAAATATGGTGTTATATATGTCTAGAGTACGTACGATGGAACATGATTTTCGTATTCAACGATTAGATTTATTGCTTATGGTACAAGATGTAATGAAAGAACATAAACGATTGTTTATCCGCAATAAAGTGTATCCGAAAATACATATTGCAGAAAATATGATGATAGAAACAGATGAGAAGTGGTTTCATTTTATATGGACACAACTAGTCGAAAACGCTGTGAAATATTCAACTGGTAAGAGCAATCGAATTGATATTTTTTATACGGAAACAAATAAAAGGAAAGTGCTATCGATAGCAGATGAAGGAGTAGGAATTCCAGAAGAAGATATTCGACGTATTTTTGATCCGTTTTATACAGGAGCAAATGGACGGGTCTTTCGTGAGTCAACCGGTATAGGGCTCTATTTAGTACAAGAAGTATGCACATACTTAGGACATCATATTGAAGTGGAATCAACGGTCCATAAAGGCACCACGTTTCATCTTGTTTTTTAAATAAAGATGGCAGTTGTAAATGGTAGTTGGTGAATTACGAAGCATTGGATAGAAGAGTGTGAAACAAAGAAAGGTAGGACATACATGCATGATACTTTAGAAAGGACAATCTATTTCTGGGGTGATCATGTTCTTATTCATTGTCCGTATTTCTAACCTTTGTTTTTCACTCTTCATTTTTTAGAAGAAAATGAGAAAGTCTTAACCTTACACCAATGTAAGATAGGTGAAAGATAGTTCGATTTTTAAACATGTACATCTGTTATAAGCTATATATAGATTGAAAGAGAGGGGAATTCAAATGTTAGAAGTGAAAAACTTAAGTAAAGTGTATGAAGGGAAAGTACCTCACCGTGCTTTAACAGATATAAATTTGTCGATTGAAAAAGGGGAATTTGTTGGGATCATGGGACCTTCTGGAAGCGGGAAAACAACATTATTAAACATGATTGCAACGATTGACGAACCGACGACAGGAGAAATTTTAATTAATGGAAAAAATCCACATACATTAGGGAAAAATGATTTAGCGAAATTCCGTCGCCGTGAAATGGGTTTCGTTTTCCAAGATTTTAATTTATTAAACACATTAACATTAGAAGAAAACATCGTTTTACCACTAACATTAGATAATACAAAAGTGAAAGAAATGGAAGAAAAGGCATATGCGATTGCACAAAAGCTAGGTATCGCAGAAATATTAAATAAACGAACATTTGAAATTTCAGGTGGTCAAGCACAGCGAGTAGCCATTGCACGTGCGATGATTCACGAACCATCCCTTGTTTTAGCGGATGAACCGACAGGGAACTTAGATTCAAAGGCATCTAAAGATGTGATGGAAATGTTATCTCGTTTAAATAAAGAAGAAGAGGCAACAATGATGCTCGTGACACATGAAGCACAAGCAGCAAGCTATTGTGATCGTGTCATCTTTATACGAGATGGAAAGCAATATGCTGAAATTCATCGAGGAGATAGCCAAAAAGTATTCTTCCAGAAAATCATTGATACATTATCTTTGTTAGGAGGGAATGACAATGACTTTTCGGAAGTTCGCATTTAATAACGTTATCAGAAATAAGCGGTTGTATGCAGCATACTTCATTAGTAGTATGTTTACCGTAATGGTATTTTTCACGTTCTTAAATTTTGCATTTCACCCGCTATTTTCGGAATCAGATATCAATAAGGCTGTATTTACAGGAATGTCTGTTGCAGGTGGAATTATTTACGTGTTTTCGTTCTTTTTTATTTTATATTCGATGAGTTCATTTTTACAGTCACGTAAAAGAGAATTCGGAATTTTAATGATTCAAGGAATGTCGACACAACAAATTCGCAAAATGGTCTTTTTAGAAAACATGTTAATTGGATTTTTAGCAACGATGCTCGGAATTTTATTTGGTGTCGTCTTTTCAAAAGGAATTTTACTCATTGCAGAAAATCTCTTAGTAATGGATGAGGCATTGAATTTTTATTTTCCTACAAAGGCAATTATTGTAACGTTTATTTCGTTCATCTTATTGTTTTTATTTATTTCAATCTTCGTGACATTTATTTTAAATACGAATAAAGTCATTACGTTAATTAAAGGAGATAAAATCGGAAAAAGTGAGCCGAAAACGAATGTCTTTCTAACCTTGATAGCGGTAGCTTTATTAGGAGCAGGTTATTTTATTGCGGTAACTGTAAAGGGTGCATCTGTTGCAGTTGCATTGCTTCCAGTAGTGACCCTTGTCACAATTGGAACATATTTATTGTTTAGTCAATTAAATGTTTACGTTATTCGTATGTTGAAGAACCGTAAAGGGCTTTTTTGGAAAAAGACGAATATGTTATTGTTTTCTGATTTAGCTTTTCGGATGAAAGATAATGCGCGTGTATTTTTTATGGTCACCATTATTTCGACGGTCGCATTTAGTGCAATTGGTACATTGGTTGGCTTCAGTTCATTGATCACAGATGGAATGAAAGACGTGAATGAATTTACGTATTCCTATACACAAGACGAAAAGGATGAAGAGGAAATTGTGACCGTTAATCGTATTTTAGATGATTATGGTTTAGATTACGAGGAGCGTGAAATAGCAGCTTATTCCGCAATGATTGATGATCGTTATGTGACAATAGTTACGCCCGAAATGTACAATGAATTTGCTTCCTTAATTGATCAAGAACCAGTTACTCTTGCAAAGGATGAAGCAATCATTGTGGAGCCAGATAGTAAGCGAGAAATGATTCCTATGAATATGGTACCTTTACCAAGTGCGATTACGCTAAAGGATGGTTCGACGGTAGAAGCAGTAAAAACAGAAGAAAAAGTGAATCCGAATGTGTTGTTAACGATGGGAGCTTTTTATGTTGTCGGTGAAAGTATTTTTGAACAATTACCTGAGCCTGAAAACATAGAATATATGTATGCATGGGAAGTAACGAAAGGTTCTGAAGATGACATTATCAATGCCGGAAGAGATATTTCACAAGAAATATTAGGATTCACAGCGGTTGATTATGTCGTTTACGATATTAATAAAGTTTGGAGTCCTGTGTTATTTGTCGGTTTATTTATCGGTATTGTATTTTTCGTTTCCGCTGGTAGTTTCTTATACTTCCGATTGTATACGGATTTAGATAGCGATAGAGAAAAATTCGCCGCAATAAGTAAAATTGGTTTAACAGAAAAAGAGATGAACAAAGTGATTAGCAAGCAAATTGGCTTACTTTTCTTTATTCCAATGAGTGTGGCAGTCATTCATGGTGCAGTTGCATTAACAGCATTATCACATATGTTCGGCCATAATTTAGTGAGAGAATCTGTGATGGTTTTAGGTAGCTTTTTCATTATCCAAGTACTCTATTTTATCGTCGTACGCTATTTTTATACAAAACAAATTCGCCGTGCTATGTAATGGTGCACACAAAAAGGTTGGGAAAACGAGGAAGAAATCCTTGTCTTTCCCAACCTTTTTAAATAAGCGTGAAATTTATTGGTCGATGATTCGTTGTATTGCCTCTAATAGGGTCGTCATTTCCTCATCTGTTCCAATTGTGATACGTACATATTGTTGGATGAAAGTAGTTCCAAAATAACGGATTAAAATATTTTCCTCACGTAATGTTTCATAAAGTATTTTCGCATCGACATTTGGATGTGTTACAAACACAAAATTTGCACTAGACGGGAGTACATGAAACCCTAAAGATTGTAGCTCCTCCGTTGTTTTTTTACGTGTTGCAATAATTTGCTTCGTCGTTTGTTCAAAATATGCCTTATCCTCAATCGCCGCAATAGCCCCTGCCATTGCGAGGCGATCAACTGGATAGGAGTTAAATGAATCTTTCATACGAATTAAAGCTTCAATTAATTTTTCATGTCCGATAGCAAAGCCGACACGTAGTCCTGCAAGGGAACGTGATTTTGACATCGTTTGGATGACGAGTATATTATCATATTTTTTCGTTAAAGAAATAGCGGAAGCTTCCGCGAAATCTACATATGCTTCATCAACGATAACAACACTGTTTGGATTATGTTGCGCAATATTCTCTATTTGCTCTAATGGCAAATAAATACTTGTCGGTGCGTTCGGATTTGGAAAAATCACGCCACCGTCAGAATGGAAAAATTTTTCGACATCGATCGTAAAATCATCAAGCAATGGCACCTCTTCATAGTCAATATTATATATATTCGCATAAACAGGATAAAAGCTATACGAAATATTAGGGAAAAGAATCTTTTTACCAGGTTCAAAAAATGCCATGAAAGAAAATGCTAACACTTCATCTGAACCATTTCCGATAAAAACATTTTCCTTTTTAACGTCATAATACTGACCAAGGCTCTCTCGTAATGTATCCATCGTTGGAGAAGGGTATAGTCGTAAGTTGCTTCCAATTTCCGCTTTTATTGCTTCAATGACCTTTGGAGAGGGACCATATGGATTTTCGTTCGTATTTAATTTAATAATATTTGTTTTATTTATTTGTTCACCTGGAATATAAGGTTTGGCACGTTTCGCCATAGAACTCCAATATTTACTCATGTCACTCTTCCTTTTTTGCAAGATGTCTTTCATATAATACGTTTTTAATATCTGTTATGGTGACGTCCGTCATATTCATTAAAACGAGCGTATGGTAAACGAGATCAGCTATTTCCCACTTAATTTCTTCTTTATCATTATTTTTTGCGCCGATAATGACTTCTGCAGCTTCTTCGCCTACTTTCTTCAACACTTTATCGATACCTTCGTTAAATAAATATGTTGTATATGCACCTTCTACAGGCTGTTGTTTTCGCTGTTCAATCGTATCGACAATTGTATGGATGACTGCACGTGTAGAAGTGTCGCCGTCAACATGATGGAAAAAGCAAGTACATTCTCCCGTATGGCACGCAGGCCCGTTCGGGGTTACTTGAATGAGTAAACTATCTGAATCACAATCTAGTTTTATTTGCTCGACTTTTTGTGTGTTGCCAGATGTTTCCCCTTTATGCCACAATGCCTGCCGGGAACGACTATAAAACCACGTTTCTTTCGTCTCAATTGTTTTTTGTAAAGATGTCTCATTCATATATGCGAGCATGAGGACATCACCTGTTTTCGCATCTTGAATGATTGCTGGGATAAGGCCATTTTCATCAAATTTTATATTGTTTAACATATTTCTAGCTCCTCTTGGAAAATTAAGCATTATTTAAAAAGCTTTTTAAGTCTGGAATGGCAATTTCGCCGTAATGGAAAACAGAAGCGGCTAAAGCTGCTTGCACGTTTTCTTCCGCTAATACAGAAGAAAAGTCCTCCATCTTTCCAGCACCACCACTTGCAATAACTGGAATGTTAATAGCGTTTGCGACCGCCTTGTTTAACGGAAGGTCATATCCTTGTTTTACACCATCTGCATCAATAGAGTTTAATAAAATCTCGGAAGCACCGAGTGCCTCACCACGTTTTGCCCACGCAATCACATCTAATCCACTATCGACTCTTCCACCGCTCGTAAAAGCATGCCATTTGTTGTCGTTAATTTTTTTGGCATCGATAGATAAAATGATTTTATCGTTACCGAATGCATATGCAGACTGTTCGATTATTGCTGGATCTTCAATCGCCGCACTTGTGATAGACACTTTGGTTGCGCCAGCTTGTAATGCTTTTGCGACATCTTCGACAGAGCGAATTCCTCCACCGACATATAATGGAAAGGAAGTAGCTACTCGAATTTCACGAACAATTTGTAAAAATGTTCGGCGATCTTTTCCGTCAATATCTAATAAAAATAATGTATCGGCATGTTCTGATTCATATCGTTTTGCTAATTGAACAGGATCAGCAACATCTGCTACATTTTTAAATTTTTGTCCCTTTACTACACGGCCATTTCGAATATCTAAACAAGGTATTATTTTATTACGCATATTATCCCTCCAATAATTGTTTTAGTGTAATTTTTCCATCATATAAAGCTTTCCCTACAATGGCACCATACATAGTGAGTTGACGTAAATTTTGTACGTCTTCCTTTGTTGTTACGCCACCAGATGCGATAACATCCATCGTCGTTGCCTCATGAATAGTTTGTTGTTCTTCTAAGTTAGGTCCTTGGAGCATGCCGTCTTTTGCGATATCTGTATAGACGATCGTTTGTACGCCGATTTTTTCTAATTTTTTCACAAGATCAAGTGCTTTTACTTCACTCGTATCAGTCCAACCATCTGTTGCAACATAGCCATTGCGTGCATCAATCGATACTGCGATTTTATCTTGGAACTTTTCTACTGCTTCTAATAAAAACGCTGGATTAGATATTGCAGCCGTTCCAATAATGACGCGGGCTACACCTATTTCTACATACTGTTCAATTACATCGATAGAACGGATTCCACCACCGACTTGAATTGGAATAGTAACCGATTTTGCTATTTCTTCGATGATAGGCTTATTTACAGAATCTCCTGTTTTAGCACCATTTAAGTCTACGATGTGAATATATGATGCCCCTTGTTTTTCCCAACTTTTTGCCACTTCTACTGGTGAATCACTATATACACGTTCTTTATTATAATCACCTTGGATCAGTCGAACACATTTACCATCTAAAATATCGATTGCTGGAAATATAATCATCTCGCTACTCCTTTATCTCTTTTATAGAACCCCTTTAGTCGATGGGATTCCTTTTACTCGTGGGTTTAATAAACTAGCCTGATCTAATGCTCTTGCAAAAGCTTTAAAAATGGCCTCGATCATATGGTGTGTATTCGTACCATATTCCACAATAATATGTAATGTCACACCTGCATGGTTCGTAAATGCTTGAAAAAACTCCTGCACTAATTCCGTATCAAATGTACCGACTTTATCTTTTAACCCTTCGACACGATAAACGAAATGTGGTCTACCACTAATATCTAAGTGGACCGTTGCTAATGCTTCGTCCATTGGGATAGAGACAGAAGCATATCGAGTAATACCTTCCTTATTGCCAATCGCTTCACGGAATGCTTGCCCTAAAGCAATCCCAATATCTTCTGTCGTATGGTGGTCATCTACTTCGGTATCTCCATTGCAATATACATCTAAATCGAATAATCCGTGTCCTTTCAATAAAACGAGCATATGATCTAAAAAACCAACACCTGTTTCAATTTTTCCTTTACCATCACCATCTACATTTAAAGCTAACGAAATTTTCGTTTCTTCTGTATCTCTAGAAATTGCATGAGTTCTCAATGAAATATCCTCCCTCTATTTATTGCTTTCGAATCGAAATCGATGCCGCGTGTGCAGTTAATCCTTCTGTTTGTGCGATTGTTTCAATAAATGTCGCTTCTTTCATGAATGCTTCTTTTGAATAACGAATAATACTAGATTTCTTTTGGAAGTCATACACTCCTAATGGGGAAGCAAATGTTGCAGTCCCACTCGTCGGTAATGTATGGTTTGGTCCTGCCATATAATCTCCTAACGGTTCGGGAGAATAATCTCCGAGAAAAATGGCTCCGGCGTGTTTGACGTCTTGTATATAATCTGTCGCATTTTCAATCATTAATTGTAAATGTTCTGGTGCGATATCATTGACGATTGCAAATGCTTCGTTCATAGTTTGTGCGATAATTATTTTTCCATTTTGTTCGATTGATTGCTTTGCAATGTCATAACGGTCAAGTGTTTGTAATTGTTTTTCCACTTCGATTTTCACTTGTTCGGCAAATGCTTCACTTGTCGTCACACAAATGGATGTGGCAGCTTCGTCATGTTCTGCTTGTGATAGAAGATCGGCTGCAACATATGCTGCATTGGCATTCTCGTCCGCAACGACACAAATTTCGCTCGGGCCAGCAATCATGTCGATCGCCACATCACCATATACCCATTTTTTCGCACGGGCGACATAGTCATTACCAGGTCCGACAATTTTATCTACTTGTTTCACTGTTTCGGTTCCATAGGCAAAAGCTGCGACTGCTTGTGCACCGCCCATTTTATAAACCGTTTGAATACCAACGATATTCGCAGCGGCTAATACGTATCGATTAATAGATCCATCCTTTTGCGGTGGTGTCGCAATGGCGATATTGTCGACCCCTGCAATGGTTGCTGGAATAGCATTCATTAAAACAGTAGAAGGGTATGCAGCTTTTCCACCAGGGATGTAAATACCGACTCTATCTAAAGGTGTGACTTGTTGGCCGAGCATTACTCCTTCACGTTCATGTAAGAGCCAAGACTTTTCCTTTTGTGCTTCATGGAATGCTTGAATATTTTTTTTTGCAACCGTCATTGCTTCGATAAATGAGCCCTCAACTTCCTCTATAGCCGTTTGGATTTCTCCTTCAGAAACAGTTAATTGATCTAAGTTTGCTCTGTCAAATTGTGCTGCATAATCAAGTAAGGCGGCATCCCCTTTTTGACGAACGGTTTGAATAATTTGTAAAACAGCTTCATCAATTTTTTCATTTCGTTCGACTTCAGTCCGCTTTTCTTCACCAAAATAATTTGCGGCATGTATCATTTTCATATTTATCACTCCACTACAACTTTTAGTTTCTCAATGAATCGTTGAATTTCATCTGTTTTTGTTGCAAAGCTTGCTTTATTGACGACAACTCTTGTACTTATATGTTCTATATCTTCGATGATTGTTAAGCCGTTTTCGCGTATTGTACTTCCGGTTTCAACGATATCAACAATACAATCTGACATGCCAATTAATGGTGCAAGCTCTACAGATCCATTTAATTTAATAGCTTCAATAGTCATTCCTTTTTTGGCGAAAAATTGTTTTGCGATATTTGGATATTTTGTCGCAACTTTTATTGTTTTTCCTTTTTGTAATGCTATATCGTGTAAGCTCGCTACAGAAAAACGACATTGCCCAATTTTTAAATCGAGAAATTCATATAAATCAGCTTCTTGTTCCAATATATTGTCACGACCAACGATACCGATATGTGCGGCACCTTGTTCTACATATGTTGTTACATCGACAGACTTAACGTATAACATTTTAATCGTTTTATCTGCACTGTAAAAAATTAGTTTGCGTGAATCCCCATTAAAATCAGGGAATGTAATGTTCGCTTTTTCGAGAAGTTTGATCGCATCTTTTGCTGTGCGACCTTTTCCGATTGCTAAAGTTATTTGTTCCAATTATGTTCGCTCCTTTAGACGATGGATAATACCCTGAACGGTTTGAAATGGGATTTTATCCCCGTCTAACAAAATATAATTTTTCTCTTTTTCTATGAAAATTTGAACGGCATGTTCGCGTATTCGTTGCAAATCAATTCCTTTATCATATGTGACCGTCTTGATCTGTTTCTCTCTTAATTGTTTTGCTAACTGTAACGCTTGTTTTATTTCCGATGCTTCATATAAAACTACGATATTTACTTCCTCTTTTTCTTTCGTGTCGATACCATCGAGGAGTAATTCGACATTTGCCGCAAATCCGATTGCCGGAATGTTTGCCTGGAAATAGTTTCCTAATGTATTGTAACGCCCACCCATTAGTACGGGGCGACCGATATTTGGTATAAACCCTTGGAAAATAACGCCTGAATAGTAATCCATCTGGTTGATTAAGCTAAAATCAATCGTTAAATATCGTTCTAATTCATATGCACATAAAATTTCATAAGTTGCTTCCAATCTTTCTATTAACGTTCGTAAACAATCGTTTAATGGTAAAGTTTTCGCCTTTTTTAATACGATATCAGGTTTGCCATATAAAAATGGTAGAGCAACCATTACTTCTTTCATCTTTTCATCGATAGCTAAATCACGTAATAATAATTCAATTTCTGCAACATTTTTCGATTGAATAAGATGTATAAGTTCTGCTAAGTCCTCTTGTGGTACATCGATTTTTTCAATCAATTTTTGAAAAAAACCTGCATGGCCGATTTCTATTTTAAAATCTTCGATGTGTAAATCTTGTAATAGATGTGCAGCGATCGCAATAACTTCTGCATCAGCTTCTGGTGCATCATAACCGAAATATTCAATACCAGCCTGCGTGTTTTCCACATATTCATTCGTAAGTTCTGCTTGACGAAACACATCTAACATATAAAAGTAACGCAAATCTTTTGTTAATGTTTCGTTGTTCATTGCTAATTGTTGTGTAATCGGAATCGTAATGTCTGGTCGTAAAACGAGGACATTTCCGCTATTATCAATTGTTTTAATCATTTCCCGTCGATTTACAGAACCATTCATTTTTGCATATAAGTCATAATGCTCAAATGTAGAAGTGTAAATTTCGTCATAACCATTCGTCATGAAACGGTCCTTTATTTGTTCGATCATCATTGCTCTACGTTTTATTTTTTCTGTGTCGATAACTAAGTCATTTTCTATGTTATGATGTAAATACATGTAACACATAACTCCTTCCACTTGAACAATTTATTGTTAACTGTGTATCTTGTTATGTTTGTATTGCATGAACAAGATGTACACGAAATGTAAAATCACTTTGTTACTTTATCACTTTACTAGACTAAAGTGAACAAATATAATTGTATGCGTAATATTCGAAAAAGTCAAAGGAAAACGAGGGGGAATTTTTTATGTACGATTTTCATATGCATAGTAATTACTCAGCAGATTGCGAGACACCAATGGAACAGACTATTCAATCAGCAATTCAAAAAGGTTTAAAAGAAATTTGTTTTACAGAACATGTTGATTATGATTATCCAGATCCGACTATTCAATTTGATTTGGATGTGGCACGTTACACAGAGGAAATTATGAGTTTACAAAAAAAGTATCGCGACCAAATTACGATTCGTAAAGGAGTCGAAATTGGTGTGCAACCACATGTACTAAAAGATTGTGAAAAGCTAGTAGATGAAAATTACTTTGATTTTATCATTTGTTCCTTACATGCTTCTGACAGAAAAAATTTACATCATGGGGATTTTTTTGAAGGACGTACAGCAGAAGAAGCGTATCAATTTTATTATGAAGAATTGTTACAATGTGTGAGAACTTATGAACATTATTCGATTTTAGGGCATATAGATTTAGTAAAGCGATATAAAACGTTAGACGTAGAGCGCAATTTCCATGACATTTTGGAAGAAATTTTTCGTGTCATTATTCCTAAAGGAAAAGGGATTGAAGTAAATACTTCTGGCTTTGCTTATGGATTAGGTTCTGCGATGCCGAGTAAAGATATTTTACAATTGTATAAAGATTGTGGAGGAGAAATTATAACGATCGGTTCAGATGCACATAAAGCAGAACATGTAGCACATGAGTTTCCAAAAACTTTACAATTGTTGCAAGAAATTGGCTTTGAATATATTGCTACATTCGAAGCACAAAAGCCAATATTTCATTCGATTGACAATATCGTTACAAGATAGCATAATCAAAGGACAAAACTTGAATAATTGATTATAATAGAGAGTAAATTTGATTGATTTGAGGAATGATTTTAGTGAATATAGAAAAACGTTTAAAAACATTATTAGGCGACGCCAATGTGGAAGTTAATAAACCTTTAAAAAACCATACGTATACTCGCTTAGGTGGGAATGCGGATTATTTTGTTACTCCGAAAACAGCTGAACAAGTACAAGAGGTTGTTCGTTTAGCAAATGAATGTGACATACCGTTTATGCTTTTAGGAAATGGCTCGAATTTAATTATTAAAGATGGTGGCATTCGTGGTATCGTTATGTACTTAGGAGAATTTAATGAAATTGAAGTCGTCGATACGACTGTCCGTGCACAAAGTGGTGCATTAATTGCAGATGTGTCAAAAGAGGCATTGCACTATCATTTAACAGGGTTAGAATTTGCTTGTGGAATCCCTGGTTCTGTCGGTGGTGCATTGTTTATGAATGCCGGGGCATATGGTGGGGAGATAAAAGACGTATTAAAAGAAGCAATCGTCATTACACCAGATGGTGAATTATTAACGATTCAGGCTGAAGACCTCCACTTATCATACCGTACGAGTAGTATTCAAACGAACGGATATATTGTGTTGGAAGCTTTATTTGAATTAGAAGTTGGTAAGTATGGAGAAATTAAATCGATGATGGATGTATTAACATATAAACGTGAATCGAAACAACCGCTAGAATATCCAACATGTGGAAGTGTGTTCAAGCGACCACCAGGAAATTTTGCTGGAAAATTAATTCAAGATAGCGGATTACAAGGGGTTCAAATCGGTGGAGCGGAAGTATCGAAAAAACATGCTGGCTTTATTATTAATAAAGATGAGGCGACAGCATCTGAGTATATTGCTTTAATTAAACATGTGCAAAAAGTGGTTAAAGAAAATTTTGATGTCGAATTAGAGCGAGAAGTACGTATTATCGGAGAAGATAAGTAGAAATAGTGATGTAGACTGCATATAATAGATGGATAAACGCCAAACAAATGTTGCAACAATTTTTGCTACTATGTAACAGGTAAGTTTGTTCTTTCTATAATGCAGTCTTTTTTTGTATAGTGATTCCGTATGAGATGTAGTAAAATAGTGGAAAGGAGGCGAAGTGCTTGTACATCATTATTATTATTTTATTAGGCTATTTATTTGGATGTTTAAATGGCTCCCAAATGATTGGCAAATTAAAAAATATTAATATAAAACAAAATGGCATGAAAAATGCCGGTGCAACTAATACGACTGTTTTGCTCGGTTGGAAATTCGGATTTATCGTCGCATTTATTGATATTATAAAAGCAGTTATTTCATTAATGGTTGCAACTGTCTTTTTAAACAAAGTTGGCGTGGCAATTGAATGGCATGTTTTATTGTTATATGTGAATGCATTATTCGTTATCGTTGGGCATAATTATCCAATTCAGATGAGTTTTAATGGTGGAAAAGGTACGGCATCTTTATTCGGTGTTCTATTATTTATCGATTGGAAGTTTGCAGTGTTAGGACTATTTATTTTATTATTATTCGCAATCGTGACAAACTACTTTGTAACTGGAACATTGATGCTATATTTATCTTTCATCGGGTACTCGTTTTATTATTTTGGACGTGGTCCCGCAACGATTGCCTTTTTATTTACGATGTTATTCGTTGTGAAACACGTTGAAAATGCGAAACGGATTGTAAATAAAGAAGAAGTAAAAGTGACGAGCCTGTTCAGAAGGGAAGTAAGTTAAGTTGATCTACTTATACTGGACATTAATCATTATATTGTTTATCCTTAGCTTTATAGGTGTGTTTGTACCAATTATTCCTGCTGTACTTTTATTGTGGGGCGGCTTTTTACTATACCATTTTATGATCGATACAGAATCGTTATCGGTCATTTTTTGGGTCACTTCACTTGTCTTGACAGGTGTGTTGTTCATCGCTGACTTTTGGACTAATCGCTATTATGTTAAAAAATATGGTGGATCTAAAAAAAGCGAATGGGGTGCCATTGTAGGTATTATTATCGGAACATTTCTGTTTCCACCATTCAGTATTATTATTTTGCCATTGCTGTTCGTGTTTTTAGTGGAATTAACAGAAAGAAAAACAGTGAAAGAGGCTACATTGGCAATGTATGGGGCGTTTTTAGGGTTTTTAAGTGGCGTTTTTGCTAAAGTTTTCATCCAACTTATGATGATTATTTTCTTTATTATTCAAATTATATTTTGATGGAAATTGTCGATTTTGCATCATTTCCCGGGAAATATAGTGGAAATTGCCGAACATTTCCTCTAAAATGAGTTTGATAAAGTAATTAATTTTAGCGGAGAGAAGGATTAGACATGGAAAAACCAGCAAGAGCATTGACAATTGCCGGTTCAGCAGCCGGTGGAAGTGCAGGGATTCAAGCGGATTTAAAAACGTTTCAAGAATTAGATGTATACGGAATGAGTACGGTTACAGCGATTGTTGGCCGTCATCCTGAAACAGATAAAAATGTTCACCCACAGACAATTGAAGCGATAGAAGCACAGTTTGATACAGCGAATAAGCAAGTTGCTTTTGATGCAATAAAGACAGGAATGCTATTTTCAAAAGAAGTGATTGAGACTGTTTCGGCATTAATCGAATCAGTTGATGTAGAGCATATCGTCGTCGATCCGGTAATGGTTGGGAAATTAGATTCCAAATTATTAAAGGAAGACGCGATTGTTGCATTGAAGGAAAAACTAATTCCATTAGCTACCGTTATTACACCAAATATGACAGAGGCATCTATTTTATTAAATGATCGTCCATTGAAAACAGTGGATGATTTAAAACAAGCAGCGATTGATCTACATGAATTAGGACCTGAATTCGTCTTAGTAAAGGGCGGAAGATTAGATGGACCTGCCGTAGATGTGTTGTATGAAGGAACGAAGCTTACGACATTAGAAGCGCCTAGAATTGATACGGTAAATACGAGTGGGGCAGGATGCACGTATTCTGCTGCTATCGCTGCATACTTAGCAAAAGGAAAAAACATTCATGATGCTGTAGCACTAGCAAAAAGTTTTATTACGACAGCGATTGAACATAGTTTTTCTTACAATGATATGGTCGGGCCGACATACCATGCAGCAGAACGAAAATTTGGCGAAGCACATCACATTCAAATCAATACCGAAAAAATATAATTTATTGTGGAGGTATTTCTGTGAAGAAAGCATTAATCAATATTGATTATACGTATGATTTTGTGGCGGAAGATGGAAAGTTAACTTGTGGAGCACCGGGACAAGCATTGGAAGATAGTATCGTACATCTTACAAAGGAATTCATTGAAAATGGTGATTTTGTCGCATTTGGCATTGATGCACATGAAGAGGGAGACGAGTATCATCCAGAATCGGCATTGTTCCCACCACATAATATTGTTGGAACAAGTGGCATGGAATTATATGGGGCTTTAAAAACATTATACGAAAAACATAAAACAGACGAGAATGTTTATTACTTTGAAAAAACAAGGTATAGTGCATTTGCCGGAACTAGTTTAGAAATAAAATTACGTGAACGTCAAATTGAAGAAGTGCATTTAGTTGGTGTATGTACGGATATTTGTATTTTGCATACAGCGGTTGATGCATATAATAAAGGCTTTAAAATCGTTGTCCATGAAAATGGGGTAGCGAGTTTTAATCAAAAAGGACATGAATGGGCATTAGAACATTTTGTACATACGTTAGGTGCAACGGTTGTGAAGTAAGTTTTTTGAATTTGAATTACAAATTTATTGACAATTGTAAAGATTTTGCTATGATAAATATGAAAACTAAATGAAACAATTATGACGAGAAAGACATGTTTGTTAATTTGGTAGCAAAAGAGAGCTAGTGGTTGGTGAAAACTAGTGCATCGAATTAATGAATAGCCCTTTTGAATAGACGGACAGAATGAAGTATGTTCGTACGTACAGTGTGCGTTAAACACGAAGCCAATGAAGACTATATGAATACATATAGTGAAAAAGGGTGGTACCGCGTAAATATAACTTTTCGCCCCTTATTTTATAAGGGGTGGAAGGTTTTTTATTTTTATAAAAAGGAAAGAAGGGTTGTCCAACAAAAGAAGAGCGCTAGCAAGATACGGTTAGAAGAATTGAGCGAATTATACGAAATTTTACTTAATATGAGGAGGACTACGGTCGTGTTCAAAATTTTAATTAGTGATCCTTTAAGTGAGGATGGAATTTATCCATTAAGACAGGCAGATAATTTAGAAGTTGTGATCGAAACAGATTTAACAGAGGAACAGTTATTGCAAAGAATTCCAGAGTTTGATGGTTTATTAGTACGAAGCCAAACACAAGTAACTCGTGAAGTAATTGAAAAAGGGCATAACTTAAAAGTAATTGGTCGTGCTGGTGTTGGTGTCGATAACATTGATTTAGATGCTGCGACAGAAAATGGTATTATCGTTGTGAATGCACCAGATGGAAATACAAACTCAGCTGCAGAACATACGATGGCTATGCTAATGTCTTTAGCGAGAAACATTCCACAAGCTTACTTATCTATTAAAGAGAAAAAGTGGGATCGCAAATCATATGTTGGGGTAGAATTACGTGATAAAGTTCTAGGAATTGTTGGCTTAGGTCGTATCGGAGCAGAAGTTGCACGACGTGCGAAAGGACAACGTATGAAAGTAATCGCATATGATCCGTTCTTTTCTGAAGAAAAGGCTGAAGCGATGGGCATTGGGTTTGCAACATTTGATCAAGTGCTAGAGGAAGCTGATTTTATTACGGTACATACACCGTTAATGAAAGAAACACGTCATATTATTAATGAGGACGCATTTGCAAAAATGAAAGATGGCGTTCGTATTATTAACTGTGCTCGTGGAGGAATTATTCAAGAGGATCATTTATATGATGCTGTTGTTAGTGGCAAAGTTGCTGGTGCAGCGCTTGACGTTTTTGAAGAGGAGCCAGCAGTAGACCATAAAGTATTAACATTACCACAAGTTATTGCGACACCGCATTTAGGTGCAAGTACAATAGAGGCACAAGAGAATGTTGCTATTGATGTTAGTGAAGATGTTGTACGTATTTTATCTGGTGGTTTAGCAAGAAACCCAGTAAACATTCCATCTGTACCACGTGAAATTATGCGTAAAATTGAACCATATTTCTATTTATCTGAAAAACTTGGTAAATTTTTAGCGCAATTAGATGCAGGTGCGATTGAAGAAATTAATATTAATTATGCGGGGGATTTAACTGCTTTAGAAATTGCTCCATTAACGCAAAACACATTAAAAGGTTTACTAAGCAAGTATGTAGGTGCACGTGTAAACAACGTAAACGCAAGTTACCTAGCAGAACGCCGCGGCATTACAGTGCATGAAAATAAAACGTCAGCAGCTCGTGGATTTACAAACCTAATGACAGTTGAAATTGTAACGAAGGACGCAACACGTCGTGTGTCTGGTACTTTATTAAATGGTTTAGGATCACGGATCGTAAAAGTAGATGACTATAGCATGGATGTGATTCCAGAAGGTCATTTAGTATTAATCCATCACCAAGACCAGCCTGGTGCGATCGGTCGCGTTGGAAACTTACTTGCTGCAAATGATGTAAACATCGCAACGATGCAAGTGGGTCGCTTAAAAGTTGGCGGAAATGCCATTATGATGTTAACAATCGATCGTCCGTTAACAGATGATGAAGTCAATCAGATCCGTGAGATGGAAGGATTTGAAAAAGTTACAAAAGTAGATTTATAATTTGCATAAGAAAAACCGAAGAGGCTAATAGCTTCTTCGGTTTTTTGTTTTTTGTAGTAGTTGTGTCTATTGTATTCTTCATCGCATCTACCACACGCCGAGTTGCATCTGAATTTTATTTATTGCATCTGTTTTTGTAGTAGTCGCATCTGAATTACCTTTATTGCATCTGTTTTTGCTGTAGTTGCATCTGAATTTTATTTATTGCATCTATTTTTGCTGTAGTTGCATCTAAAATTCCTTTATTGCATCTGTTTTTGTAGTAGTTGCATCTGAATTACCTTTATTGCATCTGTTTTTGCTGTAGTTGCATCTGAATTTCATTTATCGCATCTGTTTTTGCTGTAGTTGCATCTGAATTTCATTTATCGCATCTGTTTTTGCTGTAGTTGCATCTGAATTACCTTTATTGCATCTGTTTATGTTGTTGTTGCATCTGAATTACCTTTATTGCATCTAAGATTCCTTTATTGCATCTATTTTTGCGGTAGTTGCATCTAAAATTCCTTTATCGCATCTGTTTTTTTCCGTAGTCGCATCTACAATTTCATTATCGCATCCTTTCAATCCAGAGTCGCACCTACTACACTCGCCATCGCATCTACCAGTGACACTAGTTACCCTAAACGTGCATGCTTGACAATCGCATATAGTATGTATATATTTAACAGTATATAAGAAAGAAACGTTGATGTGGAATAGTATAGTTTCTACCTCTTTTTACAGAAAGGGAATGGCGATGAGAATTTCCGAAAGAGCGAACTAGAACCTACCAGCTGAGTTTGTGTTATCTCCTCTATAACATGGGGATAACGCACGGTACATGCCGTTATAATGTAAGAGTGTATATACGAGAAGCAAGCCATCAATCATTCGTATGTAAACAAGGGTGGTACCACCAAATCCTCGGTCCCTTATTGGATTTCGGGGGTATTTTTATGTTTTTTTGATTGAAAATAATACAAGTGTGAGGGAATAATAATGAGTAAAAAGAAACAATTTGTGGAACAAATTACGTCGATGGAAGAAGACTTTGCACAATGGTATACAGACGTTGTCAAGGAAGCTGAATTAGTTGATTATGGTCCGGTTCGTGGGACGATGATCATTGAACCATATGGTTTTGCGTTATGGGAGAACATTCGTGATGAACTCGACCGTCAAATTAAAGAAACGGGACATGAGAACGTACAATTCCCACTATTTATTCCTGAAAGTTTATTACAAAAAGAGAAAGATCATGTAGAAGGTTTCGCACCTGAAGTTGCATGGGTAACACATGGGGGAGATGCCGAATTAGGAGAACGTATTTGTGTTCGTCCAACATCTGAAGTGCTTTTCTGTGATTATTATGCAAACAAAATTCATTCTTACCGTGATCTACCGAAATTATATAACCAATGGGCAAACGTAGTTCGTTGGGAAAAAACGACACGCCCATTTTTACGTTCGTTAGAATTTTTATGGCAGGAAGGACATACGGCACATGCGACACGTGAAGAAGCTGCAGAAGAAACAGACCGTATGTTAGAAGTATATGCAGATGTAGTAGAAAATTACTTAGCGATTCCTGTGTTAAAAGGTCGAAAAACAGAATCAGAAAAATTCGCTGGTGCAGAATATACATTAACGATCGAAACATTAATGCATGACGGTAAAGCACTACAAGCCGGCACGTCACATTTATTTGGTGATGGATTTGCACGTGCATTTGATATTACGTATTTAGATAAAGAAGGGAAACAACAATACGTACACCAAACTTCATGGGGGATTACAACTCGTTTAATTGGAGCCCTTATTATGGTACATGGTGATAATCGTGGATTAGTAATTCCGCCAAAAATTGCACCGAAACAAGTAATGATTGTACCGATCGCACAACATAAAGAAGGTGTCTTGGATCGTGCATATGACTTACGTGATCAATTAGCAAAAATTGCACGAGTGGATATTGATGCGAGCGATAAAATGCCTGGATGGAAGTTTAATGAATGTGAAATGAAAGGTTATCCAATTCGTGTAGAAATTGGTCCGAAAGATATCGAGAAAAATCAAGCAGTACTTGTTCGTCGTGATACAGGCGAAAAGGAATTTATAGCATTAGATGAGATTGAAGCACGCGTTCCAGCTTTATTAGAAGAAATTCAACAAAACTTATTTGATCGAGCATTCGAACATCGTAACAAGAAAACAACTGCTGTGAAGAGCATCGAAGAAATGGAAAAAGCATTAGAAGAAAATGCTGGATTTATGAAAGCAATGTGGTGTGGAGAAGAGGCTTGTGAAGAGGAAGTAAAAGAAGCATTACAAGTTACATCAAGATGTATCCCAAGAGAACAAGAGAAAATTGCTGACACATGTTTCTGCTGTGGAAAAGAAGCGGATAAAATGGTGTATTGGGCAAGAGCATATTAATATAGATAACACCTTTAACTAGTGAACCATCTTCTAGTTAAAGGTGTTTTGTATGAAATATATTAAATAGGTGGTTGGGAAAAACTAAAAAACAATATTTTTAGACATTATAGCGGTTTTACATGAATTAAAAGACTTTTTTTCGTAGAGCGTATTTTACTTTGTTTTTCATGTAATAGTTGTCTATCTATATTATAATAAAAACTAAACAGTAATATGAAGGAGAAAGAATATGGAAGGAAATAGACCAGTCATCATTGGGGTAGCAGGAGGAAGTGGTAGTGGGAAGACTTCTGTTACACGTGCGATATGTGAGCGTTTTGGGGAAGAAAAAATATTAGTTATTGAACAAGACTATTATTATAAAGACCAAAGTCATTTAACTTTTGAAGAAAGATTGGAAACAAATTATGATCATCCGCTCGCATTTGATAATGAATTATTAGTGGAACATGTAAAAACATTATTAAACAATAAACCGATTGAAAAACCGGTATATGATTATAAATTGCATACGCGTTCCCAAGAAGTGATCCATGTAGAGCCAAAGCAAGTCATCATCGTTGAGGGAATACTCATTTTAGAACATTTACCTTTAGTCGACTTAATGGATATTAAAGTATTTGTCGATACAGATGCGGACGTACGAATTATTCGCCGTTTATTACGAGATATTAAAGAACGTGGTCGCTCATTAGATTCAGTTATTCAGCAGTACATAGAATCAGTAAGACCGATGCATTTACAATTTGTTGAACCCGCGAAAAGATATGCAGATATTATTATTCCTGAAGGTGGAGAAAACCATGTTGCAATTGATTTACTCGCAACAAAAGTAAAGCATATATTAGATGATGTCCAATCATAATTAAATTAAAAAACGTTTTTTAATTTCTGGAGTGATAATCATACATGTGTTATCCGTACGAACTATTTTATGGCGGTGTTTCGCAAAGAGGCGGTAGGCGGTGTTTCGGATAACCGGTGGAATGATCACAAATGTATAAAAAACTTTCCAATGTGCCGGTAAATATTTGCAAATGTGTAATACGGCGGAAGAGGCAGTATACGCTCTATTTTCATCGATGAAAACAAGACTATCGATGTCGTGTCGTAAATGATTTAGCGCAAGTAATTCTTGACCGATATCACTCTTTAGGGATGCGAAATGGAATAAAGCGTCCGGGTCTCTTCGAATGATAAACTGTACACTTTTATTGCAAACATTACACTCGCCATCAAATAAAATAATTTTCATTTTCCTACCCTCCTTATGTGTAAAAAAACGGTTTGGATCATTGTCATTGCAATCCAAACCGTTTTATATTATACAAGTTCTTTTTCTAATGCAGCTAAACGCTCAGCAACTTCTTCTTCCGTTAAACCTTGTTCTTTCACATATAAATTTCTTTCGCTACGACGGCATGCATCTGTACATCCGCGTAAATATTTATGTTCATTTTCTTCAGAACATAAAATTTGTTTGTTACAAACTGGGTCTGCACAGTTTACATATCGCTCACATGGTTCACCGTCAAAATGGTCACGTCCAATGATAACATGTTCTTTATGGTTAACAGGTACAGTTAATCTGTTATCGAAAACATAGCACATACCGTCCCATAGTTCTCCTTGAACTTTCGGATCTTTTCCATATGTGACGATACCACCTTCTAATTGAGCAACATTGTCAAAACCTTCACGTTTCATCCAACCTGTGAAAATTTCACAACGAATGCCACCCGTACAATATGTTAAGATTTTTTTCTTTCCTTCAAAAAGGTCTTTATTTTCTTGAACCCATTCAGGCAATTCACGGAAGCTATCGATGTCAGGGCGAATCGCTCCACGGAAATGTCCTACATCATATTCATATTCGTTTCTTGTATCTAAAATAATGGTATCTTCATCTTGCATCGCTTCGAACCATTCTTCCGGAGATAAGTATTCTCCCGTAATTTCGTTCGGATCAACTTCTTCATCTAAACGTAATGTGACGAGTTCTTCTCGTGGACGAACATGCATCTTTTTGAATGCATGGCCATCATGTTCATCAATTTTAAAGAATGTGTCTTTAAAACGTTCATCAGCATGCATATGTTCCATATATTTTTCCGTTTGTTCCACTGTTCCAGAGACCGTACCATTAATTCCATTATGATTTACTAAAATACGTCCCTTTAAGCCTAATTCATTACAAAAATCTAAATGATCTTTTGCAAATTGTTCATGATCCTCGATCGGCACGAACTTGTAATACAGTAATACTTGATACTTTTCCTTTTCCATTTTACTTACCACCTATAATAATATTTACAAGATATTTTATCGGTAGCATAACGATTTTTATTACCTTGCAATTTATTATTATAACATTTTTCATGCTATTATGTAATAAATGCAAACATTTATACGAAGTTTATTTACTCTTTTGTCATAATTTTGTATAGTGATATAAATAGACTAAATATTGCATAAATTTATATTGTAAGGGGGAATGAAAGTGGAAGAACAACGTGATCAATGGACATCCAAAATTGGATTCATATTATCGTCTGCTGGTGCAGCGATTGGTCTTGGTGCAATTTGGAAATTACCATATGTGACAGGAATGAGCGGAGGAGGAGCATTTTTTCTTATTTTCGTTATTTTTACATTGTTAATTGGACTGCCAATGCTAATTTCTGAATACATTATCGGTCGTGGTGCAGGGAAAGAGGCGATAAGTGCTTATAAAAAACTTGCCCCCGATAGTTTTTGGGTATGGGTTGGCCGTATCGGTGTACTCGGTTGTTTTTTATTATTAACATTTTATAGTGTAGTTGGTGGTTGGGTACTAATTTATACGTTCAAAAGTTTGATTGGGCAAGTGATACAAACTGGGGCAGATTACGAAGGGTTATTCGTCTCTGTTATTACGAGCCCGACAGTGACATTAGGCGGCCTTTTATTATTTACATTATGTAATGTAGTCGTTATTTCCTTTGGGATAAAAAATGGAATCGAACGTGCGAATAAATATATGATGCCATTGCTATTCATTTTTTTCTTAATTATTGTCGTACGTGCGTTAACATTAGAAGGAGCGATGGAAGGGGTAAAATTCTTTTTAGCGCCTGATTTTTCTAGCATTACAGGAGAAGCTGTTTTATATGCATTAGGGCAATCCTTCTTCTCTTTAGCAGTCGGATTTTCTTGTATGGTGACATATAGTTCCTATTTGAAAAAGGATGTTAACTTAACGAGTTCAGCAGGATCTGTCGTCGGGATGAATATTTTCGTTTCGTTATTAGCAGGGCTTGCGGTGTTTCCAGTCGTTTTCGCTTTAGGAATGGAACCAACGGAAGGACCTGGATTACTATTCATGGTTTTACCAGCAGCTTTTGGGGAAATTCCATTCGGTGCATTTTTCTTAAGTTTATTTTTAATTTTATTTTTATTTGCGACATTAACATCTTCTTTCAGTTTATACGAAATTATCGTATCAGCATTTACAGCAGATGGAAAACGTTCACGCACAACTGTTACGATGATGCTAGGGGCGGTATTGTTTATCGTTGCAATTCCAGCAGCATTATCGGATAGCTTACTGTCAGATGTATCGATAGCAGGAAAGAGCATTTTTGATGCAACAGATTATTTAGTAAGTAATATTATGTTACCTCTCGGAAGTTTATTAATCGCATTATTTATTGCATACAAAATGGATAAAACATTAGTAAAGGAACAATATCATATCGGTTCAACGAGCAATTCGAGTTTATATGGATTATGGAGAGTATTAATGTCTATCGTTGTTCCATTGACTATTATCGTCGTTTATTTAAATATGTTAGGAATTGTTGGAGGAACAATGTAAGTAAGTTGGAAATTTTTAAATAATTTAGCAATTCGCTTGCAATTTTGTTCCATAAGGAGTAAAGTAGTATGTAGCAAAAGGCAATTGAGTAATAAAATACTTTACGATCTCTTTTATCAAGTAGGTGTAAAGGTATTGATTCAATTACTTTGCACGATATTTGTATAAGGAGGTCATTCATAATGATGACTGGTAAAGTTAAATGGTTTAACGCTGAAAAAGGATTTGGATTCATCGAGCGTGAAGACGGAGACGACGTATTCGTACACTTCTCAGCTATTCAATCTGAAGGATTCAAAACTTTAGAAGAAGGTCAAGACGTTGAATTCGAAATCGTCGAAGGAGAGCGTGGACCACAAGCAGCTAACGTTTCTGCACTATAATTGGTAAACGTAAAAGGACTTTTCAATGTGAAAAGTCCTTTTTTTGATTGGATAGAAGCATTAAATTTTTTATTACATACATTTAAAAAAGTTCATGGGAGGGGTGCAAGGATGGATACTTTCAAACAAGAATGGTTTGGGAATGTTCGGGCAGATATTTTAGCGGGTATCGTTGTTGGACTAGCTTTAATTCCTGAAGCATTGGCATTCGCGTTTATTGTCGGTGTAGATCCACGAGTAGCGTTGTATGCTTCTTTTACGATAGCAGTTATTATCTCATTTGTCGGTGGACGGCCTGGATTAATATCTGCAGCAACAGGTGCGATGGCTTTAGTCCTTGTTACTTTAATGGCAAATCACGGATTGGAATATGTGCTGGCAGCAACTATTTTAACGGGCATTATCCAATTCTTTCTAGGTTTATTTGGAGTAGCCAAGTTGATGCGTTTTATTCCAAACTCCGTTATGTTAGGATTTGTGAATGCATTAGGTATTATGATTTTTATGACACAGATGCCTTATTTAATTGGTTTTAATACGATGACTTATCTTTTTGCCATTATTACGTTAATTTTAGTATATGTAATTCCACGTTTTTTAAAGATTATTCCAGCCCCGCTCGTTGCTATCGTTGTAATGACAACTATCGCTTTGTTAGCGGATATTAATCTTCAAACAATTGGAGATCTCGGAACGATGCCAAATACATTGCCAACATTTTTTATACCAAATATACCAATGACATTTGAGACATTGAAAATAATTTTACCTTACGCTTTAGCTCTATCCATTGTAGGTTTACTTGAATCGTTATTAACGTCACAAGTGTTAGACGATATGACAGACACTGAAAGTGATAAAAATAAAGAAGCTCGCGGACAAGGGATTGCTAATTTTGTAAATGGATTTTTTGGTGGAATGGCTGGTTGTG
Organism: Pseudogracilibacillus sp. SO10305; assembly: GCF_037072005.1. Classification (NCBI taxonomy): domain Bacteria; kingdom Bacillati; phylum Bacillota; class Bacilli; order Caryophanales; family Bacillaceae; genus Pseudogracilibacillus; species Pseudogracilibacillus sp. SO10305. Next base: position 18,219 of record NZ_JAXHDE010000003.1, on the reverse strand, counting down.
CATTGATTGGACAATCAGTTATTAATGTAAAGTCAGGTGGTCGTGGGAGACTATCTACGTTTACGGCTGGAATCTTTTTAATGTTTTTAATTATTGTGTTAGGAGATATCGTTGCAAAAATACCGATGCCAGTTCTCGTAGGGGTTATGATTATGGTAAGTATGACGACCTTTAATTGGGGTTCATTTAAATTTTTAAAACAAGCCCCAAAATCAGAGTCAATTGTGATGATTACAACCGTTATCATTATTTTATATACACAAAATTTAGCAATCGGGGTTGTCATTGGCGTTATCTTAAGCTCCCTTATGTTTGTCGGGAAAATTTCGCAAGTAACAGTAATAAAGCAAAATGCGGAATATAAAGTGCAAGGTCCTTTATTCTTTGCTTCGACAACGAAATTTATTCAATATTTTCGTCACATAGAAGAAGGTAGTATCGTCATTAATTTTATCGATAGTCACTTATGGGATGAATCAGCTGTAGGAGCCATCCTAAAAGTAAAACATAAACTAGAAGAAAAGGGTGTGCAAGTTCGTATCGTTGGTTTAAATTCAATGAGTGAACAAATATATGAACAATTAAAGTAAGGAGTGGTTTTATGAGGATTGCAGTGGCGATTGACGGTTCTGAAAATGCATTGCGTGCCGCTAAACATAGTGTTTATTTGGTAAAACATCTACCAGAGGCGGTGCTAGAACTTATTTTTGTCGTCGATTTTGATAAGGTGAAAGATGATTATTTATTGACGCAAAACAAAGATAGTTTACTGTTAGAACGCGAGAAAAAAATAAAACCAGTCATACTAGAAGCTGAAAAAAATGATATTGCGACAACTGTTACCATTTTAAAAGGCAACCCAAGTCAAGAAATTATTCGTTATGTAAACAGTGAGCCGATTGATCAACTTATTCTCGGAAGCCGCGGACTAAATTTATTCCAAGAGATGATACTTGGAAGTGTCAGTCATAAAGTAATGAAACATGTGCAATGTCCTGTGACGATTGTAAAATAGCAAAATATATCATTTGTTTTTAGTGAGAGCCGTACGAAAAATATATACGAATGGGCAGCTAGTGTCGTTATTTTCACTAGCTGCCCACTCTAAACATGATAAAGGAAAGATTATTTATGAATAGTGGATGGTTTTCATATAAAAACCACTATATTACATCTCTATTTCTTCTGCGTTTTCAATGACATCATCTGGTACGACGATTTCATCCACCTCGTTGTAATTTGAATATGTCATTTTCATATCTTGGTTTAAATTCATTTCTTGTTCTTCAATTTTCATATCCATATCCATCGTCATATTTAATGCTTGTACATAATAATTATCTTTATCGATCTTCATTTCATAGTTCAGAGAATTAAATGTCGTATTCTCAAAAATCTCTTCTCCCATCATTTGCATTTCATCTGGAAGAGATGCTTGAACCATTTCCATGAGTGAATCATCTAATGTTTCATCATCCGATTTAAAAATTAATAAATAATGATCATCTTTTTCTTCCACTGTGAAGTCCTTCATAAGTGGCTTCATTTGTTCTAATTGTTGTTCAACATTTGCTTGTGCCTCAGCCTGAGCTAGTAGTTGTCCTGATAATTCATCAGGTAATTTCATCCAAGTATCAGACTCAGGATCTAACATATAATAGCCGTCTTCCGTAAAGTATGCCTCTGTTTCTTGTTTTCCAGCATCAGGAATATCTGTAACAATCGTCTGTTTCATCGTCATTGGGTCCATGATGATGTCCATCGATGTAGTAGAGTTAATATTCATTTCTTCTCCGTCCATCACCATTAATTGTTTCATATCAGCTTCTGCCGAAAAACTTTCTAAACTATTATTCGCTTCTGTCGCTTTTTGGAGAAGTTCTTCTGCATCGCTATTTCCATCTGCATCGTCCGTTTCTTCTTTCGCCTCTTCTCCGTTATTGTTTGCTTCATTGTTTTCGACGTTTTCTGTCTTTGACTCATTGTTTGTATTGTTGTTTGTAGCATTTGTATCGTTTGAATTATTGCCACATGCACTTAATACAATAAGTAACAATGCTGAAAAAATAGTTAGTAAAACTTTCTTCATCTGTATTCCTCCTCAAACTTATTCTTTATTCTGTACCACCTTTTATATGAGATAAAACATCATTTTGCAAAGACCATTCTTTTCGCTCATATTAATAGAAGAATAATAAGAAAAAAGTAGTGTGAATATGTGGTGGGAAAGCATTATAACATTTGTTATTCTGTTTTATTTGGCATTTTTTCATCTATTGTATATGATTTTGACATAGGAATAATTTTTCATATATATAAAATGATCTATTGAGAAATGGAATGTAAAAGGGTGATGAGGATGAAACGTAGTGAACGTGATCAGTTTATTATTGATCAATATAAAAATGATGAAAAGATGATGGTGTTAATTTTTACTCAGTGGTGTGTGAATCATGGCCTTGACCCTTATGTTGTATATGAAGAGGCATATCCGCATGAACGCAAAAATAATGCAATTACAGAAGCGTTAGAACAGACAGTGTCCAAAAAAGAGTCGGAAGAAATTAGTGTGGAAATTGTGCAACACGTATTACAGTTGTTTGGAAATGATGACTTAGCATTTGTCGTTCAACAATATGCAGATGCAAAAAGTAAATAATCTAATGAAAAAGTGGAACAGTGAAAGACAGCGTTCGTCTTCATATTTGTTCCACTTTTTTAATCATTCCTCATAATATTTTAATAATGCATGAATGCCGTTTTCGCCTTCTCCTTTTTCTGCTAGCTTTTCGTACATCGCTAAAGCAAGCTCTAACCCAGGCGTTTGCATATTCATTTCTTGTGCAGATTCGAGTGCAATTTTCATATCTTTAATATAATGTTTGATTGCAAATCCAGGGTCAAAATTGCCGTCAATCATTCTCGGCGCATAATTGTCCATAGACCAACTTCCTGCAGCACCTGTAGAAATGGAAGCAAGTACTTCTTTCGGATCAAGTCCAGCGTTTTTAGCGTACATTAATGCTTCACAAAGTCCGACCATTGCTGGTGCAATCGATATTTGATTCACAGCCTTCGTATGTTGCCCACTTCCGGCAGGACCTTGCAGGCGAATATTTTCTCCCATTATTTGAAATATTGGTAACATCTCATTGAAAACATTTTCTTCGCCACCGACCATAATAGCTAATTTTGCATTTTTTGCACCGACATCTCCACCAGAAACAGGCGCATCAAGAGCGTGTAAATCTTTTTCCTTTGCTTTTTCATAAATTTCTTTCGCTAAGGAAGGTTTGGATGTCGTCATATCGATTAAATATGTACCTTGTTTTGCATGGGCAATGAGACCAGCACTGTTAAAGTATACATCTTCTACATCTTTTGGTGTACCAATCATCGTAATAATGATGTCTGATTTTTTGGCGATGTTTGTAACAGAGTCTTCCCAAATTGCGCCTTCTTCCATTAATGTATGGGCTTTTGCTTTCGTACGAGTAAAAATATGTACTGGATAGCCGGCATTCATTAAATGTCGTGCCATGCTTTCACCCATTACTCCAGTTCCTATAAAACCAATCGTTGCTTTTTCGGTCATATACTATTTCCTCCCTATTAATTTTTAGAGAATTAAGAAAATGATGCATATGCATATTTTAACATAAAATTGTTTTGAAATTAAAGAATCAAAAATATGTGTTGATGCATAGTATACAAAGGACGTTTTATTTAGGAGGGATTCGATGTTAACGAATAGAAGGAAAGAAAAATTAAAGGAGATGTTGCTTGAGCGTCAAACAGAAATGATTGAAAAAGTCGGATCAGAGGAGATTAGTGAAGAGATGACAGGAGAGTTATCGAATTATGATAACCATCCGGGTGATCAAGCGACAGAATTATATGATAAAGAAAGGTCAGCAACCTTTCAACGACATGCGGAAGAGGAATTGGAAAATATTAACGAGGCATTACATGCGATGGAAGATGGAACATATGGGATTTGTCGCGTTTGTAGTGAACCGATTTCATATGAAAGATTGCTTGCGATCCCTGCAGCAGATACATGTGTGGAACATAGTGAAAATAAAATAGATGTACCAATACAGGAGGAACGGGAACCTTTTGGGGAGATGGATATTTTCACTTTTGTCGAACGATATGGTACATCGAGCAGTTCACCGATAGATCGAAATTAAGCGGAAATTATATTTTTATCCTAATTTTTAGTTAAAAATACATGACAAGACGCATAGCATCATGTATACTAAGTACGCTTTAAGATACTTAATATAGGGAGCGTACATGAATGAATTTAAGAGAAGATATTCGAAATATCGCAATTATTGCTCACGTTGACCATGGAAAAACGACATTAGTCGATCAGTTATTACAATACTCAGGGATTTTTCAAGAACATGAACAAGTTGAATCAAGAGCGATGGACTCTGATGATATAGAAAAAGAACGTGGTATTACAATTTTATCTAAAAATACAGCGGTTCGTCATGGTGAAACGACGATTAATATTTTAGATACACCGGGACACGCGGACTTCGGGGGAGAAGTTGAGCGAATTTTAAAAATGGTAGATGGAGTTATTTTAGTCGTAGACGCTTACGAAGGAACAATGCCACAAACGCGTTTCGTTTTAAAGAAAGCATTAGAAGCAAAAATTAAACCAATTGTCGTGTTAAATAAAATTGATCGTCCGAACGCACGACCAGAACATGTCGTCGATGAAGTGCTCGATTTATTTATTGATCTTGGTGCAGATGATGATCAATTGGAGTTTCCTGTGTTATATGCATCTGCATTAAACGGAACTTCCGGAAGAGAGCCTGAAGATCAACAGCAGACGATGGATCCAATTTTTGAAACGATTATTGAATATATTCCAGCACCTGTTGATAATGTAGAAGAACCATTACAATTACAAGTGACATTACTAGATTATAACGATTATGTAGGCCGTATCGGTATTGGGCGTGTCCACCGTGGTACGATTAAAGTAGGGGACCGTGTCGTGTTAATAAAACAGGATGGAACAGAAAAAAGTTTCCGTGTAACCAAATTATTCGGTTTCTTCGGCTTAGATCGTTTAGAAATTAAAGAAGCGAAAGCTGGAGACATTGTTGCGGTTTCTGGTATGGAAAATATTAATATCGGTGAAACGATTTGCCCGGCAGATCATCTAGAGGCTTTACCATTATTGCATATTGATGAACCGACATTACAAATGACGTTTTTAGTAAATAACAGTCCGTTTGCAGGAAAAGAAGGTAAATATATTACATCTGCAAAAATTGAAGAACGTTTATTAACACAACTGGAAACAGATGTAAGTTTACGTGTTACACCGACAGAATCACCAGATGCGTGGATTGTTTCTGGACGTGGTGAACTCCACTTATCTATTTTAATTGAAAATATGCGTCGTGAAGGATTTGAATTACAAATTTCCAAGCCGCAAGTTATTACGAAGGAAATAGATGGGAAAGTTTGTGAACCGATGGAGCGCGTACAAATTGATGTGCCAGAAGAATATACTGGTGGTGTAATGGAATCAATCGGGGAACGTAAAGGAGAAATGCTCGACATGATTAACGATGGAAACGGGCAAGTTCGTCTTATTTTCACGGTTCCATCGCGTGGATTACTCGGTTATATGACAGAATTCATGTCGCAAACACGTGGCTACGGTATTTTAAACCATAGTTTCAGTGGGTATGCTCCAGTTGTAAAAGGTTATGTTGGTGGCCGCCGCCAAGGTGTACTCGTCGCACTAGAAAATGGTAAGGCGACAGCATACGGAATTTTACATTTAGAAGATCGTGGAACAATCTTTGTAGGACCAGGAACAGAGGTTTATGCGGGGATGATTGTCGGAGAACATAACCGCGAAAATGATTTAACGGTGAATATTACGCGTGAAAAACATTTAACGAATATTCGTTCCGCGCATAAAGACCAAACTTCCATTATTCGTAAAACACGCTCCATGTCGTTGGAGGAAGCAATTCAATATTTAAGTGACGATGAATATTGTGAAGTGACACCTGAATCAATTCGTTTACGTAAAAAATATTTAGATAAAAACAAACGCGATAAAATGTCGAAAAATAAATAAATACAACAAAGGACCAACACATTTTTATGAAGTGTTGGTCCTTTATTGATGATTGTGATGTGTTGCATCCGATTTGTCTGGTGTTGCATCTGCATTTCGCGTTATTGCATCCGTTTTGCCTGGTGTTGCATCTGCATTTCACGTCATTGCATCCGATTTGCTTGGTGTTGCATCTGCATTTCGCGTTATTGCATCCGTTTTGCTAAGTGTCGCATCTGCATCTCGCGTTATTGCATCTGTTTTGCCTGGTGTTGCATCTGCATTTCGCGTTATTGCATCTGGTTTGCTTGGTGTTGCATCTACATCTCGCGTTATTGCATCTGTTTTGCCTGGTGTTGCATCTGCATTTCGCGTTATTGCATCTGCTTTGCCTGGTGTTGCATCCGCTTCCCCCATCATTGCATCCGTTTTGCTAAGTGTCGCATCTGCATCTCGCGTTATTGCATCTGTTTTGCTAAGTGTCGCATCTGCATTTCGCGTTATTGCATCTGTTTTGCCTGGTGTTGCATCTGCATCTCGCGTTATTGCATCCGTTTTGCTTGGTGTTGCATCTGCATTTCGCGTTATTGCATCTGTTTTGCTAAGTGTCGCATCTGCATCTCGCGTTATTGCATCCGTTTTGCTTAGTGTTGCATCTGTATCCCGCGTTATTGCATCCGTTTTGCCTGAGGTTGCATCTGTTGGAGGTCGCATCCGCCATCCCTCGCAGAACTACACCCATTCAATCCACTCAAACAGGCAAGACTCTAGCTTTTACGTACGAATTCGTGATCCGTCTGCATATCCCACTCATGAATAGAATAATCTCTTGCACCAAGTGTGATGTAAGGATCTTCCTTCACCCAAGCTTCTACTTCTTCTCGTGTCTCAGCTTCATAAATGACGAGACCTCCACTTCCATCTGGAAAACGGCCGAAAAGTAATACTCGGTTTAATTTTCTCATTTCATCTAAAAAATCTAAATGAGCTTGACGGTGTGTTGCGCTTTTTTCTTCATCTTTCATGGATAAAACTACTGCGAATTTTTTCATGTTGGTCACTCACTTTCTATAAAATTACGTTCCTGCTCTTCATTGTTTTTTTTATTCGGAATGTATTTCGTGAAATAGGCAGCAAACATTAGTAACAAAAAGGCAATTGCCCATGTAGCGATGCCAGCCCATCTTACTTCAGATTTCATGCCGATAAAGACAACAATCATACTAGCAATAACGAAAATCGTCGTTAAATATCGTTTCACGACAAACCCCTCCGTATGCATTTCATTCTAGCATTATCATACCATATCACATATAATAATTCAGAAAATTACGTCTGATTTGCCATAAGCATTACATGAAATGAAAATTAATAGTACAATGTAATTAATGAATGTATGTGGGGTGAGAATATGCGTGAAGTGGTGATTATTGAAGGATGTCGAACGGCAGTAGGGAAAAGAAAAGGAGCCTTAGCTAATTATCGTTCAGATGAATTGCTTGCAGATGTGTTAGAAGCGTTAGTCCAACGAGCGTCAATTGAAAAGGATATGGTGGAAGATGTCATTATTGGTTCTATCACACAAATAGGAGAACAAGCGATGAATGTCGCACGGACAGCTTCTTTAATGGCTGGTTTTCCGACGACCGTTCCTGGTGTAACAATCGATCGTCAATGTGGATCAAGTCAACAAGCAGTTCATTTTGCTGCGCAAGCAATTATGGCAGGGGATATGGATGTCGTTATTGCAGGTGGGGTAGAGAGTATGACGCGTGCACCGATGTTTCAAAATATTGGTGAGACAAAGCATAGTGAAAGACTACTAGAAAAACATCGTATTGTAAATCAAGGTATATCCGCAGAACTCATCGCAGAAAAATGGAAACTATCACGAGAACAATTAGACACATTTTCTGTAAAAAGCCATGAAAAAGCATTACATGCAATAAAGGGAAGAAAGTTTTCCGACGAAATCATACCGATTGAACTGGAGGATGGCACTATTTTTAAAATGGACGAAGGACCTCGAGAAAATAGTTCAGTAGAAGCGTTAGCAAATTTACAAGCCGTTTTCCAGGAAGATGGGAAAGTAACAGCAGGAAATGCGAGCCAAATGAGTGATGGAGCAAGTGCTGTATTATTAATGTCCCGTGAAAAAGCGGAACAACTCGGACTTCGCCCACGCGCAAAAATTGTGGCAAGGACTGTCGTAGGTTCAGATCCGACGTTGATGTTAACGGGGCCGATTGCTGCGACAAAAGACGTGCTTGAAAGATCCAACTTAACGATGGATGAAATCGACTTATATGAAGTAAACGAAGCGTTTGCCTCCGTTCCTTTGGCATGGCTTCAAGAAATAGATGATGCAAAAGAAGAAAAATTGAATGTAAATGGTGGAGCAATTGCATTAGGACATCCATTAGGAGCGACCGGGACGAAATTGCTCGTTACTTTATTACATGAATTAGAACGACGCGAAGGTAAGTATGGATTACTCGCGATTTGTGAAGGAATGGGAATGGCGAATGCGACCATTATAGAAAGACTTGATTATTGATAACGAGTTATAAAATTATCATGTACAATTTTAGAAATAGTTCTTTATTTGGATGTAGAAAGGATTTGCACCATGAAGATGAAAAGAATAATTTTCCTATACATCATGCCCCTTGTCCTATTAGCGGCATGTGGACCGAAAGAGATTTCTTTGGAGTATACGATCGTACAGCATGAACAGGAAGACGAAACAGAAATGAATAATGTAGAAAAAGAAACAATGACAAATAATGTAGCAAATGAATCGGAAGAAGCACCGGTTATAAATGAAGAACAACGAGCAGACGAGCAAGCACCTGAAAAAGACGAAGCGGAAATAACGATTGCCGCTATTGGAGATATATTGCTTCATGACACCGTGTATAAAGATGCTAAAACAGATGAAGGCTATGATTTTATGCCGATGTTAGAACTCGTTAAACCGTATTTTAAAGAAAGTACGATTACATTCGCAAATCAGGAGACGATGATTGGCGGGGAAGAAATCGGTTTGTCTTCTTATCCACAATTTAATAGCCCGACTGAAATTGGCGACGCATTGAAAGAGAGTGGTGTAGACATTGTTTCACTGGCAAACAACCATACATTAGACCGTGGAGAAGAAGCGATTCAAAACGCACTCGCACATTGGGATAAAATAAATATGCCATATGTCGGTGCATATAAAGATAAACAAGATGCGAAAAAATTACGTGTCATTGAAACAGATGAAGGAATCGATGTCGCATTTCTTGCATATACGTACGGAACGAATGGTATACCAGTACCAGAAGGGAAAGATTATTTAGTTAATTTAATTGATAAAGATAAAATTGCTATAGATATGAAACAGGCAAAATCAGAAGCGGATGTTACAATCATTAGTTTGCATTTTGGTGATGAATATATTCGATTGCCGAACGATGCACAAAAAGACCTCGTGCAATTCGTTGCTGATTTGGAAGTAGACGCTGTTTTAGGTCATCATCCGCATGTTTTGCAACCGGCTGAATGGGTGGAAGGGAAAAATGGTAATGAAACACTTGTCATTTACTCCTTAGGTAATTTTTTATCTGGACAAGATGAACTGCATCGTTTAATTGGTGGGATGTTTCGTTTTACAGTGAAGAAGACAGTAGAGGGAGGCGATGTTAATATCGAACTCCATACACCACAATTTTTGCCGACATATAACTTTTATCAAAACTGGCGTAATTTTAAAGTGATTCCGATGCATGAATTAACAGATAAACAATTAAAAGATGCACAAAAACATTATAAGGAAATAAAAGAACATATGTCACAATGGATGCCTGAATTAGAAATTATTCAATAAAAAAGTTGGGGCGCTACTAGTTAGAAAAAATCGTTTTAAAAACGGCTTTACCTACTAATGCCCCAACCTTTATTTCTTTTTATCTAAATGAACGACAACACCACGCACATAACGAATGTTTTCATCATCGATCGTTCCTTCTCTATCTTCCTCTATTTTTCCCCACTTAAATAATATAACTAATAACGCGACAGCATAACTCGCTAATTGGATAATTTTCAAAATGCCTCCTGCAGCCTGCTGGTCATAGACAGCTGTAAAAGCAGGAATAAACGTACCGGCTGTTTCAACATACATCGGAAAAAACTCATTTTGAATTATGACGTAGAAAAATCCGATTGGAAACAGGGCGACAGAAGCTAAGAAAATATATAAAGCACGCATTAAATGTCCGAATCCTTTTATTTCTGGGACTGGATGAATAATTACCCACCACATAAATATGGCGCTGAAAAAAATAACGACCTGTACAATATAAACTACGACCACATTCATATGAACTAAGTTAAAAATAGAAGGAATTAAATATAAAGTAAGTAATCCATTAAATGTAACGAGTGTTAACCACGGATGTGCTAAAATATTTAATGCAAACTTAGTTCGATGTCCCCAAATATACTTTCGTAAAAAGTTTACAGGCAAAGATAAAATGAGTAGTGGAATAATAACAAAATATGCAAAAGCCATTTGGAAAACATGTACACTAAAGAAATAATGACTTCCTAATACATCAAGTGGTGTACACTTTATAAGGAAGCCTAAAAATACTGCTGTAAAAAAATATGTTTTTTGCCATGCAGTCACATTATATAATGGTGATTGAATGACATTTTTTACATAAAAATAAACGATGGCCAATATAAGGATGAGCCAATGAAGTTTAAACAAGGCATACAGTGAATGTTCATGCAGTAATATTTCAAACAATGATTGACACCACCATTTCTCCTCCATATCAATTTCACATGTTCTCTCTTTATTTTAACAGAACGGTATCGGTAAGAACAGACTAAAAGTACTTCCCGATAAGCCCGAAAACAACTAGCACAATTAAAATAATCCAAAAAATATTTTTTCGTAATGCAGATGGCCGGCGACGTTTTTTCTTCCATCGGTTTGGATCAAACCCAATATCATCATCGTCACGTCGCTTTACACGAACTCTCGCAATAAAAAATGGGACAGCATTTTTTAAAATAATTGGTCCTGTTGCAAAGCCAGCGATAAATCCGAATATATGTGCAGCGATATTGATGTTCGGCTGAATAAATGTCATAACAAGCCCAATCACGAAAACGACCGTTACAATATTTGCACTACCTTTATCCATTAAATCTTTCCGCATCCATACCATGTAAATATAAAGACCGAATAACCCATAAATTGCCCCTGAAGCACCTAAGTGTGGTACGGATGAAGTCGGATCAATAATGTATGTACCAAGATTTCCGGCAATTCCCGTAAATAAATAAACGAAAATAAACTTTGGAATACCTAACATTCTTTCGAGTGCAGGACCAAAAATGACAAGGGCAAATGAGTTAAAAATTAGATGGCCGAGTTGTATGTGTAAAAACACCGGGGTAAGGAGTCGCCAATATTCTCCATGGAATACTGAAAAATTATGACCGATTCCTAAATCAAAAATCGTTGCCCCGATCGGAAGGCGAAATAAAGAAAAGCTCGCCCATAAAACGAAATGGATTATAACGATGATTGAAACGACAGGATATAGTTCAAAAAATTCCTTAATGCTACGCTCTGTTCGGATGAACATATGACTTCCCTCCAAATAATAGGAATATTACATATTAATGATATGATAGAATGGACTAAAAATGAAGGAAAGGTAACTTATATGGTAAAAGGAATAGGAATTGATATCGTAGAAATAACAAGAATAAAAAGAGCAATGGATAAAAACAGCCGTATTGTGAAACGAATTTTAACCGAAAATGAATATATCCACTATACGACATTGCCGACGGAACGAAGAAAGCTCGAGTATGTTGCGGGACGTTTTGCAGCGAAAGAAGCATATGCAAAAGCAGCAGGAACAGGGCTTGGGAAATTGAGCTTACAACATATTGAAATTTTATCTAATGAATGTGGTGCACCGGAAATGTTCGTGCAAGACGCTTCATACGATATTTTCTTATCTATTTCACATAGTGAACATTATGCAGTTGCACAAGTTGTTTTAACATAAAAGCATAAGTACATTTTTTCTCTCATATATATGTTGTACGAACTATAGAGGAAGGGGAGAAAAAATGTGAAAAGGATATTAGCAACATTTTTGGCGATGTTCGCAATTATTTTGCTAGCAGCTTGTTCTAACACTTCGAAGGAATCAATCGTAAAAAAGTTATCATCTGAGCTCGAAGATATGACGAGCTATAAGATGGAAGCGAAGATGACAATGCATACAGGAAAAGAAGCGCGCACATATGATGTAGAAGTTTTATATAAAAAAGAGGATAACGATCATTTCAAAGTAACCTTAATGAATGAAGAAGAAAAAACAGGGCAAATTATTTTGAAAAATAATGAAGGGGTGTTTGTATTAACGCCCGATATAAAAAAGACCTTTAAGTTTCAATCGGAATGGCCTGAAAACAGTAGTCAACCATATTTATATCAATCCGTCATTCGCGATATAATGGAAGATAAAGAAGCGACATTTACGGAAATGGATGATTATTATTTGTTTGAGGCAAAAACAAATTATGAACATCAATCTAATTTACCTTCAGAAGAAATTTATATTAATAAGAAGACATTGCTCCCACAAGCGGTACACGTATTAGACGAGGAAAAAAATACATTAATCGAAGTAATTTTCTCCAATGCAGAAACAGATGTTGCATTTGATGAGGAGACATTTCATAAAGACAAAGTGCTAGAGAGCCTACACGCAAGTGTTGATGTGGAAGTTGATTCGAATGTTTTGGAAGTACAGTATCCACTTGAAACATTTGGTGCGACATTAGTAGAGGAAAAAGAAATACAAACAGAAAATGGCAAGAGAATTATTATGACATTTGAAGGGGAAGATTCATTTACACTCATTCAAGAAAACGAAGCAGTAAAAGATGAAACCTATACAGAAGAAGTGTATGGAGAAATGGTGGAAATGAAAGATTCCGTTGCCGCTATATCAAATGGGACGATAGAATGGACAAAAAACGGCATCAAATATTATGTCGCTAGTGAAACGATGTCTACAGAGCAATTAACAGAAGTAGCAAATTCATTAGAAGGAAAAGGAATTAAATAAGCGAATGTATACTGGAATGTGACAGACAATTACATACATCATTTAGAACGATTCATCCTTCGTTATTTTTGAATGATGGAAATAGGTGAATAACATTAACTATTTATCTTTATATAACGATAAATATAATTGAAATATCCCTAATCATAAAGTAAAATTTAATCATATTTACATATAACAAAATATTCGAAAGAAATGAACATACAGATGTAGAAAGGGGTATTTTATGTATCGTCGTACAAAAGCAGTCATAAATTTACAATCGATTGGACATAATATACGTCAGTTACAAAGTTTATTAGACGATGAAAACCATGTAATGGGCGTTGTAAAAGCTGATGGATACGGTCACGGAAGTGTAGAAGTAGCAAATGTGCTACTTAATGCAGGGGTAGACTTTTTAATGGTAGCTTTATTAGAAGAGGCAATTCATTTAAGAAAGCACGGAATTGTCGCGCCAATTTTAGTAGTCGGTCGTGTCCATCCAGAAGATGCCCATGTAGCAGCATCACATCATATAACGATAAACGTCTATGAACACGCATGGATAGAAGCGGTAAAAGAGCTGCAATTTGAATCCCCTTTACACATACATGTGGAATTTGAAACAGGGATGAATCGTACAGGAATTTGTACAGAAGAAGAATTACGAAAAATCGTTACAGCAATCCATAAAAATCCGCAACTAAAATTAACTGGTGCATTTACTCATTTTGCTACAGCAGATGATATTGATAGTGCCCATTTCCATGCACAATATGAAAATTACGAAAAGATGTTGCACATTTTAGCGAGTATACATGACGAACCAATTATGACACATGTCGGTAATAGTGCGGCAGGAATTCAGTATCCTGAAAAAATGAAACGATATACGAGATTTGGTGTTTCTTTATATGGTTTATATCCATCGGCGGAGATCAGACAATTAAATAATGTTACATTGGAACAGGCTTATTCCTTATATAGTGAACTGATCCAAGTGAAAAAGATTAAAGCAGGAGACTTTGTTGGCTATGGCGCAAACTTTGTCGCTGAAACAGATATGTGGATTGGAACGATACCAATTGGATATGCAGATGGCTGGACGAGAAAATTACAAGGTTTTGAAGTGCTAATCGCTGGAAAAAGAATGCCGATTGTCGGTAGAATCTGTATGGATTCAATGATGGTGCGCTTAGATGGGCCATATGAAGTTGGGGAACAAGTTACATTATTAGGTGGAGAAGATGATGCATTTATTGACATGGATGAAGCGGCGAATTATTTAGAAACAATCAATTACGAAATTCCTTGTATGATAACGAGTCGAGTACCTCGACAATATTGCTGAAAAAAAGACAAATTTACTGAATTCTTTTTGCATAAGCATAGATAACATGCTATTATAAAAGAAATATGTTTAGGAACTTCACGGATTAATGGAGGTGTTGGGTGTTGCCAAATCGATTTGAAGAGTTACGCATTTCACTACCTAAAAAACTATTTGCGGAAGTAGACATTTTGGCGAAGCACGAGAATAAAGACATTAATGAATTAATTTATCATGCAACGAAAAGTTATATTGAGTATAAACATGAAGTACGAGAGTTGCATGAGACGATGCAAAAAGGCTATGTGGAGATGGCAAAAATTAATTTACATCTTTGTTCAGAAGCATTTTTAGCTGAAGAGGAGGCCGAAAACACCTATGACCGCTTAGTGATCGGGGTGTAGCGTGTTGATCGTACAACGCGGCGATATATATTTCGCAGACCTATCACCAGTTGTCGGATCTGAACAAGGTGGGGTAAGACCAGTGTTGGTCATCCAAAATGATATCGGTAATCGTTTTAGCCCGACGATCGTAGTCGCTGCTATAACTGCGAAAATTCAAAAGGGAAAATTACCTACCCATGTTGAGATAGAAGCCAAAGAACATGGACTAGAAAGAGACTCCGTTATTTTATTAGAGCAAATACGGACGTTAGATAAGCAAAGATTGACAGATAAAATTACGAGATTAGATAAGAAAACGATGAAGCAAGTTGATCACGCGTTAGAAATTAGTTTAGGGCTAGGCTTTAAATCCTTTTATGAAGAAGAACATCAAGAAGACGAACGATAAATGTGGGAAAATAGCAATCATTCTTTATTTATACCTTCCCATTTATGTTCGTCTTTTTTGTTTATAGGTAGACGAAGGTTCTATAGTAAAAAACATCCTAGCTTCATCGTAAGCGATAGGATGTTTTTTTATTAAAGGTTTTCTTATCATTTCTTTTTAAAACTTCTCCATACAAAGGCAAGTACACCAATAGTACTAGCGGTTAAAAGTATCGGTTTCTTTTTTAACTTATTATTTTCATATAGTTGATTTTTAATAATAAGTTCCATATTCCTTGGTCGTTCTGCTAATCTTCTCATGAAATATCCGAACCAATCTTCTCCATATGGTAAATAAACCGTGAATCGATACCCTTCATTTTTAAGTTTTTCTTGAAGCTCTTCTCTAAAACCATATAACATTTGAAACTCTATTTTATTTTTATCGATGTTTTCTTCTTCAATATATTGAAGTAAAGCATGAATCATATAATGGTCATGTGTAGCGAAAGAGGTGAATGTCCCTTCCTTTAAACGTTTTTTTGATAAGTGCAGGAATTTTGCATCAATCTCGTCTTTTTGTTGGTAAGCGACTTCTGCACTTTCTTTATATGCGCCTTTTACGATTCTTAATCGAACATCCTTTAATTGTTCCATTAAAGCCTCTGCATGGTAATAATAACTTTGAATAACCGTCCCAACATAATTATAGTCCAATAATAACTCATTCAAAATACGAAATGTAGCATGATAATGTGCATAATCCTCAGTGTCAATATTAATGAAAATTTGATACTTACTTGCGACATCTAATATTTCCTTCATTAAATGTAAACAAAATTCTTCAGAAATATCTAAGCCGAGTTGTGTAAGCTTTAAAGAAATATGACAATCGAGTTGTTCCTCATTTATACAGTGCATAAATTGAATGATCTTTTCCTTCGCTTGAATAGATACCTCTTTTTCCGTAACGAATTCTCCTAAATGGTCAACCGTACAACTAAACCCTTTTGCATTTAATGTTCGAACGGTCTCCAAGGCATCTTCTAAATTTGTTCCAGCAATGAATTGATCGGCGACAATTCGGTATCCCCATTTTTGTGCCATTGTTTGAAGTGTCTTATTGTTGGACATACCGATAAAAAGGTTTTTCATGAAATATTGCATCGTAAAACACCTTCTTTCGATATAAGTTTATGTATATTATATCATTACATAGTAAAAGAAAGGAGGGAACAACCGGAAGAAATATGATAAGACAAAGGTTTTTTTAATGTAGGTAAAATGTAAAGACAATTCAAAAGAAATAATCAATTTGTAGCGAGCATCAAAATGATTGCATATAAAATAAAAACGATGTAATATAATTTCTAGCGTCAAACGAGGCGGTTAAAAAACCGTTGAAAGCTTTAGTATATTAATTGACGAAATAGCACAAAACATGATAAGTTAATTTAAGACAAACGGAATTAAAAACTTTTTAAAAAAGAATTTAAAACTGTTGACATTGAAAACTAATTCATGTATAGTAGTTCTTGCTGTTACAAAAAAAGTGTTATGAAAGTTCGGGTGGAACTTACTATATAACACGTGGTAGGACAACAAGCGCAAGCGAGAAGGCGAAAATGCAAATATCAAAAAACTTGCATTTCTGAGTACAATTAAATATAGTAATAAAGTAGCATTTGTTATTTGTTTGTACATAATCATCAGTAGCTATTCAAAACATATGTGAAGCGGAAGCGAGCACATTGTATAGAAGTTACAGATTTACCAAATGGATACAAGCAATTATATTACATAGTAGTTCAATGGTAGAGAAACGGAATGTAAGTAAAGTTTACAAGGAGTGCATGGTGCACGACGAGGCCATTAGGAAGCTACACCCTAGAGAATAGGGTATAAGTAAATTATTATGATTCCACAGTAGCTCAGTGGTAGAGCAATCGGCTGTTAACCGATCGGTCGTAGGTTCGAACCCTACCTGTGGAGCCATTATGGAGAAGTACTCAAGAGGCTGAAGAGGTACCCCTGCTAAGGGTATAGGTCGCTATCGCGGCGCGAGGGTTCAAATCCCTCCTTCTCCGCCATTAGAATTCATGGCCCCTTGGTCAAGTGGTTAAGACACCGCCCTTTCACGGCGGTAACACGGGTTCGAATCCCGTAGGGGTCACTTTATTTTAACCGAATCATTAAGTAATGATTGGGCTATCGCCAAGCGGTAAGGCAACGGATTTTGGTTCCGTCACCCTAGGTTCGAATCCTAGTAGCCCAGCCATTTCTTTTCAAATGAGTTTAAAGTATTTCAAACTTGATGCTCTGTTAGTTAATGAGTTGCCTAGTTTTGATGCTTGATCATGCGAAACATAAATAGGAGCCATTAGCTCAGGTGGTAGAGCATCTGACTTTTAATCAGAGGGTCACAGGTTCGAATCCTGTATGGCTCACCTTAATAAAGAGATAACTGAGTAAGTGAAGTAATGTCATAAACGCATATTACTTGAAAGCATATATACTTTCTGCGGTCGTGGCGGAATGGCAGACGCGCTAGGTTGAGGGCCTAGTCGGGTTTACTCGGTGGAGGTTCAAGTCCTCTCGACCGCACCAAAAATAAATAATCAAATTTGTTGCAATCATGTTCTGAATGTGTTAAGATAGAACTTGTCGCAAAAAACTTTTACTTTTACATGCGGGTGTAGTTTAGTGGTAAAACTCCAGCCTTCCAAGCTGATGTCGGGGGTTCGATTCCCCCTACCCGCTCCATTATAACTAATATGATGGGCCTGTAGCTCAGCTGGTTAGAGCGCACGCCTGATAAGCGTGAGGTCGGTGGTTCGAGTCCACTCAGGCCCATATCGTTCAAAAATGAACGATTGATTT